>NZ_CP182350.1:0-332258 GCF_048571185.1 Arcobacter denitrificans (SeqCode) | reverse complement strand
TGATAAAAATATTCATGAACTTAAAGCTGCAGGAGTAGATGTTGTTGTTGCAGGTTCTTTTGTCTTCTCTCAAGATGACTATTCAAAAGCTATAAAAAGTCTTCAGGTATAAAAGATGCGTGTAAAGATTTGTGGTATTACAAACTTAGATGATGCTATTGATGCTATTAATGCAGGGGCTGATGCTCTAGGATTTGTATTTTATGAACCAAGTCCTAGATATATTAGACCTATTGATGCTAAAAAAATAGTTGAGCAACTTCCTCCTTTTATACAAACAGTAGGACTTTTTGTAAATGAGTCATCAAAACATATTAATGATATTTGTAGAGTTGCCCATATGCAACTAGCACAAATCATCGATGACGAAGATACCACAGAGTTTGATAATTTAGAAATAAAACATGTAAAAGTTGAAAGAATAGCTTCAAAAGATGACTTAGAAGAGATAGAAGATAACTTTATGTTAGTAGATGCTTTTGTTCCAGGTTTTGGAGGTGAGGGCAAGCGTATAGCTCTTGATTGGTTTGAGGAAGTTGATTGTTCTAAAATAATTATTGCTGGCGGATTAAAAGCTGAAAACTTACTTGAGTTAAAAGGCTTTGGCTTTTATGGTGTTGATGTTAGCAGTGGAGTAGAACAAAGTAAAGGTAAAAAAGATAGACAAAAAATGATAGACTTTATAAAAGTTGCCCATGAAATCTAAGAAGCAAACTTTACCATCAAACAGTGATATTATTGTATCAAAAATAAAAAAAGGATTAAGTAGTTTAGATGAACTACTTATCTTAATTGAGTCACTCAAACACACGTTTTTTGATGATGCTTTTTTAGAACTTGAACTTCTTCTTTCAAATGGCTTACCCTTAGAAATAATAGAAGATAAAGTATTTTTAAAGACAAATGAAAACTCTTTGTTTGAACAAGTTTTTTGTATAGTTGATATTGAGACAAATGGAAGTAATGTAAAAAATGGACAAGTTATAGAAATAGGGGCAGTTAAGCTTAAAAATGGGCAGATAATAGATAGATATGAATCCCTAGTTTACGCAAAAGATGTTCCACCTTATATTCAAGAAGTGACAAATATAACTCCCTCTATGTTAAAAGATGCTCCTGTTTTAAAGACTGTTCTTGAAGAGTTTAAGATATTTTTAGAAGATGATGTTTTTGTTGCCCATGATATCAAGTTTGATTATAGATTTATCTCTGAGTCCTTTAAGAAATACAATTTAGGTGAACTACAAAATAGAAAACTTTGTACTATTGATTTAGCAAAAAGAACTATAGAGGCACAAAGGTATGGATTGGATTTTTTAAAGGATTTATTGCATATAAATATAGATACTCAACACAGAGCCTATAGTGATGCTTTAAGCACAAGTTATATTTTAAAAGAGTCAATATCAAAGTTATCTGAAAAAATTATAACAGCTGAAGATTTAATTGCTTTTTCAAAATCAGATAATATAATAAACAATAAACATAGGCAAAACAAAAAAGAAAAGGAAAAGTAATGTTTTCACAAGAAAAATACCTAAAAGCACTAAACTATGCTGCAAAAGTACATGGTGAACAAAAAACACCACTTGGTTTGCCTTATCTTACTCATCTCACAGCTGTTGCAATGGAGATGATGCATGCCTGTGAGCAAGGTAATGTACAAATAGAAGATGCAGATTTCGCAATATCTGTAGCACTACTTCATGATGTGTTAGAAGATACGAATGTAACTATTAGTGAACTAATTGAAGAGTTTGGTGATGAGATTGCAAGTGGAGTAGAAGCCTTAACAAAAGACCCAACAATAGAGTCAAAAAAACAGCAAATGGCTGATAGTATAAATAGAATACTAACTCAAAACTACGCAGTACAATGTGTAAAATTAGCAGATAGAATTTCAAACTTACAAAAACCACCAGCATCTTGGGACAATGAGAAGATTTATAGTTATTTTCAAGAATCGAAGTTTATACTTAGCTGTTTGAAAAATGCGAATCCATTTTTATCGAAAAGATTGGAAGATAAAATCAACACTTACCGAACATACATAAAATAAAAACTCATTTTTTATACAATTTCTGCGTTCGACTGCAATATTAATTGCAGTCACATACTAAAAGTATGCTCCTTTATTAACATTTTGTCTGCCTTGATTTGAACAAAAATCTGAGTTTTATCTTGATTCTTTTCTTGTAATTTCCTATCTAAATTTATAATTATTGTTATTTTATAAATTTTTGAATTTTATCTTAATTTTTAATTAATTTGTTTGCATGTATTTTTATGAGTATTATTTTTTATAAATTTCTATTGACAAAATAAATATATTAACATATAATGTATGTTATATAAACTATTATATAGGTTAAGGGATAATATGTTAGAAGCAATATTGGGAAGTAAATGTAGAGAACAAGTATTACAATTTATTTTAGCAAATGAATCAGGTTATGCCACTCAGATAAAAGATTTTTACAAAATTGGTTTAGACCCTGTTCAAAAACAACTTGAAAGATTGGAGTTTGGTGGAGTATTAGTTAGTCAAAAAGTGGGGAAAACAGTTGTTTATAGTTTCAATCATAGATATGCTTTTTTAGAAGAACTTATAAATTTACTTTTAAAAGCTAGAGAGTTTTATAAACCTGAATTAAAAGAGTCTTTAATCATGATAAGAAAAAGACCTCGAAGACAAGGTAAGCCATTATGATTGATATAAAAAGTATGTCTATGCCTGAATTGGCAAGTTATATTTGTACAAAACTAGAAGAAAAAAAAATTGAAGTAGTCTTATCAGGTGGTTCTTGTGTTGAGATATATAGTAGAGGTGATTATACTTCTTATGATATAGATTTGATAAATAGATACAATGACACTTTCTATAAAATAAAAGCAGTGATGGATGAGTTAGGTTTTAAAGAAGAGGGCAAATATTTTATATATGAAGGAACTCCTTTTTTTATTGAGTTTCCATCTGGCCCACTTGGAGTTGGTGATGCACCAGTAGAAAGAATTGAAGAAATAGCAACTAAATATGGAACTTTGAAACTTCTAAGTGCAACTGATTGCATTAAAGATAGATTGGCTGCATATTATCATTGGAAAGATGAACAAAGCTTGTCCCAAGCTATTTGGGTAGCTCAAAAAAATAAGATTGATTTAAAAGAGATTGAGCGTTGGTCTAAAAAAGAGAAATCATTGGATAAGTTTAAGATATTTCTAGAAGCTATAAAATAAAAAGGTAGTATGTTAGACAAGTATCTAACATACTTAAAAATATTTAGCCAGACACTTGTCTAGCATACTCCAAACCTAAGTCAAAGGCTTTATTGTTTATCTCATGTACTTTTGTTGGTACTTTTGAAAGCATAGTTTCTCGCAAAATCTTATTATCTACACACTCTCCTGTCATATAGTTAGCTATGGCTAGGGCTAGGACTGATTGGGTGATTACATTTCCTACTTCTTCTTTTGCTATTGTGATGATTGGGATTTCGTAGATTTTCCATCTTTTTTTATCTTCTTGGGTAGGTTTTACTAGGTTTGGTTCTATTACTATTACTCCACCTTCTTTTACACCCTCTTTAAACTCATCATATGAGACTTGGGCAACTGATAGCATAAAGTCTATCTCTCCATCATTTGCGTATGGATATAGGATTTCTTTATCGTCTAGTGTTATATCAACAACAGTTGCTCCTCCTCTTACTTGTGAGGTATATGTGGCTGTTTTTAGACCATATCCTCCTGCATTGATTTTTGCAGCTGCAAAAATTGCACCTGCAAGAAGTACACCTTGACCACCAACACCTGTAAATCTCATCAATATCTTACTCATTATATTTCCTTATAACTCTACAGTAGTTTTGTTTTTTTGTGCAGTTTTTACTTTTTCGTATAGGTCTGTGTATTCAGCTGCATTTTCATCTTGTTTTAGAACACCTGTTGGAAATTTTCCAACTTTTTCTTCATCACTTAGTTTCTCAAATTTATTTTTTGCAACTGTTATTTCATCTATCCAATTAAGATTTTCCATTGCAGAGTTCATTTTGTTTTTTCTTCCAAGGTTTATATGACAGTTTGAAAAAATATCAAAAAATGAGTATCCATTGTGACTTAAACCTTTAGAAAAAAGTCTTTCTAACTTTTTAGGTTCATTTACACTCTCTCTTCCTACAAAAGATGCACCTGCTGCTATTGCTAAATCACAAGGGTCAAAAGTAGGATCTATATTTCCTCTTTTCATAGTAACAGTCCACATCCCTTGTGGAGTTGTTGGACTTGTTTGAGAGTTTGTTAAGCCATAAATGAAGTTATTTATAACTATATGATTTATATCTATATTTCTTCTACATCCATGGATTGTATGGTTTCCACCAATTGCAAGACCATCTCCATCTCCAGTTACACAAATAACATGTTTATCAGGATTTGCCATTTTGATACCTGTTGCATAGGCTATTGCTCGACCATGTGTTGTATGAACTGTATTACAGTTCATATATGAAGAAAATCTTCCAGAACAACCAATACCAGATACAACACATACATCATTCATATCCCAACCAAGCTGTTCAATAGCTCTAATCAAAGCTTTTAATATAACTCCATCACCACAACCCCAGCACCATAACGTTGGCATTTTATTTATTCGTAAATATTTATCATAATTAAAAGACATCTTACATTCCTTTGATTTTTTTTACTATTTCAAGTGGGGCAATGGGTCTACCATTTGCTTTAAACATTGTTTCAAACTCTAATCTTCCACTTACTCTTTGGATTTCTTGAATATATTGTCCAAGGTTTAGTTCACAAACTAATACTTTTTCAAATTTATCACACAACTCTTTTATTTTATTGGCAGGACTTGGCCAAAGTGTTATTGGTCTAAAAAGTCCAACTTTAATACCTTCTTCTCTTAGTCTATTAACTGCTTCTTTTGCAGCTAGTGATAAAGAACCATAAGCAATAATCATAATATCAGCATCTTCAAGTTCATACTCTTCATATGATTCTATTTCATCAAGGTGTGCATCTACTTTTCTAAAGAGTCTCTCTATTAAGTTTGAACACATAGTTTCATCTTCTGTAGGATGTCCTTTGAAGTCATGATGAAGCCCAGTATAGTGATATTTATAACCTTTAAACATAGGGTTTAAAACAGCTGGTTGATCATCTGCTACATTGTAAGGTTGGTATTCTTTTGGGTCACCTTCAAATGTTTTTCTTGGAACAATTCCTTTTTTTACCTCTTCAAGGCTAGGAAGTATTGCTTTTCCACTCATATGTCCTATAGTCTCATCAAGAAGTACAAAAACAGGTTGCATAAATCTATCAGCTAGATTAAAAGCTCGCACAGTTTCTGTATAACATTCAGCTAAATTCCCAGCACATAAGGTAATAGAGTTATAATCCCCATGTGTAGGGTTTTTTGCTTGTAAAATATCACCTTGGGCAACACGGGTAGGAAGTCCAGTAGATGGTCCTCCTCTCATAACATTTACAATTACAAGTGGAACTTCTGCTATAAAACCAAGACCTATATTTTCAGCTTTTAGTGAAATACCAGGTCCACTTGTAGCTGTAAGTGATCTTTTTCCACTCATAGATGCACCAAGTGCAGCACAAATACCAGCTATCTCATCTTCCATTTGTATTGCAGCTCCCCCAGAAGCTGGAAGTAGGTCAGAAATAGTGTGCATAACTTCACTTGAGGGAGTAATAGGATACCCTGAAAAGAATTCACATCCTGCATCAACTGATGCTATTGCTGATAAGTCATTTCCTGTACTTATAATTTCTCTTGCCATTATTAATCCTTGATTCTAAAGTTGTTGTCTTTTAGTATTCTTGCTTTCTGCTTTGCTTCTTCAGTAAGTTTTGAAAAATTAAACTCATGTTTACTTGCTATAGAAATAGCAAAATCTGGACAAGCAAGTTCACAATCACAGCAGCCAATACATGTCTCTTCAGAAATAATACTAACTTTTGAGCCAAGAGTCGAAGTAGAGTCATAAGCCATTGCAAGAACTCCTGCTGGACAAACGGAAGCACAAATATCACAAGCTTTGCATCTTTTTGTATCTATGGATACAGGAACATTTTGTGGAGTTTCCTTTGCATTCATTTTATCTCCTTTTATTTCTATTAAAAAAAAATATTAAATAATATTTAAAAATAATATCTAATAAAGACTAAATCTTTATATAAATTGAATAATAGTTTCAAAATATTATTAGAGAGTTTTTAGTACAATATCAAAAATTAAAAAGGCTATTTTTGCTTCTATATCAACCCAATAATGGATATTGTTACAACAGTGATACGCATTTTCTACATCATTTTATAAATACTAATTTAAAAATCTTTAAAAATGTAAAAGGTGAACTTTTAGATATAGGCAGTGGTAGTGGAATACTTGGACTTCTAGTTGCAAGGGATAATCTAAAGCTAAACCTAAATCAATGTGAACTTCAAGAGAAGTTTCAAGAACTAACTAAAATAAACTCTAAAAACAATAAAATAGATTCAAAAATATATAAAGGAAAGTATCAAGAGATAAATTTTGATAAGTCATTTGATATATGTGTATCAAATCCTCCTTTTTATCATAGTAGTGTAGTAAAAAGTGAAAATGAAAATATAAAAATAGCAAGATATAATGACTCTATGCCTTTAGTTGATTTTATATCAAAAACTTCAAAAATATTAAATCAAAATGGTAAGTTTTTCTTCTGCTATGATGTTAAGCAGTTAAATGATATTATGTTAACTTTAAATGAGTTTAAGTTTAATATAGAGTCAATACAATTTGTACATCCAAAGCTAGGAAAAGATGCCACTTTGGTTTTAATTTATGCAAGAAAAAATTCAAAATCTTTGATGAAAGTCTTAAGTCCACTCATCGTTTTTGATGGGGAAGATTTTACAAATGAGGTTGAAGATATTTATAAAATATCTTCAACTCATAGTATAAAAGTTGAAATATGAATGAAATAATAAAACAAGATGGTTTTACTTATGGCTTTAATCCAAAAGCTTGCGATGCTTGTGAAGGTAATTGCTGCATAGGTGAGAGTGGTTATATTTGGATAGCTAAAAGTGAACGTGAAGAGTTGGCAAAACATCTAAATATAGAGTTAGAAGATTTGCTACACAATTATTTAAGAAGAGTAGGGTACAACTACTCTATAAATGAGAGAAAATTATCAGAAGATAATTATGCATGTATTTTTTTTGATTTAGAAAAGAAACAGTGTTCTATTTATGAGGCTAGACCAAAACAATGCAGAACTTTCCCTTTTTGGGATTATTTTAAAAATAGAGTTAAAGAGGTAAAAGAAGAGTGTCCTGCTATAAAAGATATTTAGTTATATTTATATTTATTTCTTCTTTATTTGCTAAAGAGGCGAACTTCAATGAAGATTTATATATTTTATATGCCTTAGAGTATGAGAAACAAGATAAAACAAATGAAGCAAGAGCTCTATATGAAAAACTTTTTGAGAATACAGATAATTATGAATACTTTATAAAATATTTAAGAGCATCCCTTGCAACTGGTAACTTTAATGATATAGTAAAAAAAGCGCCAAGTCATTTAGAAAAAGATATAGATAAACAAGAATTAATAACAAGAATCTATTGTGTCTCTTTACTTAACTTAAATAGGACAGATAAAGCATTGAGTGTTGCTCAAAAACTTTTAAGTGAATATAAGACTGCACTAAACTATGAAGTTTTAGCAAATGTTTATTTTGTAAAAAAAGAGTACACAAAAGCTGCTTCATATTTTGAGACTTCATACTCTATGAACAATAACTCAAATACTCTTTTCAATCTAGTAAATATATTATATGCATACTTAAATAGAAAAGCTGAAGCCTTAGCATATCTTGAAACTCATGTTAGGTTATATGGATGTGATTCTATTGTTTGTTCAAAGTTAGTATCTATTTATCAAGAGCAAAATAATATAGATGGTATTATCTCTGTATTAAAACGCTCATATCAAAATAATAGAGATGCTGGAAATAAAGATATGGCAAATAAAACATATAACCTTTTGATAACATATATAGAAAAAAAAGATATCAATGAAGCAATAGCTTTTTTAGAAAAAGAAAAAATAGATAATGTAAAATTAGTCAATCTATATAAAAGAACTAATCAGCCACTAAAAGCTTTGAAATTAGTGAGAAAACTATATAAAGAAGATGGTAATATTGATTTTCTTGCTCAAATAGCTATTTTAGAGTTTGAGACAGCAAAGAATAAGAAAAAAGTACTAAATACTGTTATTAAAAAGTTTAATGATGTATTAACTGTATTAGATAGTCATGTCTATCAAAACTATTTAGGGTATTTGTTAATTGACTATGATATTGATGTTAAAAAAGGTCTTAAGTATGTTGAAAGTGCATTAGAAAAAGCTCCTAACAATATAGCATATTTAGATTCAAAGGCTTGGGCTAATTATAAGTTAGGAAATTGTGCAGAGGCTTATAAGTTTATGAAAAAAGTTGTTGATGAAGTAGGTCTAAACGAAAGTGAGATTAAGTTTCATTGGAAGAAAATTAAGGAGTGTAGTAAAAAATGATTTTAGATGAGATAAATAGAAGAACTTTAGAAGATGTGGAAAAAAGAAAAAAAGATTTGCCACTTGAATTACTTGGAAGAAGTTTAAGTTCTAATCCATATGCCCCAAGGGATGTAAAGCCTTATCTTACATCAACTAAAGAAGAACCAATTAGAATCATTGCTGAGGTTAAAAAAGCAAGTCCTAGTAAAGGAGTTATAAAAGAGGATTTTGATCCTATATTTATAGCCCAAGAGTACTCAAAAAATGGAGCAAATGCTATTTCAGTATTAACAGAGCCTCACTATTTTCAAGGAAATTTAGAGTATTTAACTCAAATAAGAAGATATGTTTCTACTCCCTTATTAAGAAAAGATTTTATTTTAGATAAATATCAAATAGTAGAGGCTTTAGTTTATGGAGCTGACTTTATACTTCTTATTGCAAAAAGTTTATCCACAAAAGATTTAAAAGAGTTATATGAGTATGCACTTCATTTAGGATTAGAAGTTTTAGTTGAAGTTCATGATAAAGAAGATTTAACAAAAGCCATGAAATGTGGAGCACATATTGTAGGAATCAACCACAGAAACCTTGAAACTATGGAAATGGATATGACCCTTTGTGAAAAGCTAATACCAATGATTCCAAATGGTAAAATTATAGTTGCAGAAAGTGGAGTAAGTAATATTGAAATAATAAAACATTTAAGCCAAATAGGAGCAGATGCATTTCTAATTGGTGAACATTTTATGAGAGTTCCAAGTATTGAAGAAGAGTTGAAAAAGTTCAAAAATTCATTGAATTAAGATGCTTTCTCAAATTATTCTATTTTCATTGTTAGCTGGAAGTACTGTATTTATTGGTGGATTACTTTCTTGTTATTTTGAAAATAGGGTACATAATAAAGATATAAAAGAACTTATTGTTCATTATCTTATATCATTTGCTACAGGTATTATGCTATCAGCAATCTCTTTTGTTTTAGTTCCTAAAGGAATGAAAGAACTACCTATTTTATTTAGTACAACTCTTTTTATACTTGGTGGAATTAGTTTTTACTATTTTGATAAGTTTATTGAAAAAAATAGATTAAAAATACCACAGTTAATAGCTATGTTATTGGATTTTATACCTGAATCTGTAGCTTTGGGTGCGGTTTTTGTTTATGATTATAAAACTGGCATCTTGTTATCTATTTTTATTGCTTTACAAAATCTACCTGAATCCTTCAACTCCTATGTGGAACTTAGAAAGTTAAACCACTCAAAATATAAAGCTCTTTTTCAACTATTTGTTTTAAGTTTTATGGGGCTATTATTCTCTTTGTTAGGATATTACTTTTTAGATACCCATGAGAAAATCACATCATCTTTGATGCTCTTTTCTGCAGGTGGAATTATGTATATTATTTTTCAAGATATTGCACCTTTATTGCACTATAAAAAAAGAAAACTAATTGCTATTGGTGTAAATATTGGTTTTATTATTGGTATGCTAGGTGAAGCAATACTATAAGTAATACTTATAATTTTTTTAACATTAGTCTTATATATTATTCAATATACTCCTTAATAAATTGCCACTAAAAGGACTTCTTTGAATAAGATATTATTATTTATAATTATTTCAATAGTTTTGTTTTTTACATATGGAATATATGCAAATATAAGCAAAAAAAACATCAAGTCTAAAAGAGTTATTTGTCAAAAACAAACTGTAACCTTTGAGTCTATTTATAATTTAGAAAAAATATCAAAAGCTCAAAAACTATTTTTTTCAAAAAATTATAAAGTAAAATCTAGTATAAAATATTCAGTTTTTATGCCTACTCGTCTAAAAGAGTTTTTTGATGTGAAAAGAGCAAATGATATTTTACAAAGAAATATTTATATAGAAAATATTATAAAAACTGATAAAAAAGTTCTTGTAGACTATTATATATATGAAAATGATAAAGATGATAAAAACAAAAAGCATCAAGATTCAAAACTATATGCAGGGTATTTAGTTTTTGAGTTTATTTTAGATAATGAAACAGTTTATAAAATACAAACTGATTATATGAAGCAAGATGGAAGTGATATTGAAAATAGAATAAAATGTGTAATTAAATCATTTCAAACAATCAAGTAGAAGAGGTGTAGAAAAAAGTCTATTTAAAAAGACTTGAACCTACACGAATCATATTTGAACCACAGGTAATAGCCAGCTCAAAATCTCCACTCATTCCCATAGAACAATATTTTGCACCTAAAGGTTGAAGTTCATCAAAGATTTTCTTAGTTGTTTCAAAAGATTTTTTAATTACATCTTCATCTTCAACATGGGCACCTATACTCATCACACCTCTTAATCTAATGTTTGGGCAAGAATCAATTATCTCTTTATAAGTATTAATTGCAACTTCTGGCATAACACCAGCTTTTGACTCTTCATAGGCTGAATTAATTTGAAGTAGTGCACTTATTTTTTTATTTTTTGCTTCAAGTTTTTTATTTAATTCAAGTGCCAAATCAAGAGAATCAAGAGATTGGATTAAAGTGGGGTTTAAATCAATTAGATTATTTATTTTATTTTTTTGAAGTCTTCCTACAAAGTGCCACTCTAAAGGTAACTCTTCAAGTTTTTCTATTTTTTCTTTTAAGTCTTGTACTTTATTTTCTCCATAAGCTCTTTGCCCTGCGTTATATAAAGTTGCTATTTCTTGGGCTTGGCTATATTTACTAATAGCTATTATTTTTACTATGTGATGATGTGAAACTTGAAGTCTTGCAGCTTCAACTTTCTCTATTACGCTATCTAAATTCTCTACAGCTAACTCTTTTGTTAACATCTATTCTCCTACTTTAATAATCTATTGATATCATTATAGATACCTAAAAACATAAGTGAACCTAGGATTACCCATCCTGCTACTGTTAAGTACAAAAATGCCTTATCACTTGGTTTTCTTCTTGTAATGATTTCATAAAGGTTAAACATAATATGTCCACCATCAAGAGCTGGTATTGGAAGAAGGTTTAAAACTCCTAAATTCACTGAAATTAGTGCTGTAATTGTTAAAAGTGCAATAATACTTGATTGACTTGCATCAGAGATAACTTTTCCTATTGTTATAACTCCACCAACTTCACTACTAGGAATTACTCCTTGAATTAGTTTTTGAACACCCTTAAAAATCATTTTTGATGATTCTATTGTTGTGTCATAGGCAAAAACTAAAGATTCAATAGGAGTCATATTTAACGTCACTATTTTTGGAGCTGGAGCAATACCAATCATTCTTTTTTTAATTTTCTCTTTAAAAATATTTTCACTATCACTAATATGAGGTCTTATTACTTTGCTAATAATTACCCCATCTCTTTTAATATAAAACTTTAATGCACCTTGCGAATTTATGATATGTTTACCAATATCTTTCCACTGTTTTACGTCACTGTTATTTATTCTTAAAATTTCATCATTTACTTTTAATCCAGCCTTATGGGCTGGAGAGTCAACTACAACTTGTCCAATAGTTGGACTTAATGCATTTGCTCCAAGTAGAGCAATTGCAAAATATAAAATTGCAGCAAGAATAAAGTTTGCAAAGGGACCAGCAAAAAGTATGATAATTCTTTGCCAAGGTTTTTTGTTATTGTATGAATCATTTCCTGCTTCTTGTAAACCAGGTTTCGTATCATCTTGACCTTTCATTTTTACATAACCACCAAGTGGAATTATTGCAAATTGCCAATTTGTTCCCATCCATTTTTTAGAAAAAATTTTTTTCCCAAAACCAATAGAAAAAACTTCAACTTTTATTCCAAAATATCGAGCTGCTAAAAAATGTCCTAGTTCATGGAAGAAGACTAAGAAAGAAAGAACCAGTAGAAAAGTTATAGTACCCAAAAATATCCTTAGTTTTTAAAATAGTCTCTTATATATTCATATCCTGAATATATTGTTAATATTACAGCTACCCATAAAAGTTCAGTTGCAAAAGGCCAATTCATGATCAAAAAACCTATGGCAATCATTTGAATTACAGTTTTTATTTTTCCGGCCATTGTTGAGGCAACATTTTTACCTTCTGCAACTGCAACAACTCTAAGTCCTGTGATAAAAAATTCACGCGAAAGAATCAAAAATACAGCCCATGCAGAGGCTCTATCTATTACCATAAGACCTAAAAAACCTGCAAGCATAAGCATCTTATCAGCTAGAGGGTCTAGAATTCCACCTAGTTTTGTAATCTGATTCCAAGAACGTGCTATATAGCCATCAAAAAAATCTGTAACTGAAGCTATTACAAAGATTAGTCCAGCAAAATAGTCTAGCCAGCTAGGGTGCCAAGATGAAAAGAAACTTGAATCTCTACCAACTAAAAACCAAAGCATTAGCGGAGCTAATGCTATTCTTAAAAGAGCAAGTAAATTTGGAAGATTTAGTGCTTTTGACATTATCTAAAAGTTGTCCCACCATCTACGATTAAAGTGTGACCTGTAATCCATGATGCATCATTAGTACATAAGAAATAACAAGATTGTGCCAAGTCTTGTGGTTGTCCAATTCTATTTAAAGCTGATAATTCTGCAGTTTTTTGTTTAACTTCTTCATAGTTTGTAAATGCTTTAAGTGCATCAGTATCTATAGGACCACCTGATACTGCATTTACTCTAATATTCATAGCACCTAACTCAGTAGCAGCATATCTTACCATAGCTTCAACAGCAGCTTTGTTTGTTCCATGTCCTGAATAATTTTCTATATAGACTAAGTTTCCTGTACTACTTAAGCTAACTATTGAACCACCACCAATTTTTTCCATTCTTTTTGCAGCTTGTTGTGCTCCACAAACAAAAGCATTTACAGTTGCAGTATAGATATTATTTAGTCCTCTTGGTTTTAGTTTCATAAATTTTCCATATCCACCAACAACAGCTCTACCATAAATCATAGCATTTGAAATAAAGAAATCTACTCTATCAAAATCTTTATCTATTTCTAAAAATAGTTCTTTGTATTTTTCTGGTTCTAGGATATTGAATGGATATGCTTTACATTTTACACCAAATTTTTCTTCAACATCTTTACAGATGTCTTCTGCAAATTGTTGGTTTGAATTATATGTAAAAGCAACATTTATACCATTGCTTGCAAATTTATAAACACACTCTTTTCCAATACCTTTTGTTCCACCAGATATTACTAGTGTTTTACCCTTCATTTGGCTACTCATTATTTTATTACCTCATAGTTTTTAATTACATCTTCTATTTTTTTCATATTTTCTGCACTTGGTTTAGTAAGTGGTAATCTATATTCTAATGTATCCATTAATCCTGCAATATACATAGCAGCTTTTATAGGTATTGGATTACTCTCACAGAACATTACTTTATTTAAAGCATATAGCTCATTGTTTATAGCTCTTGCGGTATCATAATCACCTTCGAATACAGATTTTACTAATTTACTTTTATAATTTGGAAGTAAATTTGCAGTTACTGAAATAATACCTTTTCCACCATTTGCTAACATTGGAAAATCAATAGCATCATCCCCCGAAACTACACAAAAGTCTTCTCTTTTTGAATTTAGTTCAATTGCTCGCTCTAAGCTTCCTGTTGCTTCTTTTATAGCATAGATATTTTTTATATCATCAAAAAGTTTTATTGCTGTATCTGCTTCAATATCAACTCCTGTTCTTCCGGGAACATTATAAAGCATAACTGGTATTTCAACTGAATTTGCAATTGCTTTATAGTGTTCATATAGACCTTCTTGCATAGGTTTATTATAATATGGTGCAACAGATAATATTCCATTTGCACCAACAGTTTGTGCATGTTTTGCTATATCACAAGCTTCATGTGTTGCATTTGAACCAGCACCTGCTATTACTTTTACATTTGTTTCTTTACAAACTGCAACTGCAATTTCTATACACTCTTTATGTTCACTATGTGATAGAGTTGCACTCTCTCCTGTAGTTCCTACTGGAACAACTGCATCCATTCCTTGAGCAATTTGTCTTTTTATTAAATACTCATAGCAGTTAGTATCGAGTTTCCCATTTTTGAAAGGGGTAATTAGTGCTGTCATTGAACCTGTTATTATATTCATTCTTTTCCTTTAAACTTTTACTATATCTTCTGGTAATTTTAGACCTGTATCAACATTTACCGTATGTTTTGAAAATGTTTCTAGATAGTTCCAAAAACTTTTCTTTGCTTCTTGTGAAATATCAACATTTGCTAAAATTTCTTGCATACAACCTAACCACTCAGTTCTTGCTTTTTCTGTAATTGAAAAGGGCTCATGTGCCTTTATCATATCAAAGTGACCTACTGCTTGGGTATAATACTTGGGACCACCACAAGCTTCAATAAAAAACTTTACATTGTGAGATTTAACTTTTGCTAACTCTTTTTCATCTTGTGGAAAAAAGTTAGAGATATCACTATCAATTAATAAATCATAAAAATCATTAAATAATTTAACTAAACCATCTTCACCCAACTCTTCATAAAATAAAGGACTTGGTAAATCAAAACTAGGTTTTTGACCAAATTTTGTTTTAGTTATCTTGTACTCCACCTTTATCATCCTTTTTTAAAATTAAAGTTGTTGAGTTATCTTCTTGTAAATATTTCTTTGCAACTTTTACAATATCTTTTAACTTTAGTTTTTGTATGTTTTCTTCATATGAAAAAAGAGGTTTAACATTATCTCTTACAAAATAACTTCCATATAAAGATGCAACAGAACTAGAACTATCAAGTGAAAAAATAAAATCAGCTTTTGTATTGATTTTTATCTTTTCTAAATCTTCTTCTAGGATTTTCCCTTCTTTGATTTGTTCAATTATACTCAAAATCTCTTTTTCAACAGCTTGTGCTTCCACGCCTTCGTTACACACGGCTACAAATAAGAAGAGACCTGGATCTTTTAGTTCAACATTATAGGCATAAATAGAGTTTACCAATCTTTTTTCATCAACAAGTTTCTTTTGCAAAATAGAACTTTTCCCTGAACTTAAAAGCTCACTTAATGCCGATAGAGCTGTTTGATCTTTGTGTTCAAAATTAGGTATATGATATGACATAGCTAACATCTCTACTTGAGAATCTTTTTTAACTATTGCTCTTTTTGCCCCATCAATTTTTGGTTCTGTCATATGTACAGTTGTTGGGATATCTTTTTTATTTTTTATATCTTTAAAGTGTTTTTTAACTAATTTGAAAACATCATCTTTATTTATATCTCCTGCAATCACTACTATGGCATTTTTAGGTTGATAATAAGTGCTATGAAAATCTCTAATATCTGTTATTGTCCAATTTTTAATATCACTCATAAATCCAATAGGTGTCCAATGGTATGGGTGGTAGATATATGCGTTATTGAAAAGTCTAAATTGTAAATATCCCATTGGATTATTATCTGTTCTCCATCGTCTCTCTTCTGCCACTACATCACGTTCGGGTTGAAACTCTTTATTTTTTAAAGTTAAGTTTTCCATTAAATCAGCAAAAAGACTTAGAGATTTACCCATATTTTTAGAGCTTGATTTGATATAATAGTGTGTATAATCAAAAGAAGTTGAAGCATTATTAACTCCACCAAAACCTTTTACTATCTCATCAAATTCACCAGCTTCTAGATTTTTAGTTGATTTGAAATTTAGGTGTTCAAGCATGTGTGCTATACCACTTTTCCCCATAACCTCATTTCTACTCCCAACTTTATAAAAGATATCAGTAGATACGACATTTGACCCATTGTCCATGGGAATAGCTACTATTTGTAATCCATTGTCTAAAGTTTTTGTAAAATATTTTGGTAGACTATTACTCATTAATTCTCCTGCAAATATAAATAAAAGTGAGAATTGTATCAATATCAATTTAATCACTTCTTAACCTTTTTTATTTTTTTAAATCAGCGCCAACAGCTTGGGCTATATTTGTAAAACCATCTTCTTCAAGAAGTTTTAACATTCCTTCATTTATCTTTTTAACCATAGCTGGACCTTCAAAAATTAGTCCTGAATATGCTTGAACTAATGAAGCTCCTGCTTTGATTCTTCTATACGCATCTTCAGGTGTTGATATTCCTCCAACTGAGATTAAAATTGTTTTTCCATAAAGTTCATGGGCTAACTCTTTAAAAAGTTCATATGATTTTTGTGATAAAACTGCACCACTTAATCCCCCAAAGCTTTGACACCCTGGAAGTAAATCATAATCAATAGTTGTATTTGTAGCAATAATTCCAGCTGCTCCTGCTTTTACAGCAGTTTTACATAAATCAATTGCAACCTTAGCTTCCATATCAGGAGCTATTTTTAAAAATATTGGTTTTTGTGTTAACTCTTTTGCCATAGAAAAAAGCTCAGTGATAAACTTTTCATTTTGTAAATCTCTAAGATTTGGTGTATTTGGACTAGATATATTAATCACAATATAATCACTAATATCTTTAAACTTATTTATTAAAACCTTATAATCACTCAGTGCCATATCTTCAGGTGTTGTTTTATTTTTACCAATATTAGCACCAACTGGTATTACATAAGGAAAAACCTTTCTAAGGTTTTTAGCCACATCATACGAACCTTTGTTATTAAAACCCATAGCATTTTGTACTGTTTTTTGTTCTGGATATCTAAACATTCGTGGCTTTAGATTTCCATCTTGTGCACGAGGTGTCATAGTTCCAATTTCAGTAAAACCAAAACCTAAAGCCATCATAGATTCAATCATAGTTGCATTTTTATCAAAACCAGCTGCTAAACCAACAGGATTTTTAAAATTCATTCCTAAAATATTTTGAGATAATCTATGATCAATTACAAAATTTTTATTAACCATATAATTATTAAGTGTTCTACAATAAGGTAATTTTGTCAATCCAAATTCAGCAATATTATGTGCTGTTTCTGGTTCAAAATTAAATAATAGTTTTTTTAATGTGTTGTAGTTAAACAAATTGTTCCTTTTATATATTTTGGTATTTTATCTAAAATTTTGTAAATATTTCTTTATTAGATATTTGCTAAATTGTGAAGTCTCTTATATTCGTCACAATTTGATAATAATTCATATTCAGTTCCTTGACAAACAATTTTTCCACCTTTGAATACTGCTATTTTATCAGCACTTTTGATTGTGCTTAACCTATGTGCAATTACAAAAGTGATTTTATCTTTACTTACTTCATCAATTACTTCTGAAATAATTGATTCACTTTCATTATCAAGTGCTGATGTTGCTTCATCTAAAATCAATATTTGAGGGTTTTTATATAAAGCTCTAGCTATCGCTATCCTTTGTCGCTGACCACCACTTAGGTTTGTACCAAATTCATCAAGCTTTGTTTGAATCCCATTTTCAAGTGAATCTACAAATTTATATGCGTGTGCTTGTTTAAGTACATCGATTACTCTTTGTTCGTCAATTTCATGTCCATAAGCAACATTTGCAGCAATTGTATCATTGAAGATATATACTCTTTGGGTTACAATTGATATTTGTTCTCTAAGTGATTTAATATCTATATTTCTTATGCATTTGTCATTAAAAAGTATTTCACCTTCACTAATTTCATAAAATCTAATAATCAAATTTACTAAGGAAGATTTTCCACCTCCACTATCACCTACAAGAGCTATTTTTTCACCCCTTGAAGCTTTTAAATTGATATTTTCTAAAGCAGTAAACCCATCATATTGTAGTTTGGTATTTTTAAATTCAAGAGATTGGATTTTTGTTGGAAAGGAGTCTTTCCCTGATAAAATAGTTGCTTTTGTATTAAATATTTCATTAACTCTTTCATTTGCAGCTAGGGCATCTTGCATTTTATTGTATAGGCTTGATAACCTTTTTATTGGAGTATAAAGCATAAAAAGTGCTGTCATAAAAGAGAAAAATGAACCAACACTTAACTCTCCACCAATAACTTTATGTCCACCTACAACTATTACAACTGCAACTGCAATTGAACCTAATGTCTCCATTATTGGAGATACCAGTTCATTTGTTTTGACAGCTTTTATATTTATGTGAAAAAAATTTTTATTGTGAGCTGCAAATTTTTTTGCTTCAATAAACTCTGTTGAGTTTGCTTTGATTATCTCTATATTATTAAATGTTTCACTTAAATTAGCAGTGATATCAGAATTTGACTCTTGAGATCTAAAAGATAGCTTTTTCATCTTTTTAGCTAATACAGTTAATGGATATATAGCCATAGGAAGTACAACTAAGCCATAAAATGCCAACTCTGGACTTTGATATATAACAACACCAACCAAAGCAACTATTGTTAAACTCTCCCTAATAAATTCTGCAATTTGATTTGATACTGCTGCTTGAATTCTATTTATATCATTAGTAATACGAGATATAAGCTCCCCACCATGTCTTTTTTGAAAAAAATCAATATCAAGTGTTAAAACGTGAGCTAAGAGTTTATCTCTAACTATTCTAACAATATCTTGTCCAATATAAGAGATATAGTAGGCCTGAATATAACCTCCAAAACCTTTGGCAAAATAAAGGGCTATAACAATAAATGGAAGAACTTGTAGCATGTGAGCATCTTTTGCTATGAATATTTCATCAAGTAGTGGTTTGATGACATAAGCACTACCACTTGTACCTGCTGCAACTAGTACCATACCAATAAAAGCGTAAAAAAACTTTAAAATATAATTTTTATAATAAGGTATATATTGTTTTAAAAATTCGTTCATATTTCTCCTAAAATCTAGGATTATATCTAAATATTACTTCATAACAAAATATTGATTACTAATAAGAGCATAAGTAGTGTAATATAGATGTTTATAGCAATAAAAACTTTTAAGTAATTATGCTTTTTTCTAAGTAGAAAAATAGAATAAAAAGTATAAACGACTAATAAAAAAATTAGTAAAAATAGTATATTTGATTTTATAGGAAATAAAGCAACTACAAACAGACCACAAATTATTGTTAAAAGTAACCAAATAAAAGTTATTCTTTCTAATCTTTGTATGCCAAAAGTATTTGCAACTGTATTAAAACCAGCATTTTCATACTGCTTGTGATACTTTAATATCAAAAGCCAAAAATGTGGTATTTGCCAAACTAAATAAAATAGTCCAATTGCGAAAAATCTAATATCAGTAATCTCTCCACCCCCAGCTAACCAGCCAATAAGAGGAGGAATGACTCCTAATATTGCACCATAAACTGCAGCATAAACAGTTGTTTTTTTTGTTTTTGTATATACGAAGTTATATAAAATTATTACGCTTGTAAAAATTATAATACCAATATAATTTAGACTAAAGAATATAGTTATATAAGATAATAAAATTAAGCCTAAAGAGATAACTAAGCCTTCATTTGGGCTAATCTTACCTGATGCAATTGGTCTATTTTGGGTCCTTGTCATTTTTGCATCATCAAGATACTCTTGGTATTGATTTAAGGCACTAACTCCAAGTGCTAAAAGTAAAACTCCTATTAATGGAGATATTATCTCAAAGCTTATTTTCTCTTTTACAAGAATAAAAGAGAAAACAGAAGAAAGAGTTACTGCAAATGATAAATTAAATTTTGTTAAGATTAAAAAATCTTTTAAGTTTATAGACATATTGTTCCTATTTTATAGTTTTTAAATATTTAATAATTGCTTCAATCTCTTTATCACTTAAGACGTTTTCAAAAGAGGGCATAACCCCTGCATAATACCCTTCAACTATTGCTTCATTTGGTTTTAATATTGAACTTTTAAGATACTCATCATCTACTATTATCTCTTTTAAACTATTATTTATAGTGATTTTTTGAACTCTTCCATAAATACCTTTAAAACTCGGACCTACAAGCTTACTTCCATCAAGAGAGTGACAGCCTATACAACCATTATTTTGAACTAGTTCTTTTCCACTTATTTTTTGTTCTTCTTTTGTTTTATCACTATTATCATCTGTTCCTTTTATATATTTGATAAGCTCTTTGACATCATCTTCACTTAATACTCCTTCAAAATTAGGCATTAGATTTGGAGTAAAACCTTCTACAATATCTTTATTTGCATCTAATATAGAGTTTTTTAGATACTCATCATCAACAATTATTTCTCTTTTTTTTGAATCTGTAACTACTATCTCTTTTTTATTGTAAATATCTTTAAGTGAGGGGCCAACTAAAATTGAGCCATCCATTGAGTGACATCCTACGCAGGCATGCTGGGAGAATAGTTCTTCACCTTTTGATTTGCTATTTTCTTCTTTTTCAACTTTTGGATTTAACCATTCATTATATTTATCTTCATCTACAACTTCTACATGTGAAAGCATATATGAGTGTCTCATCCCGCAATATTCAGCACATTGTATATCATATTTGCCTTTTTTGTTAATATTAAACCAAAGCTGTGTTATTTGACCTGGAACTACATCCTCTTTTGCTCTAAATGCCGGTACATAAAAGCTATGTAAAACATCATTTACAGGAGCAGTCATTTTTAGTTTGATATTTTTATTTGCAGGAATCATTAAAAAGGAACTTTTTTTGCCATTTTCATATTCAAAATTCCAAGACCATCTTTGTCCTATAACTTTTACAACAATAGAATCATTATCATTAGGCATCGTTCTTTGAGCTCTTAGGCTATCTAATCCAAAATAAAATACAATTCCAAGTAAAATAGTTGGAACAACAGTCCATATTATTTCTATTGGAGTATAGTGTTCAATATTCTTGGCATTTTCAGGAGGATTTTTGCTAGCTTTATATCTATATACAAAATATAGCATAGAACCAATTGTTACCACAAAAAGAAAAAGTGTAATTACATTTACAATTAAAAAGGCTCTATCTACATCGGCTGCATAGCTTGAAACACCTTCCATTCCTTCTAACATATTAGTCTCCTACTTGAAACATATCAAATGTTTCATTTCTAAATATTGCATCTGTTGCTGTTATTACAAAAAATATTCCAAGTGTAACTACTGCAAATAATACAATATATCTAAACAGAGTAGTTTCATATTTTAGGTGCATATAATAACTTACAATAAGAACAGTTTTTAAACATGAAATTAAAAGTTGCAACAGTACTGTATTTGAAACATTACTTGGCAAAATAAATGGCTGTAAAAATGTTAAAGCTGTCAAAACAACTAATACTATAAATACTTTAATATACTTTTGTGCTGTCATTTCATGGCTTACTACATCCCTCATTGTGTACCTCCAAAAGATATCATATAAAATAGTGGAAATAAAAATACCCAAACAAGATGGACTAAGTCCCAATACAGAGCAATATTTTCTAGAACTATACTTTTACTAGCATTTATTTTTTTATTGTTTATTAGTTTTATTGCCCATAACATCACACCAATACCTACAATAATATGAAGGCCATGAAAACCTGTCATTGTAAAATATAGACCAAAAAATAGTATTTCACCCTTTGCAAGTTCATTTAAAGCTTCTGAGTTTGGATAAATACCATTTTGAATCTCTGCCATCCACTCAAAATATTTTATTGCTAGAAAAATAATAGATAATAAAATTGTGATATAAATCATTTTCTTTGATTTATCTATATTATTTAGTTTCATATTTAAAGAAGCCATTCCCATAAAATAAGTACTTATAAGTAAAACAACAGTATTAATTCCACCTAAAGTTAGGTGTAAATGACTTGAAGCTATTACAAAATCATCAGTAAATCTATAAAAGAAAAAAGAAAATACTAAAAACATTGCCCCAAAAAGCATAAGCTCAGTAAATAAAAAAAGCCAAAAACCAAGTTTTGAACCTACATTATCATTATTGAAGTCAACTACTTCATGAGGATTTCCCTCTTTATCATATACAATTTCAGGATTATCATTGTTCATTGCCTTCTCCTTGTATAATTTTGCTCAGGTCTCTTTTTGGCTTACCATTTTCATACTCATATGGGTCAAAGTCTACATAAGGGATATGTTTGAAGTTTTCTAAAGGAGGGGGTGAGCTTATTTGCCACTCTAGTGTTGTGGAATTCCATGGGTTATTTCCAGCAGGTTTCCCATTTTTTACTCCTTTATAAAGTACATAAAGCATAAATAAAATACTAGTAACTGTTATAACTGCTCCCACACCTGCAACTCTATGATAGATAGTAAATTCAGGTAGATAATCAAAATATCGTCTTGGCATTCCTAATGCCCCAGCTAAAAACATAGGAAACCATAAGGTATTAAATCCTATAAAAATACCTGCAAAGGCTATTTTTGCTTTAGTTTCATCATACATTTTCCCCGTAAATTTTGGAAACCAATAGTGCATAGCTGCAAAAAGCATAAATACAACACCACCAAAAATAGTATAGTGAAAATGTGCAACAACAAAGTATGTATCATGCAGATGTATATCAACTCCAAGTGTTACAAGTGTGATACCTGTTAGTCCACCTATAGCAAATGTGATAATTGTCCCAATTACCCAAAGCATAGGTGTTGAGAATATAATTGAAGCTTTGTACATGGTTGCAACCCAGTCAAAAAACTTTATTCCTGTGGGAATAGCAACAAAAAATGTTAAAAAAGAAAATATTATTTTTGTCCATTCACTCATACCAGAAGTAAAAAGGTGATGTCCCCAAACTAAATACCCAATAATAGCAATCATTGCGGAGGAAACTGCGATTGATCTATATCCAAAAATAGTTCTTCTACAAAATGTAGGAAGAATCTCTGATACCACTCCAAAAGCTGGCAAAATCATAAGATAAACTGCGGGATGAGAATATATCCAAAAAAGATGTTCATAAAGAATAGGATCTCCACCTTTGGACGGGTCAAAGATACCAATACCTAATGTTCGCTCTAAAATTACTAAGATTAAGGTGATTCCAATAACAGGAGTTGCAAGTATTTGAATCCATGCTGTTGAATATAATCCCCAAACAAAAAGTGGCATTTTGAAAAAGTTCATGCCTGGTGCTCTTAGTCTGTGAATAGTAACAACAAAGTTTATCCCTGTAAGAATGGAAGCTAGTCCTAAAATATATGCTGCACTTAGTGCAAAAATAACATTTGTACCAGTTTTTACACTATATGGTGCATAAAATGTCCAACCTGTATCTGCAAAACCTTGTCCTACAAATAAAGAGGTTACAGCTAATATTGCTCCCAAAAGATATAGCCACCAAGATAATAAGTTTAATCTTGGAAAAGAGACATCTCTAGCACCTATTAAAAGGGGAAGTAGAAAGTTTCCAAAAACAGCAGGAATTCCTGGTACTACAAATAAAAATATCATAATTGTACCATGTAGAGTAAAGGCTTGATTGTAGGTATTTGGTTCCATGATTTGTTGACCAGGGGAGAAGAGTTCCATTCTCATAGATAAGGCTATAAATATTGCTACTATAAAAAAAGCCATCATAACAGCAAGGTATAATAGTGCTATTCTTTTATGATCTATTGAAAAAATCCATTGTAAAATCTTATTTTCATGATGACCAAATACTGTATGTGTCTCATTATAGAAGCTTTTTTGAGTCAAATCATTCATCATCTTTCTCCTGTTTTCTACCAGTTTTTACAAGGTAGATAAAAAATATAGCAACAATCAAAAACATAAGGATACCTATTACTTTTTCTGCTTGGAAAACATAGGTTTTACTCTTTGCATCATAAGCAAAACAAAATAATAGAGTTTTTGCTATTGTTGGACCAGTTCTCTCTTCTTTTGCTTCTAGTAAAGCAAGTTTTAAATCAAAAGGTAAATAATCAACTCCATTTAAATATCTTGAAATCTTTCCACTAGGTGAAATCACAATAATTACCCCAGGATGAAGATAATCAATGACTCCATCTTTTATTCTTTTTTTATATTTAAATCCTACTGCATCTGTGATTTTATTTATATTTTTCTGTGTTCCTGTTAAAAAACTCCAAGTTTGAGGAGGGAAAGGTTTTTTTATCATTTTTATATGTGTTTGTTTTTTTGCAAGTGCAGTTTGAAAATTATCTCTTGGGTCTATACTTATAGTTAAGGCATTATAATCGATATAAGGTTTTAAGTCTAACTTATTCAAAACATGTGAAACACCTGTTAAAAGAGGTGAACATAAGGCTTTACAACTATAATAATTAAGTGTTAGTACTGTTGGCTTATTTCTGATAAATTCTTTGAGAGTTTTTGTTTTATTGTATTCGTCTGTAAAAGTTAGATTGAGAGGGATTGTATTACCAAGATGTTCATATACACCTATTTGTTGTTCATTATTATTTATTTGTGTGGCGATTGAAAGAGAGACTAAAGTGAGAAATAATAAACATAATCTTAATAACATAGAAAACCCTTGCTATTTAGTTTAAGTAATAGTATTTATTATAGACCCATTAAAATTAATTTATTCTTAAAGTTAAATATTAGAAAAATTATTTATTTAATAATAAAAGCTTAAATTTAGAAAATCCAAACTCTTTGATTGTAAGAAAAAATAGTATAAATCCACTTAGTGTACTAGCAAATGCTAAACCTGCTGCTCCATAAGGATTGATTAAAAGAAGTGAAAAAACTATATTAAAAGCTAGGGCTTTCATAGAGATTTTTGCAGCTAAAAACTGCTGTTCATGGGAGTATAACCATAGAGAAAAAATCTTTGCAATTCCAAAGGGAATAAGTCCAATTAAATACATGCTTAGTATAAGTGCTGTATTTATTGTGTCATCATTTGTAAAAGCACCTCTTTGGAAAAGTAATTCAACAATAAACTTATCAAAGACTATTCCTATAAGAGTAGCAATAGATAGTAGAAGAGTTAAAATAATAGTTGATTTTCTCATAAGTTTTAAGGCTTTTTCTTCATCTTTATTTTTAATTGATTTTGCAATCATTGGAAAAAGTGCGATTGAGGTAGCTATGGCAAAAAGTGCTAGAGGAAGCTGAAAAACTCTATTTGCATAGTATAAATATGAGATAGAACCACTTACTAAAAATGAAGCTAACCAAGTATCTAAAAAAGCAGAAATATGTGAAGTTGAACTTCCCAAGGTTGCATTTACAAAGTTTTTATAAAATTTGTTTTCACTTATATTTACTTTTCTAAAGGTAAATATTTTTAGTAAATTTTTATTTTTTATGGCAATTAGATGAACTATTATTTGTAGTAAACCACCAATAAGAACCCCATATGAAAGATAATATGTAATCTCATATTTGTCTAAATCTTTTGATATAAGAAGTGCTGCTATTAGTGCTAGGTTTAATAGTGCCGTTGAAAAGGCAGTTGTTGCAAAGTGATGTTTATATTGTAAGAGTGCCGCCATAAATGTAACAACAAATATCATAGGTAAATAGTAAAAGTTTATTGCTACAAGTGGTGCAACTAAATCAACAGTCTTTTCATCAAACCCTAAGGCAATAATATGTGTTACAAACTTTGAAAATAGGGTAACTAAAAGTGAGATAAATAAGATAAGAGCCAAAAACTGTAGAAATATTGCACTTGAAAATCTGATTTTTTGTTTTGTTTTTGCATATGCTGGAATAAAAGCCTGGGTAAAAGCGCCCTCTGCAAAGATTCGTCTAAAAAGATTTGGAAGTTTAAAAGCTACAAAAAATATATCAGAATAAATATTTGCTCCTAAAATAGAAGCCGTAAGTAAATCCCTTACAAATCCCAATATTCTTGATACTAAAATTCCACTGCTATTTGTAAAAATAGATTTAATCAACATATTTATAGTCACTTTTTTTATAGATTATTATTTGTGGTTTTGATTTATAAAAACCTAAATGAGCATTTATTATAGTGATTTTTTGCCCATTGTTTGGTAAAAGTTTTCTATTCTTTGAATAAACTCTTATTTTCTTTTTTTCATTTTTAAAAATATAGTGAAAATATTTACCTTTTATATTCCCTGTTATATTTGTAATAATCTCATTTTGAAAACTATTTTTTTGTATATCATGCTTTGAAGCATCTAAATAGAGTGATTGTTTATTTAATTTACTTGCTTGGCTTTTAGAAATAGTAAAACCAACTATTTCTAAAAGACCATTAAACTCTTTTATTTTATCTATTTTTATAGTGTAAAGTTTGTCATATTCTAAATTGTCTACATTTTTATAAACAAAAATTGCTCTATTGTTTTTTTGTTTTATTATTGCTATTTCACTTGTTTTATATAAAAGTGTAATATCTTTCAATACTACTGGATAAGTAAGATTGCTTTGAGTGTAAAGCTCACTAATAAAGTTTACTTTATCAACTTCAATTTTTGGCTGTTTTGAAGTGCTAAAGGTAGCAAAAATAGGTAAGTGATCAGAGTAACCTTTGTTTGTATGTACTTTATTTTTAATTTCCCATCTAAATATCTTATTGTTATTAATTAAATATTTAGGTTTAAAAACATCAAAACTGTTATTAACATATGAGATATTTTTATCATCAAACATTGCCTTTGGTAAAAGTATATTATCGGGAGTTCCATTTTGTCCTCTATATTTATAAGAGAATCTATTGGGGTAATTTAGCTGTAACCAAAGGTTATAATGAACTCTCTTTTCTTCACTTAAAATTTTATAAATCGACACATAATTATTTTTATTTCTTGTATTTAGTACATCATTAATTCCTGTTAGGTTGTATGTATTGTTTAGTTTTGAGTATTTGAAGGTTTCAAACTCATTATAGTTTGAATTTAAATCTCCTAAAATGATGTAATCAATATCATCATCTAAATTTTTTATATTATCTTCTATTGCTTGGGCATAGAGAATTCTTTGACTCTCTTCTTTTCTTTTTGAAGGCCAATGATTATTAAAAATTATTAATTTATTATTATCAATATTTATGGCTACTTTTAGAATAGGGCGGTTTACTTTTGAGTGCTTAACATCTAGAAGTTCATAATCTATGATTTCATATTTACTTAAAAGGGCTAAACCTATACTTGATGATTTATATTTTTTAAATATGCTGTATTTATATTGGGGTAGATTTTGTATTATATCTTTAAATGCTTCATTTGATTCTATCTCTTGTAAAGCTATGATATCTTTATCTAAGTCATTTAGTACTTTTAAGATATTGTTTAATTTTGTTGTGTATGTTTTTATATACCACTTAGCTTTTGTATTTGGAATAAACTCTTTATACTCTGTCTTATCATATTTCAAATCAAAGAAATTTTCTACGTTGTATGAAGCTACTGTAAAATCTTTTGAAAAAGAGAAATTATATAAAAAAAGTATAAGGATTAAAAGTCTTAATATCATAAGCAATTATATAGTTAAAACAATTAGAATAGGGTAAGTTTTAGGTTATTTGTAATAATTAAAATAACCTAAAAGGGTTTATTTTTTAGAGTTCAATCTTGATTGATACTCTTGAGGGTGTTTACATACAGGACAAACTTTTAAAGCTTTTTTCCCTCTGTGTACATGTCCACAAACTTCACAAATCCACTCTTCTTCATCTTCACTTACATGTTCAGCACCAGAATCCAGTCTCTCTTTTAGACTTTTGTACATATTTTCATGTTCTATTTCAATTTTACCAATCATACTTAACATTCTTGAAATATCTTTATGTCCTTCATCTGCAGCAATTTGTGCAAAGTCTGGGTACATTGTGGTATTTTCGTAACTCTCTCCATCAATTGCATACTGTAAGTTTTCACTTGTATTTCCAAACTCTTTGTCATAATTTAATACATTGTAAGCTTTTAATTCTAGTTTTGCATGCATTTTTTCATTGTTTGCAGCTCTTTGAAAATGTTCAGCAATATCTCTATATCCCTCTTTTTGAGCAATTTTAGCAAAATATTCATACTTATTTCTTGCCATTGACTCACCAGCAAAAGCTTTCATAAGTACAACAGATGTTAAGTCTGTAGTAATACATTCCATTACTTGACCACAGCAAGACAGTTCTCCACCGCCTGCATTTGATACTTCAACTTCATTTCCACATACATTACACTTGTAACTTTCATGTTTTTTCATAATATTTCCCTTTTATTAGTTTTGGATAATTTTTATCTTTTGATAATTATAATCTCTAAAAGCTTAATATAATATTATAGTTAAATAATAATTTTTTTCTTTAACAAAATATTATCATATTTACACTAAGATTCTAATACTAGAATAAATGTAATATGTACTTTTAAAGGAGGTTTCATGGAAAATTCTACAAAATTATTAAAAGAGTTTAATTTGAAAGTAACACCTCAAAGAGTAGCTATAGTTGACGAACTTTATCATAAAGGACATCTAAACATAGATGAACTTTATGCAAGCATGTTAAGTAAATTTCCATCAATTTCACTAGCAACGATTTATAAAAATGTAAATTCGATGGTAGAGAAGTTTTTTATATCTGAGGTTAAGATACCTAGTGAAAAATCTGTTTATGAACTAATAAAAGAAGAACATTCCCATTTAGTTTGTGAAGAGTGTAAAAAAATCGAAGATATAGTTATAGATACTTCAAGTGTTTTAGCAGAATTAAAATCTCAAAGTAAATTCAATGTCAAACATGCAAATGTAGTTTTTACAGGTGTATGTTCAGAGTGTTCAAAATAGCTTACATAAAGCTATTTTGAATTACTAATCCAAATACTACCATAAGTGCTATTCCAGCACTTTTATTATACATTTTATTAGCAGTTATAAATACTAACATAAGTGATAATATAAAAGCAGCTGCAATATCAAAAAAGTTTTCACTTAAATTTACATTTAGGGGATTAACTATTGATGCTACACCTAAAACCATAGTAAAATTAGCAACATTTGAACCAATAATATTACCTATTGCTAAGTCAGCTTTATTATTTAGGGCAGCTTTTACAGAAATAGTAAGTTCTGGTAAACTTGTACCAAAAGCAACTAAAAATAATCCAATAAGCCACTCACTAATCCCAAACTCCCTTGCGATACTTGATGCACTACTTATGGCAAAATCAGCTCCACCGATTGTCAAAATAAATCCCAATACTAAAAATAGTGCTGATTTACCCCAAGCAAAAGGTTCTTTTTTTAACTCTTCATCAGGTTCTTCAACTTGATTTGATGAGATTAAGAAAAGTAAGAACCCACACATTAAAAGTAAAAATAAAACACCATCTACTAAACTGAGTTTTCCATCTATACTCATAAGTATAAAAACTAAAATAGGAAATAGTGCCCAAGCAGAATCTTTTGCAAAAAGATCCCTATCTGGCATTATTTTTTTAGCTATTAAAAATACTGTTCCTAAAACTAATGCAATATTAAAGATAGTACTTCCTATTACATTTGCAACAGCAATATCAGCACTTCCTTTAAGTGAAGCAGAAATAGAGACAGCCATCTCAGGTAAACTTGTACCAACTGCTACTAATGTTGCCCCAATAACAAAGGGTGAAATATTATAATGAAATGCTATTTTTTCACTTTGTTGTATTATAAAATCAGCCCCATATATAAGTGCTGTCATTGAAACTATAAAAACTAAAATATCCATTTATGAATTCCTTACAATTAAACTATTTGGAAGATTGTACTTTTTGATTAACTCTTCTTCTTTTTTTCTGTGTTCACCATTGTCAACTTCATGGTCAAATCCAAGTAAATGCAAATGTCCATGGATAAAAAGAAGGGTTAATTCATCTAAAAAACTATGATTATACTCTTTTGCTTTATCTTCCACAAAATCAACAGAAATAACAATAGAGCCCAAAGGCATGTTTGGCATATCGTATTCAAGTGGAAAGCTAAGTACATCTGTAGCTTTATCTATATCTCTATGCTCTTTATTTAAAATTTGTATTTTATCATTGTTTACTATTATTAATTCAATATCTTTTGGAGTTAATTCATTGTGAATTATTTCTAATGATGAAATGTCAATTTCTAAATCTGTTTGATTATCAAAGTCAATCATTTTTATCCGTTAATTTTTGCGGATTATAGCAAAATTAGCCAAAGTAGTAAATAAAGAGTATTTTTATATTTAAGTTAATTCAATATAAAATATAAAAAATTTTAGGAGTAATTCATGTCATTGGAAATTGGTACAAAAGCAAGTATAGATTATAAAGTTGAAGATAAAGATTTAGCAAAGAATTTACAAATATCAGCAGAAGATAATTTCCCAGAAGTATTTGCAACAGCTAGAATGGTAGCTCTTATGGAGTGTTCAGCAGCAAAGATGCTATTACCCTTTTTACAAGAGGGACAATTATCAGTGGGAGTTGAAGTAAATATAAAACATCTAGCCCCAACACTTAGTGGTGATGTAGCAGTATCAACTGCGACTTTTGAAGGTATGGAAGGCAAGCTTTACAAGTTTAGTTTAGAAGTTGTAGACTCAGCAGGAGTTATAGGTACAGGAACTCATACAAGAGCAATAGTAACACAAGAGAGACTTATGAGTGGAGCAAATAAAAGAGTAGGAAAGTAATATTTAGGTAAAAAGATTTGAGCTATTAAAATAGCTCAATCATTTTTACCACTTCATCTACAGGGAAGATTTTTAGATTTGTTTTTATATTTGGTTTTTCTGCCACAATTGCTTTAGAAACACCTTGTGCACTAGCCTCTTTTAGTCTCATATCTACAGAATATACATCTTTTATCTCACCAGTTAATGAAACCTCTCCAATAAATACTGACTCTTTAGAAATAGGTCTATCCCTAAAAGAACTAATAATAGAAGCAATCACAGCCAAATCAGCAGAACTCTCTTTTATCTTAATTCCACCACTTATATTTATAAATACATCATAGTGATTTAGGGGTAAATCAAGTTTTTTCTCTAAGAGGGCTAAAAGCATATTTAATCTATTTACATCAAATCCTGTGGCAGATCTTTTTGGGTTTGGATAAGTACTTTCACAAACTAAAGCTTGAACTTCAATAATAAGTGCTCGGCTTCCTTCCATAACTACAGTCAAAGCAGAGCCACTTTGGGGTTTACTTTTGTCAAAAAACTTAGAAGCTATATCTTTAGCACTTATAAGTCCTTCGGCTGTCATCTCAAAGATACCTATCTCACTTGTACTTCCAAATCTATTTTTAAAGCCCCTTAACATTCTAAGTTCTTTGCTAGATTCTCCCTCAAAATATAAAACAGTATCAACCATATGTTCTAAAACTCTAGGTCCTGCGATACTTCCATCTTTTGTAATATGTCCAATAATAAACATGGCTATATCACACTCTTTTGCTTTTCGCATAAGTTCAAAGGTTATCTCTCTTACTTGTGAAACAGAACCAGGTGCTGATGTAAGTGTGCTTGAATATATAGTTTGAATAGAATCAATAACTACTGCTTCATAATTTTCTCTTAATAGTTCTTCTTGTATCTCTTCTAGTTTTATCTCTGAGAGTAAATAAAGGTTATCACTATTTGCATCAAGTCTATTTGCTCGAAGTTTTATCTGTCCCATACTCTCTTCTCCTGATACATAAAGAACTTTTTTACCTGATTGTGAGATATCTCCAGCTACTTTTAAAAGTAGGGTTGATTTTCCAACTCCTGGACTTCCTCCAATAAGTGTAAGACTTCCAGGGACTATTCCACCACCAAGTACAAGGTCAAATTCATGGTTATTAGATGAGAATCGAATGATATCATCTTGTTCTATTTGTGTAATTGGTTTTGCTTTTGAGCTTGTGTTTATTATCTTTGATGTTTGTTTTAATACTTCTTGTTGTTCGGTATTGAGTTCAACAAAACTGTCCCATCCTCCACAAGATGGACATTTACCCATCCATTTGGTAGATTGTTCTCCACAGTGTTGACACTCAAAAAGAGAGGTTTTTTTCTTTGCCATATTTTTTCCTTATAATCACAAGGGGATTTTATATTATTTTTGTTTAATTTTATGAACTTTAGCATAAAAAGTTGGAGGGGATTGAAAATATTGCAATTTGTAATTTTTTAATTATATAATTAGTAAAATAGTCTATTTATTGGCTTTGGGTAAGATTTAATAACTGACATTTAAAATGTATAGATATTAACAATTTTAAGTGTAAGTTATATAGAATGTGTGATTAATAAATAGTTAGCTCTATTCAACCACAAAACTAAGGATTAATAATGATAAGATTTTTTTTACCAATAGTTGTTTTGATATCTATTGGATACTTAATTTTTAGCGAAGATACTTATGTAGAATATGAATTAAATATTTGTGAAAGAAAATTACTAAAGGGAGAGTGGGATGTTCAGGCATCTTCTTTTGTATACAAAAAACCACAAGAATATGAAGAACCATTTGTTGTAATTTGTGGATTTAGTGGTTCAGCTGCTGGCTGGGAAATAAGCAATAATGAAACACATAATATATATAATGAGATTGGAGAGTATTTTGGAACTGATACTGTAATAAAAAATAGTAAAAAGATAAAAATGAAATGTTATCCAGAAAAGGTCTCACTTGGAATTTCCAATAAAGATTACTCTATTAAAGACTATCCTGGAGCGTGTACATTCCCATACAATCGAGGGGTGGAATACACTGGTCCAATATATGATTTAAAATAAATATAAAATAGAGATGATATGGAAATCAAACAATTAGCAATAGATAAACTAGCAAATACAATGCGTATATATATTGAAACAAAAATAGACTTTGAAAGATTGAAGCACATAGATCAAGAAGAAGCAATAAATAATTTAGATAGGGCTTTTGAGGCAAAACTTGAAGCATTTCACAGTTTATATGATGTAACAAAAACTGATTTTTCATATTTCGATTCTGCAGATTCTGCTACACTTATTATGTTAAGAAATGCAGTCCATCATAGAGATCATCTTCTTTTCAAAAGTTGGAATTATGAAATGCTACTTAATAATGGTCTTGAAAAAAATCATGGTGCAGAGTTTTTACTAGCAAGTCATAATGTTATAGATGATATTCTAAAAATGAAATATTATTACAAGCTTGATGATTTTTATGCTCGTGTAGATTCAAATCTAGAATCCCCTTATTTGGAAAAAAGAATGAGTAAAGTCAATAGAGAAAAATTAGTTTTTCAATTAAATAACGAACTTAATTTTGATATGGTTTCAGACTATGCAAAAAGCAATAGATATCCAACGTCTCAAATTTATATAAATATAATTCCAATTTTTATTTCAGCAGTTAGCAAAGTATTTAAAGCATTAAAGGCTAATGGTATTGAATTCAAAGGATTTGATTCTAAAGTGTATGAAGAACCATTTATAAATGAGCTTGAAGTCAATATGGAAATTTTTAGTTATATGCCAATACGTATATATAAAAGCTAACAAAAAAATCTGGTGACAGAATACTAATTTATTTTTTATTCTCATAAACACCTAAAGGTCTCCGCTTTCTCTTACTTTGTGTGGACAAAGTAAGCAAAACCACCAACAGCTGCGAAGCCCTTTGGGTTCCTTCACTTATTGTTTTATCTTTCTGTCTTACAAAACTCACATAAAAATATGCTCCCAGCATATTTGTTATGCTCAAACAGTTGTAAGACTTTTCCGAAAAATAAAACAAACGCTCAGCTTCTGTAGGGGTTGGAAAAGATGGGATAAGGACATTTGCATTTTTGATTGTCTTTTGTTTAAACTTTTACTTTGTAAATTCACAAATGATAGTTTGAACTTTTCTTCTTTCCAGACTTTGATGAAGCTGGAAGTTAGATGTTTATTTTCGGTAATGCCCGAAACTGTTTGAGCGTAAAGAAGAGTGCTAAACGCACTCTTTAGCGAGTTTTACAGGGCAGAAAATAAATATTTAATTGGAAGGAAGCTTTGCCTTCATCAATTCGTCTGGTTGCTTTCTTGTTTCTTCTTTTCAATAAAAGAAGAAAAGAGCGAAGGGGTTTACCTCTTCAAGAGAGACGTTTGGCTTTTTCAAATATTGGAATATTGTATAATGACATTTGCATTTTTAAATAAAATGATTTAAAGAAATAATATATATCATTTTGATAAAATGATGTATATTTCAAATATTGGAGTTTATTATGACAGCACCCAAACAAGAAGCAAAAAAAATTATTGATTCCTTACCTGAAGATACATCTTATGATGAAATATTAAAAGAATTAGCTTTTGATATGATGATACAAAAAGGATTAAAAGATTCACAAGAAAATAAAACTATTTCAAATCAAAAGATGGAAAATAGAATTAAACAATGGTAAATATCAATTGGACAAATGAAGCAGAACTTTGGCTTAAAGATATATATGATTATATAGCCTCTGATAAAAAGGATATTGCAAAAAAAGTTGTAACTGAGATATATCAAAAAGTACAAATACTTCAATCATTTCCAAGAATTGGTTACGAATATGAAAATAATGAGCATAAAGAAATACGAGTATTACTTTATGGTCATTATAGAATTGCATATTTAATCAAAGATGAAAATACAATAGATATATTAGGCGTATTTCATGGAGCTTTAGATATAGAACTATACTTATAAAATATATAAAATCAAACACATAGACAAACAAGGAATCACAAATGGAATTTTTAGAAGTTAAAAAAATATGGGATAAATCACCTCACAATGCATTTACTGATTTGATACGATTTGGTGATTATCTTTATTGTACTTTTAGAGAAGCCAATGAACATATGTCTATGGATGGGAAGCTTCGGGTTATTAGGTCTAAAGATGGTAAAAGATGGTCTTCTGTTGCATTTATGGCTTATGATGGTGGTGATGTTCGTGATGGTAAGTTTTCTATAACTTCTAAAAATGAACTTATGTTAAATGCTGGAATAAGACTGCATGAGCCAATAGATGGACATAAAACTCGCTCTGTTTCTTGGTTATCAGAGGATGGTAAAAAGTGGAGTGAAATCTTTACTTGTCCTACAGGTCTAGGAACTTGGAGATGGAGTGTATCTTGGAATAAAAAGTCTGGCTTTAGTATAGGCTATACTGGAAAAGATAAGCAAGGGTGTTTATATAGTACAAAAGATGGGAAAAAGTGGAAAGTAGCAAAAGATAAGTTATTTCCTTTCCAAAATTCATATTGGAATGAGAGTTCAATAGTATTTTTAGAAAATGGTGATATGTATACTCTTTTACGTCGTGATTCTCAAAGTTATGCGGCAGTTCTTGGATTTTCTAAGTTTCCTTATGAAGAGTGGTTTTGGAGTGATTTAAATGTTCCTATTGGTGGACCAAAGATGATTTATATGAAAAAGTATGATAAGTTTTTAGCTGCTGTGCGTCTTTTTGGTCATAAAAGTGCAAGAACATCTTTGTGTTGGATTGATTATAAAGAAGGGGAGTTAATAGAAGCTTTAGCTCTACCATCAGGTGGTGATACAAGTTATGCAGGAATGGTATATGAAGAGGATATATTATGGATAAGTTATTACTCTTCCCATGAGGGTAAAACATCTATTTATCTAGCAAAAGTAAAAATCTAAAAGAGGTAGTCACTATGGATAAGTTCTTAGAAGTAGCAATAGAAGAAGCAAAAAAAGGAATGGATGAAGGTGGGATACCTATTGGCTCTGTACTTGTTATTGATGGAAAAATAGTTGGAAGAGGACATAATAGAAGAGTACAAAAGGGAAGTCCTGTTTTACATGCAGAGATGGATTGTCTAGAAAATGCAGGACGAATAAAGGCAAGTGATTATAAAAGAGCAACTCTGTATTCTACCTTATCTCCTTGTGATATGTGTAGTGGTGCAGTTTTACTTTATGGAATACCAAATGTAATAATAGGTGAAAATAAAACTTTTAAAGGACCAGAAGAGTATGTTAAATCAAGAGGTGTAAATGTAAAAGTTATGGATAATCAAGAGTGTATCAATCTCATGGAAACATTTATAAAAAACAATCCAAAACTATGGAATGAAGATATTGGGGTATAGTTTATATTGAAATAGTATAACTACTTTCGAATATCTCATTTTCAAGTAAAGTGATTATTCCTTTTTTTTCTTCGAGTTTTTTATTATGTCCTATAAAATCAGCAATACCATGCCAAGGCTCAATACAGATAAATGGTGCGCCACTAGGTTTTGACCAAAGTCCAAGATAATCAAATCTATCAAAACTCATCTTTATACTTCTAGTGTCTTGAGTATTTTTAAAAGTGATAGTTTTATTTTCTAAGTTTTCAATAACTAGGGCATCATCTTTAAAAAGTTCTTCATTTAAATATAATTTACTGTTTTCTAAATCTAGTATCTTTTTATTATCTGATATTCCATCTTGGGTTAAGGGTAGTCTTTCTAACTCTTTAGTATCTTCAAACTCAAAATAGTAGTCACTCTTATTTGCTTTTTCTAAGGGCCAATTAAAAGCAGGGTGTGCTCCTATAGAAAAAAGCATCTCTTTTTTAGACTTGTTTACTACTTTATATGATATTTCAAGCTTATTGTTTATTAGTCTATATGCTAAATAGAGTTCAAAATTAAATGGGTAGATTTCAAAGGTATCTTTACTATCTACAAGTTTAAAACAGATATAGTCATCTTCTTTTATAAAAACATCAAAAACCTTATCCCTAGCGAAACCATGTTGTCCCATCTGGTAAGTAGTATTTTCATAGATATATTCGTTATCTAAAAGCTTACCAACTATAGGAAATAAAATAGGAGCATGACGGTTCCAATATTTTTCATCACCTTGCCAAATATACTCAGTGGAGTCATATTTCTTTTTCAAACTACAAAGTTCTGCACCTAAATCTTTAATTGAAATTTCTAAAAAAGTATTTGAGATTTTGTATTGCATATTTGTCCTTTATACTGATTATAATCAAATTTAGATTATGATAAACAAATTATTAGAATATTATTAGTAAGGTTTTTTATGATTATATATATACATGGTTTTGCATCATCTGGACTTGGTGGCAAAGCAGCACTTTTTAAGGAGTATTTTGACGAAGAGTTAATCTCTCCATCCCTTTCATATGTTCCATCACTTGCAATCAATACACTTGAACAACTTATTGAATCATATATATCTTTAGATGAAGAGGTTTATTTAGTAGGTTCATCTTTAGGTGGGTATTATGCTATTTATTTAGCCAATAAATATGATTTAAAAGCAGTGTTAATTAATCCTGCTGTTTATGCATATGAAACATTAGATAAGATAGGAAGTGCTACAAATTATTATGATTATTCAAGTTTTGAAGTTATAAAAGAGCATTTAACATATCTTAAATCTATAGAAGTGACTGAGATAAAAAATCAATCAAATTTTATGGTACTACTTCAAGAGGATGATGAGGTTTTAGATTACAATGATGCAATGGAAAAACTTCCAGAAGCAGAACTTGTAGTAGAACAAGGTGGTAGTCATAGTTTTGATGAGATTGAAAGATATTTTAGAAAAATAACTACGTTTTTTAGATGAAGTCATTAACACTATTTTGTGATGGAAGTGTAAACCCTCAAAGTAAAATAGGTTTTGGGGCTTATTTTATCTATGATGAAACTTTAGCTACTCAAAATATAAAGCTAAAAAAGTTTGAAGATACATCTTCTACAAAGTTAGAGTTAGAGGTCTTACTTTGGGCTTTAGATGATGAAATTTTTTTAAATAATGAGATTATGGTTTATACTGATTGTCAAAATATTTTAGGCTTAGAAAACAGAAGAGAGAAATTAGAAAAAAACTCTTATAAAAGTAGCACGGGCAAAGATATAAAAAACACAGAACTCTATAAAGCTTTTTTTCAAATATGTGATAGATTAAATTGTAAATTTATAAAAATAAAAGGGCATAAGCCCTCACAAGAAAAAGATGATACGGATAGATTATTTAACTTGGTTGATAAAGCTTCAAGAAAAGCATTAAGAGAGTATCTCTCTTAATCCCAAATATTTATATCAATACCTTTTTCTCTTATCTTATCTGCTCTTTTTGTAAGATATCTTTGGAACTCAACTTCTTCTTTGTATGCGTCACTTACTACATAGTCAACGATACTTTGAAAATGAAAGTTTTTAAACATAGCTTCTACTCTTATTATCTCTTTGCCTTTTTCATCAAAAAATATGATAGTAGGAGTGTGGGTGATATTTAGTATACTTATCCAATCTTTTATATTATAAATCATCTTATTGGGACTTACAATAGCTTTTTGGGAGTTTATATCAACTTGAACTAAATCTATTTTTTTAAGTAGTGTTCTTGTAGTTTCATCTTTTAAAAGTTTGTTATGAAGTATTGTACAATTGTCACAATTGGATGATTCAAAAAATATTGCTATTTTTTTAGAATCTTTGACTCTCATAAAGTTGTTTAAGTCCTTGAAAAGGTCTGGCTCTCTTATCAAAGCACTTTTTTGTTTTTTATTTTTGAGTATATACTCTTGATAGCTTAAACTAGTCTCATTTTTATCTTTTATATAATCTAAGGCAAGATTGAATTGTGGTATATCAACGTATCCATTTAGCCTGAGTATTTGTTTTTTGTTTTCATCAAAAAATATTATGGTTGGGGTAAATTGTATATTATGTTTTTTGGCAAACACTTTTTCTGTTGTTTCTTCGCCATCTGTGTCTAAAATCTCCCTATCCCCAAACATATTTATATCAACAACACCAAAATGTTTTTGTAGTTTTTCTTTTGTTTGTGTGTGTCTTAGGTTTTTTGTGACAAAGGCATGACAATAAGGACAACTGTCTTGTTGAACAAAAAGCATAAGTCGTTTATTTTGAGAAGTTAAACTATCTATATCTTCAGAAAAATCAAGAAAACTACTCAGAAACCATTCAGGCATAGTAGTATCCTTAGCCCCTAAAAACTCACCTGTTTTGTTTGTATCTGCATATAAGGTACCTAGAAGTAGTGTAGCAAATAAAAATATTAGAATCTTTTTTAAATACATAATAAACTCCTTTTTTGGACTTTATTAATGCTATCACAAAGCTCTTAAATATGTAATATAAATGTACTTTAGTTTAAAAATTTAAAGATTTATCTTTATTATGACCATTTTGTGACCATTTCATGACCATTTCGTGACCATTTCGTGACCGTTCATTTGATATTATTAACATTTCCATAAAAAATAATATAGTGTCAAGGATTAATAAGTTGCATTTCGTTAAACGGTGTTTTTTTTCTATCCCTTTTTTATTAACATCAATAATGGCAGAAAATAATCCTATTTTAGATGCAACAAATATCTCTTTTGAAGAACTTCTTAACACCGAATATATTCCTGCTAGTCATATTGCCAATAAAGTTAGTAAAGCATCTTCTGCTGTATCCATAGTAACTGCACAAGATATAAAAGATTATGGATATCGTTCTCTTGGAGAAATTTTAGGAAGTATGCGGGGACTTCATGTATTCCAAAATTATGAGTATGGTTTTTTGGGAGGACGAGGATTTAGTGCTACAGGAGAGTATGCTGGACGAATAGCTGTTTTAATTGATGGTTACCGTGCAGATGATGCGATGTATGGTCAAGCTTATTTTGGACACGATGGGATACTAGATGTTGCGATGATAGAAAGAGTAGAATATATTCCAGGTGGTGGTTCTGCTGGATATAGTAGTGGAGCTCTTTTAGGTGTTATTAATATTATTACTAAAAATGGTCGTGATATTGATGGAGGAGAGTTTGCTTTAGGATATGGAAGTCATAATAGTAGAACCAAAAGGGTGGCTCTTGGTAAGTCTTTTGATAATGGACTTGAAATATTACTTAACGCTTCAAAATATGATACTAGTGGACGAACCTTTACTTATGATATAAATGGTATAGATACTACTTTTTCTGGACAAAATCGTGAAAAAAATCATCGAATATTTTTAAAAGCATCTTATGAAAATATTTCCTTGGAAAGTGCATATCTTTATCATGAAAAAAATATTCCTTCTTATCCTTATCATGTAGTAAATTCTGAATTTCCAGTTCTTCATACAGATAAAAATAGATTTACGCGATTGTCTTATGACAAAGATATTCTTTCTTCTTTAAAGCTTTCTGCTTCTCTTTGGTCAGGAGAGTATCATTATTTTTCTCATGATGTAGTGGTATTTGAACCAGATATTGAAGAATATTCTTCAGATTCAAAATGGTTTGGAAGTGATATGAAGTTTGTTTCAACAGGATGGGATAATCATATTTTATCTTTTGGGGCAGAGTATCGAAATGATTATGCATTACGTTGGATAGATACGTGGATAGAAACGGCAACAAATACATCGCATCCTTGGTGGACAGAATATTATGAAAATAGACAAACTTATAGTTTATATGGATATGATGAATTTAAACTAACACCATCTCTAAATTTAAATTATGGATTAAGATATGAAGATGGATATAATGAATATCACGCGACTAGTCCTCAAGTTGCAATTATTTGGCAAGCAGGAGAAAACACACTTTTAAAACTTTCATCAGAACAAATACATCGTCGTGCCACAGTATCTGAGGGAGATTATATCAGTAGTTCTATTTCAATTCCTGAAAAAGCTAAAACAACAGAGTTGGTAATTGAGCAAGATTTAGTAGATAATGCAAAGATTACTACCTCTTTATTTCGTTATCATATTGCTAATCGTATTGGATGGTTTGAACTTCCTGATATCGTTACTAAAGGAGTTGAAGTAGAGTTTGAAAAGCATTGGCAAAATGCAACTCGTATAAAAATGAGTTATTCATTTCAAAATTCCAAAGAGAAAGATACAAAATTAGCACTTGTAAATTCTCCTAAACATCTTGCTAAATTAAATTTATCTGTTCCTTTAATAAATGAACGTCTACGAATGGGATTAGAAGTACAATATATAGGAAAAAGATTACTTGATACTACAGAGAGAAAAGAGTATGCACCTAGTCATACTCTGACTAATCTTACTTTTACCTCTCATCATTTTATCCCTAACACTAATATCTCCTTTGCTATTAAGAATTTAATGGATAAAAAATATGGTGATGTCGTATCTGAACAGATGAATGGGGACCTTTATTATCCCCAAGATGGTCGTACATTTTGGTTTGAAATGGAGTATAAATTCTAATGAAACAGTTAGTATTATTTTTTATACTCTTATTAAATATCTTAAAAGCAGATGCTTTACCAGAATATACACTAAAAGTGGCATATTTATATAACTTTGCTCTTTTAACAGATTGGTCAAATAAACAACAATCAAGTGATTTTAGTATTTGTTTTTATCAAGAAGATTTTGGTGAAGCTTCTGATGTGTTAAACAATAAAGATTTTCGTAATCAAAAAATTAAAACTTCTACGATTTCTTCTTTAAAAGAAGCAAATAGTTGTCAAATTGTATTTATTAGAGAATCAGAAAAAGAGGGTGGAAAAAAATTGATAAAAGAACTCTTAGGAAAACAAGTATTAATAGTGAGTGAAAATAAAGAACTTACTGATTCTCATATTAGAATTTTACAAAATAACAATAAACTTAGTTTTGATGTGAGTTTAAACACGCTAAAAGAGAGTGATTTAATTGTAAGTTCAAGACTTTTAAAATTGGCAAGAAAGGTTACACAATGAGTATTTTACGAAAATGGATACTAAAACAGCCAATTCAAAAAAAACTTGCGTATTCAAGTATATTTGGTATTATGGTTGCCTTTGTACCAATTATTTTCGTTATGGTTATATATGAATATTTTGCATTGCGTAATACAACTTTGGAAAAAGTTTGGACTCAAGCTAATATTATTGCTGAAAGTTCTTCTGCTACATTGGCATTTAAAGACAATATAGCAGCTAAAGAGATTCTTTTGACACTTCAAGGAGCTCATGATTTGTTGGAAGCTCATTTGATATTACCAGATGGTACTATATTTGAAAGTTATTATAGAAATAAATCAACAACAAAAAAGATAAAAGTCGACCCTATAACTATTCCCCAAGAAATTATAAATACAACACGAATAACCGTTAAAAAACCAATTTTTTTGCGTTCTTCTTTTGTGGGTTCTTTGGAGATTTCTAGTAGTTTAGAGAATTTTTATACCCGTTTGATATGGTATGCAATTATTATTACTTCAATAACCTCAATAGGTTTTCTTCTAGCTTGGTGGGTTGCAATACGGGTAAGTAAAACCATTACTGAACCTTTGAGTAATTTAACAGCAACTACTCAGCAAATTATGAAAAATGGCGATTATACTATGGAAATGCCAATATTTGAAAATGTAGAAGATGAAGTGGGAAGTCTTTCCAATGCTTTTGCTGAAATGATGTCTCAAATTCATGAACGAGATTTAAGTCTCCAAAAATTTGCTTACTATGATAGGGTAACAGGTATTCCCAATAGACATTATTTTGAAGAACGTATAGCTCAAACTGTAAATAATGCAAAAAGATATGGAACAGTATGTTACCTTTTGATGATAGATTTAGATGATTTTAAAATTGTAAATGATACCTTAGGTCATCATATTGGAGATGAACTTTTACGTTATGTAAGTGATAGTTTAAAAAATACGATGAGACAAAGTGATAGTATTTTTAGAATTGGAGGAGATGAATTTGCTGTAATTATTGAGAGTAATTCCTTGAATGAATCTGTTGAACAAATTGCTCAAAAGATTATAAAAGCAATATCAACCCCAACTATATTAGATGGACATGACGTTAAAGTTGGGGCGAGTATTGGTATTAGTTGCTTTCCAAAGTTTTCTTCTGATGTCATTACTCTTATGAGTAGTGCTGACATGGCTATGTATGTTGCTAAAAAAGGAGGTAAAAATAATTACCAATTATATCAAGAAGATTTCTCTTCCAAATAAATCTCATCCAATAAAGAATCTACAAAATTATCTGGTGAAAATTCAATAAGGTCATTCATAGTTTCACCAACTCCTACATAAAAAATAGGAAGTTCAAGTTGATTTGAGATTGAAAATAGTGCTCCACCTTTTGCAGTTCCATCTAGTTTGGTAACAATGATTCCATCAATTTTTACCATTTCATGGAAAGCTTTTGCTTGCTCAATAGCAGTATTACCTTGTGTTCCATCAAGTATCATAAGCTTTTGGTGAGGAGAGCCATCTTTTGCTTTATTACAAACTTTTACTATCTTTTTTAATTCATTTGAAAGATTTGTTTGTGTTTGCAGTCTTCCTGCTGTATCTATTATGGCATAGTCTAAATTTTTAGCAACAGCTGAAGATATAGTATCGTAGGCTACTGCACTTGGATCATGTCCTTGTTTTGTTTTTATAATAGGAACTTCTATTTTGTCAGCCCAAATAGAGAGTTGCTCAATAGCTGCTGCTCTAAAGGTATCTCCAGCTCCTAAGATAACTGATTTATTTTCTTGTTTATACATATTTGCAAGTTTTGCTATGGTTGTAGTTTTACCAGCACCATTTACTCCAATTATTAATTGTACAAAAGGTGATGGCAAGTTTTCCATATCAACATCTGGAGCGTGTTCAAAAAGCATAACAAGTCTGTGTCTTAACTGCTTTCTATTTATCATCTCTGGAAGTCCATCCATAGCTTTTTCAATAATAGAATAATCCATATCAGCTTCTATAAGTAACTCTTCAATATCCTCAAAAGAGATTTTCTCTTTTTTTTGAGGAACAACTGATTTTATATTTTTAAATGTTTTGGATAAGGCATCGGAAAAAAAACTTTTATTTTCTTCTTTTTCCTCAATCGTTTCTTCTTTTTTATTCTTTTTTAAAAAACTAAACATCTATTTTATTGCCTTTTTTATATCTACATCCATCATCTCTTCAGGTACCATTCCTATGTATTTTTGGATAAGTTTACCTTCTTTGTTGTATAAAAACATAGTTGGAATTGCTTTTACTCCACCAACAATATCTGAAAAAGTTAAATTTTGTCTTGAGTTAGTCACCACATAGTTAATATTATACTCACTAATAAAATCTTTTACTTGATTATTTGGCTTATTATCTTCAAGTAGTACAGCAACTATTTCAAAGTCATTTTTATATCTCTCTTTTAAATGAATTAAATTAGGTATTTCTGCAATACATGGTGCACACCAAGTTGCAAAGAAGTTCACAAGAACGGCTTTTCCTTTGTACTCTTCAAAAACTAGACCATTTTCTACTTTTGTAATATTTAGAGTTTGAGCCTCTGTTGTTGTAAGTTTGAAGTTTTTTATTTCTTCAATATTAGCTTTTTTATCATTTTTTGAATTATCTGTTCCGCATGCTGCAAAAAATATTGTTATAAAAAATGTTAAAAATGCTACTTTTTTAAACTGCATTTTAATTCCTTTTGGTAAAATATTTGAAGCTAAGAATTTTAGCTAAGTAAGGCTTAAATATGTCAGAAAATCACAAGAGTGATTTTAGAAAATCGTGTATAAAAAAATTAAAATTTGTTAGTCGATTTACAAAGAATTATAAAGATAAAAAAATAGTTAATGAAATATATAAGACTATTTGTAAATTAAAAAAAGAAAATGTTTTATTATATATCCCACTTGACTTAGAAGTGGATGTATATCCTTTGATTAAAAGATTAAGAAGAGAAAAAAGAGTTCAGGTTTTTGTGCCATATATGGAAGGGCTTAGTTTCAAAGCAGTTAAATATAGGCTGCCTTTAAAAACTAAAAAATTTGGTATAAAAGAACCCAATAACTCTTTTTCTAGTCGTAAAATTGATTTGGCAATAGTTCCTGCTGTGGGAATTGATGGTGCAAATAAGCGAATTGGTTTTGGAAAAGGTATGTACGATAGATTTTTTTATAATCTAAATTACAAGCCAACCATTCTCTTTACACAAAGAAAACTTTGTAAAACTACAGAAATTTTAAGTGACAAATACGATATTAAAGCCAATATAATAATTTCTAGCTAAAAGCTAAAAGGTCATAATATGGATATGTTACTAATAGAAGGGGTTGTAGTTGCTATTCTTACTACAGCAATTACACTTTTCGTAATGAAAAAGTTAAATAAAGAAAAAATAGAGATTTATATAGAGCAAGCAAAAGCAAAGGCAAAAGTTATTGAGCATGAGGCTGAAGTTGTCTTAAAAGATGCTCAAATCAAGGCAAAAAGAGACTATGAGAGAGAGTTTAAACATGCCAAAAGAGAATATGATGAGATGTTTTCTAAGATTGAGAAAAAAGAGAAAGATTTAAATCATCATTTAGAATCAGAACTGCAGGCTATAAAAAAAGAAAAACAAGAAATAGTTGAAAACAATCAAAAAATCGCTTCATTAAAAGAGGGATTACAAAAGCAAAGTAAAACTTATGAAGATAAGATTGTAAAAGCTTTAAAAGTTTTAGAAAATGCATCTGGATTAACACTTGAAGAAGCAAGAGAGTTGATGCTTGAAAAAGTAGAAGAAGACTCAAGAGCAAAAATAGCCTCAATATTTAGAAAAAAATATAAACTTGCAGAAGATAATGCTAAAAAAGAAGTAAACAATATGCTTTCCCATGCAGTTACTCGATATGCAGGAGAGTTTGCAGCTGAAAGACTTATAAATAATATTCCTATAAATGATGAAGAGACTAAGGGTAAAATTATTGGTAAAGAGGGAAGAAATATAAAAGCCCTAGAGATGCTTTTAGGTGTTGATATTATTATTGATGATACTCCAAATACTATTACTATCTCTTCTTTTAATCTTTATAGACGTGCTATTGCTACAAAAACAATAGCTGATTTACTTGAAGATGGAAGAATTCAACCTGCTCGTATTGAAGAGATATATAACAAAGTAAAAACAGAGTTTGATAAAAATATTTTAAAAGAGGGTGAAGATGTTATTATGGATTTGGGAATTAAATCTATGCATCCAGAACTTACAAAACTTGTAGGTAGACTAAGATATAGAGCTTCATACGGACAAAATGCACTTAAGCATACACTTGAAGTATCACATTTAGCTGGATTGTTAGCTTCTCAAATGGGTGGTGATGCAATACTAGCAAGACGAGCTGGACTTTTACATGATATTGGAAAAGCCTTGACCCATGATTTACCAGGTTCTCATGTAGATTTAGGTGCAGAGATGTGTAGAAGATATGATGAACCAGCAACAGTTATAAACTCTATCTATGCTCATCATGGACATGAAGAGCCTATCAATGTAGAGAGTGCTGCTGTTTGTGCAGCTGATGCACTAAGTGCTGCAAGACCAGGGGCTAGAAGAGAAGTCTTAGAAAGCTTCTTAAAAAGAGTAGAAGAGGTTGAAAATATCTCTACTTCTAAACGAGGTGTTATAAATGCCTTTGCTATTAATGCAGGAAGAGAAGTAAGAGTAATAGTTAAAGCTGAACTTGTAAATGATGATGAAGCTATTTTACTAGCAACTGAAATTGCAGAAGAGATTGAACAAAAAGTTCAATACCCAGGTGAAATAAAAGTAAATGTAATCAGAGAGATAAGAGCTGAATCTTACGCAAGATAGAGTTTCTCTATCTTGTTAAAATTGAAATAATCTCAAATGGGCTAGTTTTATTAAGCTTAGCCAACTCCTCTATTGATGAAGTCTCTATATATTTTAAATTCTCTTTTTCCAACTTTTCTTTACCATTTGTTATATTTAAAAGAGCAAATGATTGATTAAGTGGTGCTTTTAGTACTGATTGGATAATTTTTCCTTTAGGACTTTGACCTTTTGTAGAACTTTGTATAATAAAACCACTACTAACAATAACTGCTAAAAGTAAAGTACTAATAAAAACTCTTTTTGTAAAATAGTTTTTCATACTTTTAAAGTTATAAAATACATGAAAAATTACAGCACCTACAAAAACAAGTCCCAAAATCTCGTGTAACTCTTTGACTTGCCCATTATAAAAGTGAAAAAACATCATAATCCCACTTATTGCCATGACTAAAAATAGGGTAGTTGTTAGAGAGGTTGCAAGTGTTTTATTCATAAAAGTCCTTTAATTTTTTTAAAATAGTAGCATATTAATTTAACAAAATATTAATAGAACTTAAATGAAAGTGTATTTAGTCTAAAAGTATATTTATACTCTCTATTTCATCATCTTCTAATTCAAAAGAAAAAATATCCAAATCCTCTATCATATGCTCTTTTGATGTTGTTCCATTTAAAGGAGTGATTCCTATTTGTGTAAGAAATCTATAAAAAATCTGTGCTTGAGTTCTTTTGTATTTTCTTGCTAGATTTATTATTATTTCTGAGCCCAATAGATGTGGATTGGCACTTAGTGTCCAAAAACCTAGATATGTGATACTGTTTTCTTTACAAAACTCTCTAATCTCTTTATCATAATTACTATCTTTATAAAATCTATTTTGTAATATTGTAGGTTTTATTGTGGCTTCTTTATATAAAGCTTTTAAAACTCTTATATCATAGCAGTTACTTATTCCTATATTTTTTGTTTTTCCTTTTTCATAAAAGCTTTCCATGACTTTCCACACTTTCATCATATGATTAAAAGGGAAAATAGGAGAGTGTAAAACAAAAGAGTCTAAATATGAAGTTTGAAGGTTTTTTAAACTCACTTCAAAAGAGTCTGATACTTGCTTTTCTAAAGCATCATCGGGATTATAAGGGATATTATTTATATCTTGTCCATCTTTTGGAGTAAATTTTGTTTCTAAAAATATCTCTTCTCTTTTAAAACCTTGCTTGTAAAGACTCTGTAGGGCATCACCCGCGCCTTTTTCATGGTAGTGTCTTGGTTGACAAGCTGTATCAATAGCTCTAAAGCCACTTTTTACAGCAAGTTCTACTAATCTTGCAGTTTGATCTTTTTTCCAGGCAGTTCCATATATAAGTTTTGGTATATTCATCTTTCATCCAATTTTTGCTTTTATTTGATTATAACAAAATATAAGATGCAAGAATCATTCGCTTTTGAATTTCATAATTATTTGAAAAAGTTCTGATTGGTTTTGCATTTGATCTGGAAGATTTTTTTTAGCTCCTCTTTTTAGTTCGGTAACAGCTTCTTCAGCCATATCGAGTCTTTGTGTCATGTTTCCAATAGAACTATTAGTACTATCTTTATTATCAATAGACTCAGCATCAATAATCTCTTCTCCTGTGATTTTTTTCTTATAAAGAGCTATTTCTTTTTCTAATTTATCCATCATCTTTTGAACATCTTTTTTATTATAATTCTCTTTTTTTATTTCTTCTTTAATTTTTGCTATGAGTTCTTCTAATGCTTTTATCTCATCTGTTGTCATTCCTGTTCTCATAACAGATTTAATATCTTCAAATAATTTTTTTATATCTTCTTTTATTTCTTCTTCTGTTCTAGTATCACTTTTATAATTAATTACTTTTGTATCTAAAGTGGAATTCATCTCTTCTTTTTTTACATCTTCATGTTCAAATACAGACATTCCTACTAAATCTTTTTTAAACTTAGATACTTTTTTTTCTAGTTCTTCAACTAAATTTTCTAGTTCTTTTATATTAGGATTATTATCCCTTAACTTTTCTTGTGTTATTTCAAGCATCTCTTTAAATACTTCTATTTCCTCTTTTGTTAAACTTTTTTTTATGACTGATTTTATATCACTTAGAAGTTTATTTATATCTGAAATTTCTCCATTATTAGTTTTTGTATCATTTTTGACATATTTACTTTGTGCTTCATGCAAAGAGTTTTCAAAACTATCTGAGCCTTTTTTACTAGTTGAAGCATTGTGTTTACTTCTTTCTTGATGATAAATATCGCTTGAGTTTGGTGAAATAAGAGTGGTTTTTTTGTTATCTGTATCGATATACATAATAGCTCCTTAAAATATAGTTATATTTTACATGATTTTAAGTAATTTATTCATATCAAATAAGTTGCTTAAGTATTAAATTTATATAATTTAAACTAAAATTAAGCATTATTAATAATTTATAAAGTTATTATATAAAATACTATTTTTCAAAATAGAACCCTCAACAACTTTTGACTATAATTACAAAAAAACTAAGAAGTATAATGAAAAAAAACATATTAACAACACAAATTATCGCAGGAAAATATAAAGGCAAAAAGATAGAACTTCCATCTTTAGATGTTACAAGAAGTTCAAAGGCAAGAGTAAAAGAATCATTTTTTAATGTTCTTCAATTTGATATCATGGATAAAGTTTTTGTAGAGGCTTTTGCAGGTAGTGGAAGTATTGGCTTAGAAGCAGTTTCAAGAGATGTAAAGAAGTCTTATTTTATAGAACTAAATAAAAGTTCATATAATATCTTGGTAAATAATTGTAAGTTAATAGATATAAACATGTGTCAAACAATCTTGGGTGATACTTTTGAACAACTACCTCTTTTATTAAACTCATTAAAAAACTCCAGTGAAGAGCTGATAGTTTATATTGATCCTCCCTTTGATTATAGAGATGGTATGGAAGAGATTTATGAAAAGTCATTTGAACTAGTTAAAGATATAGAAAATGATAATATCATGATGATTTGTTTTGAACATGTTTCAACAGTAGAGGTTCCAGATGTATTAGGAAAATTTGAAAAATATAAGTCTAAAAAATTTGGTAAAACTACACTTACATATTTAAAGTTAGCATAACATGAATAAAGTGGCATTTTATATCTTGGCTTTTTTTGTAGCTATTATTTTTTTTATGCCACTTCTTTATAATGTTTCTGCTTATGAATTAAATCCAAATAAAATATTACAAGCTCCTAGTTTAGAACATATAATGGGTACGGATAGATTAGGAAGAGATATTTTTGCTAGAATTTTAGATGGTGGACAAACTTCTTTAATGATAGGCTTCATAAGTGCTGGTATATCTTCACTTGTAGGTCTTTTTATAGGAATAAACGCTGGATATCTAAAAGGAAACATTGATAAAACTATTACCATAATTATTGACTTGTTTTTGACTTTTCCAACTTTCTTTTTACTGCTTGCCTTGGTCTCTTATATTCAAGCTTCTTCAATTATATTGATTATAGTTATTTCTATAACTGGTTGGATGGGAATGGCAAGAATGATTAGAAGTGAAAGTTTTTCAATAGGAACAAAACCATATATCAAGGTTTTAAAACTTGCCAATGTAAGTAGCCTAAAAATCATATTTAAATATTTCACTCCGCTTTTAGCACCTATTTTTCTTATTTCTTTTACATTTGGAGTAGGTGGGGCTATTTTAGCTGAGTCTGGATTGTCCTTTTTAGGTCTTGGTGTTAATTCTCCTGAGATGTCATGGGGAAGTCTTTTAAGTGATGGAAAAGCAGTACTTGATATTGCTTGGTGGGTGAGTTTCTTCCCTGGTTTGATGATATTTATTGTTACTTTTTGTTTGATGCAAATAAGTGATTTCTTACAAAGTAAAATAAATACAAAAGAGATACAAAAAGGTTAGTTTAGTGTTTGAAGTTTTACTGTTATCATTTGCTTTAGCTATGGATGCCTTTGCTGTTTCTATAGGACTTGGAGTAAAAAGAAAAGAGTTTGATAAAATGTTAGCATTAAGAGCTGCATTGTTTTTTGGTATTTTTCAAGCTTTGATGCCTTTTATTGGTCATATGGCTAGTTTAGGAGTAGGTAGTTTAATAGAGTCAATTGACCATTGGGTTGCCTTTTTACTTTTAAGCTTAATTGGTGGAAAAATGCTTTATGAAAGTTTTGGTGAAAATACAGAAGATGAGATAAGTATTATTACAAATAAGGTTTTACTAATCTTAGCAATTGCCACAAGTATTGATGCTATGGCTGCTGGATTTACTTTGAATTTATTATATTTCAATCCTTACATTTCTATGATAATTATTGGAGTTGTTACCTTTTTATTTAGTTTTGTAGGTGTATTCATTGGCTCAAAAGGTGGAAGCTTTTTAGAAGATAAAGCTGAAAAACTTGGAGGAGTAGTGCTCATAGGTATAGGAGTCAAAATACTTGTTGAGCACACACTATTTTAAATCTTATTTAGTAACTTATCAAGTAAATTAGTACTTAGTACTCTTTTTGCAAAACCTAAAAGATAAGTGGCAATAGTCACATAATATCTAGGTTTTGGTTTTTTGGCTTTCATGATTTTTAAAACAACTTTTGCGACACTACTTGCAGGTAGATTAAAAGGTGTTGTATCTTCTTTACTTTCTAATCTACTTTTTAATTCTTGTTCATATGTATTTCTAAAATAGCTATCTTTTGCATTGATATTTTTATTGAACATCTTAAGTGCGTTTTCTCTAAATTTACTAGTAACTGGTCCTGTGTTTATTGTAGAGATAAAAATGCCATTGTGATTTAGTAGCTCTTGTCTAAATGTATCTGTTAATCCCTCTATGGCATATTTGCTTGCATTGTATGCGCCTCTAAATTTTAAAGAGATAAGTCCAAGTACAGAACTGTGTTGGATTATTTTTCCATAGCCTTGATTTCTAAAGATTTTCATAGCTTGAAATGTAAGTTCATGGGTACCAAAAAAGTTAGTTTCAAACTGCTCTTTTAAAACTTCCGTTGATAAATCTTCTACAGCACCAGGTTGTCCAAAACCTGCATTATTAAAAACAGCATCTAAAGCTTTGTCAAGCTTTAATATTCTTTCCAAAACTTCTGTTATCTCAACACTATTTGTTACATCTAGTTTATAAGAGATAAAATCCAACTCTTGCAACATAAGCACATCTTCTTTTTTACGTGCAGTTGCATAGACCTTGTAACCTTTTTCTTTGAGAAGTTTTGCAGTTTCTAATCCAATACCTGAAGAACAACCTGTTATTAATATATTTGCCATTTTTAACCTATGTTTTTTTATAAGATGCTATTATAACGAAAAAGATTTTACTTCAAAGAGTTATATGAACAAAAAAGATATCAAACTTAAAAACTTACTAGACAATGAAGTTCTTTGTAGAAATAATGAGTGTGAATTAACACTAGAACGTCCTGATCCCTTATTTATAGCAAAAAGACACAATGATGAGTATATATCGCTTATCTGTGCACTTTTTGCCTATGGAAAAGCATCTTTAATTATAAAATTTTTAGATAGTTTAGATTTTTCACTTTTAGATAAAGATGAAGATAGTATTAGAAAAGCTTTTGAAGGATTTTATTATAGGTTTCAAAGCAGTAAAGATATCCAAGAGTTTTTTATAGCATTATCAAGACTAAAAAAACAAACAAGTTTAAATGAACTATTTATAGAAAAGTACAAAATAAATAATGATATATGTGAAGGTATAGATAACATAATATGCAAAATAAATGAAATCAATCCATATACTTCACAAGGCTACAAATTTTTACTTGGCTCAAATTTTAAAAGAGATAAACAAAACAACATAAAACAAATAGGAAATGCCGCATATAAAAGATGGTTTATGTACTTAAGATGGATGGTTCGAAAAGATAACTTGGATATGGGATTATGGCAAGGTGTATCAAGTAAAGATTTACTTATGCCACTAGATACGCACACCTTTAATGTATCAAATAAAATAGGGCTAATAGAGCGAAAAACCTGTGACTTGTACGCTTCTTATTTACTTACCTCAAAGCTAAAAGAGTTTGATAGTGAAGACCCAATAAAATATGATTTTGCACTATATAGAATAGGGCAAGAAAATATTATATAGCCCTTTAATAAGGCTCTTGTTAATTTAAAATTTATTAAAAAGCACACTTTATGCACACTTTTGTATATAAAATCAGATTTAAAGAAGTGTTTGATTAGATAAAATAATTTTTTTATTTTAATTAGATTTAAAAGCTCAATTTTTATTCCATAAACTCTTAAGGTTTGTGGAACTTTGCAGTTTTTACTTTTTGAATACTTTGTGTAACACAGAAAACTACAATGAGTGATTTGTGTTCTAAAAGTAAGAGGTTTTAGGAATAGGTGAACATTTTATTCTTTAACAGTAGTTTATTATGTAGTATTTTAAATATTTTAAACACTTTTTTAGATTTAATATAGCTATATTAAATCTAATACAATCTTACCCACATGCTGTTTTGTCAAAAACTCTTTTTGTGCTTGAATTATTTCATCTAATTTAAATGTTTTTGCAACGAGTGGTTTAATATCTTTATTTTCAATTCTTTTTATAAGGTTAGGAAAAACTTCTGGTTCTATAATTGTACAACCAAAAAATGATAAATCTTTTAAATATAAAGTTCTTATATCTAGCTCTACGATTGGACCTGCAATAGCTCCTGAAACTGCATATCTTCCTTTAGGTTTAAGTACTTCTAAAAATTTAGGCCATGATTTACCAGCAACTAGATCAATAACAACTGATACAGAGTTTTCTCCTAGTGCTTCTACTAAATCATCTCCTCTAGATATAACTTTTGCTACACCTAGTTTTTTTATATCTTCAAATTTTGAAGAAGAACTAATAGCAATAACCTTTGCACCTCTTGCTATTGCTAATTGTATAGTTGCACTTCCAACACCACCTGAAGCACCAGAAACTAAAACTGTATCATCTTTTGTAACATTTGCTCTTGTTAAAAGGTTTTCAGATGTTGAGTATGAACAGGGGAAAGAGGCTAGTTCTATATTGCTATAATCACTGTTGATTTCAAAGGCATGTTCACTCGAAACTTTTGTAAACTGAGCAAATCCACCATCACATTCACTTCCAAAGTACCATGGATTTTCTAGCTGCTTTCCATTTAGTTTTTGTAATGATGGTTCTATTAAAACCCTTTGTCCAATTCTATTTTTATCAATGTTCTTTCCAACATCAACAATAACACCACATACATCAGCACCTTGAATTCTCGGAAATTTCAAAGATTCTCCTGCCCAAGAAGCATCATCAATATTTTCACTTTTAGAGTACCATCCAATTCTTGTATTTATATCTGTATTATTAATTCCTGTAGCTTTTACTTCTACTAAAACTTCATTTTCTTTAATTTTGGGTATTGGATAATTATTGACAATTTCTAATTTGTCATAATCACCATGACCATTTAATAAAACTGCTTTCATAGAGTTTTTAATATTCATTGTGTATTCTCTCTTTTCTTATATTATAGATTTGATTGGTTATAATAAATGAAATTTTAGCAAAAAGAAAAACTATATTAAAGAGGGAACAAAACAATAACAAGGTTACAAAATGGTTCCCTAAGCTTTTATAACTTGCATTTAATCTAATAAATTTTTTTATATTTAGGAAATCAATGTATAAATTTAATAATAAAACTTTTGATTGTTCACTTGAAGCTATCACTTATCTTTTAAGTACTAAGTGGCGTTCTCATATTTTATGGCACTTAACTAGAAAAAAATTAAGGTTTTCACAACTACAAGAAGTAATTCCTAAAATAAGTAAAAAAGCCTTATCTGAACAATTAAGAATATTAGAGAAAGAAGATTTAATAATAAGAAAAGTTCATCCAACAATTCCTCCAAGCGTAGAGTATGAAGCTACACAAAAAGGAAAATCACTAGAGATTATTTTAAATGAACTGATCCTGTGGAGTAAAGAGAATTTAAAAGATTAGAAATGTATTAATTTAAGAACTACTTGTAGTCTAAAAGTGGTCTTTTGACTCAATTTTATTATAAAGCATAAAGTCCTACAACCTGTAAGTTCAACAAAAAGGATTTATTATGAATGTAGGTTATGCAAGAGTTTCAACTGCTGGTCAAAATCTTGAGAATCAAATTAATCAACTCAAGAGTGCTGGCTGTAAAAAGATTTTCTCAGAAAAAAGGTCAGGAAAGAATGAAGCAGATCGTGAACAGTTTAAGATTATGATGGACTACGTAAGAGAAGGTGATGTACTTTATATTACAAAACTTGATAGATTAGCAAGGTCCGTAATAGACTTACATAATACTGCAAAGTTTTTACAAAATAAAGATGTAAATCTCAAAGTATTACATCAAAATATTGATACAACATCTCCAGCAGGTAGACTGTTATTTACAATGTTAGGTGCTATTGCAGAATTTGAACGTGATTTAATAAATGAACGTGTTAGAGAAGGAATTGAAGCTGCAAAGAAAAAAGGTGTTCAGTTTGGTAGAAAAGCTATTCTGGGTACTAAAGAGAAAGATGTTATATACAAGGAACACGAAAAAGGAAAGTCTGTAGCATGGCTATCAAAATTCTTCCATGTTGCTCGTAATACAATCTATAGAGCTATTAAAGATGTATCTAAAAAGAAGTAGTCAATTTGACTACTTCTTTATGTTCAAAAATTCAACTCTTTTTGGAACAAGCTTAACATTAGTAAAAACTGCTCCAAAAGTAAGAGGTTGTTGATAAGGATATTAGGAAAACCTTTATGACTTGAAATAGTGATGTGAACTTATATTAATCTGGGATAAGGACTTTTTTATAATTTTTTAATTCTGCTATAATCTAATATGAAAGATTTAGATAATTGGTTAATAAAATGATAGCAAAACATATTAAACTATCATTTAAACTTTTAAAAAGAAGAATTAATGATATCGTTTTTGGATATTCTAAAAAATATGCAACAAGTTATAATTATGAAGTGAATGGAAAATTCAAATATAGATTATCTCAAGAAATAAACACAAGTGAGTTCTACGAAAATAAAATTATTAATATTCAACTCGCAACAAATAAAATCAAAAAAGTTACTGTACATCCTCAGCAAATTTTTTCCTTTTGGAGAATTGTGGGAAAACCTAGTTGGGGGAATGGTTTTAAAGAAGGTAGAAATATTATTAAAGGAAAGCTTCAAAAGGATTTTGGTGGTGGATTATGTCAACTATCTGGGATACTTTACCACTTGTGTCTATTAACAAAATTAGAGATTATTGAACGACATAATCATTCAATAGATATCTACAATGAACCTTCAAGGTTTACACCTTTAGGCGCTGATGCAACAGTTGTTTATGGCTATAAAGACTTACGGTTTATTAACCCTTTTAACTTCCCTATTACTTTTAATTTTTTACTTGAAGATAACCAATTAACTGCCATACTTATAAGCCCCAAAGAAATCCCCTTAGAAAAGATTCACTTTACAAAAAAAGAAATGCAAAGTACAATAGAGGTTCAAACAACAAATGGACAAGGTAAGGTTATGGCCGAATCAGAGTATAAAAAATCTACAAAAGAAACACCTAAAGAAATTAGTGCAAAACCCACGGTTCCCTCTATCTTAACCAACCTTTTTTCAGGTACATTTATCTTACTTGGAACATTCTATGTTCTTTTTACAGGGCTATTTGATTTTATTTTTTATTCATTTCAAGAGTCAATACTCGCATTTTTTATGGGATTAGGTCTTACCCTTTTAACCATTCTGTTTATTGGCGGTTCACTTATTAACATAAAAGAAGGTCTAAATAAAATTCAACGACGCCAGAATAGTACAGAACCTAATAATATTAAACCTTTTTATTGGGCACTTTTTTTAGGTCTACTTCCTATTGTCTTTAGTTTATGTTTTGGAATGATTGATTTTTATATTGTTCCTATTAATGCGCTTATGCTTTTACCTATGTTGATTATTGTCTTTAGTCCCATAATTTTTGCAAAACTGCTTAAGAGTAGTATTGTCAATGTTTTTTACGGCACACTTTTTTGGTTTATTGTAACAATAGTAGGGGTTTATCTATTTAGATAACCACCCCCTACTTGATTTTATTGTAAAGGCTCAATTTTAAAAGAGCTATCTTCTCGTGTCATTTTAGGTTCACCATACAATAAAAAGTATGCGGCACTTTGTAGACTAGTAATGATTACGTCATTAGGCTGTAGTAACATTCCAGGTTTTGCTCTTAACCCACTATTCCCTCGGTTAATCACAATCTTTCCGATAACATCTTCAATTTGAACAATACACGCTTGTGCATTTGGTTGTGAATAACAAAGTTGTTTTTTGTTATAAGTCTCCTCATTAAAACCAGAGTCATACATTTCATGAATATTCACCAAACTATAAGATTTTAGTTTTGTTCTGATTTCAGTTGCAGGCTTTGGAAAAAATGTTACTTCAGAACTAAAGATATCTTCATTCCCATGTTTTAAAAAATATGCTTTTCCACCTTGTGCATCTAAAGTAAATGGTTTGTCCTCTAATCCCATAACATGAGAATCAGGATTAAACATTTTTTCTCCAGGGTTTGTTTTAATCAGAAGATAACTTCCATTTTTTAATTTACCAACAGGTTCATTATTTAACTGTAGATGCCATGCAGTTGCAGAACCTCTAAATTCATCTTCTCTATATACGTAAATATATGAGCTGTTTTTAGGAACTGCAGCCGTTAAAATACCTTGTGAATTTTTTGAAGGTACACTCATTGATGATTCCCATCCAGAAGAAACACAACCTGTAAATAGGAATAAAACAGATAAAAACAGTAATACTAATCTCATAAAAATATCCTTTTATTCTTATTGTATCATAGATTATGAAATTTTTGTATTTTCTGATATAGTTATAATTGTCATAAATTTTACTTAATCTTGGAGGTAATAAAAATGAAAAAGCTAGTAATTTTATTGATTTTAATTGTCAACCTTTTGGCTAATGAAGCAAAAATGAATTATTACATTGCCTATGATTATATAAAAACTACTAAATCAATAGATATATTAAGTAAAGAATATAAAGAAGCCTTATTATCTAGTGAAAAGGCAGTTAAGTTAGATTCATCAAATGTGGAATATTTACAAACTTATGCAGTATTACTATTACAAATGAAAAGTGTTCCTGATGCTCAAGTTATGGCATTAGAGAGTTTAGGTATGGCTATAGAGATTAGTCCAAATAATGACAAACTAAAACTTTTGCGTATTCAAGCCTTATTTAATCAAGAAGATTATCATGCTACTATCACATATATTAAAAAAGTTTTAGAAAAGAAACCTATTTATATTAATCATGCTTGGTTAATTAATATTTATCTTGCATCTTCTATTCTAGTAGGAGATATTGAAAATAGTGTAAGTTATATGCAAACACAGATAAATATTCACCCAGAGAACTATGGTGCTCATATCATTGCTCTTATTTTATACAATACTTTAGAGAAAGAATACTCAACGGACTTTATAAGACAACAACAATTAATTATCAAAGGACAACTTAAAAGAGTTTATAAAAAATATCAACATCGTTTAGATGATTCTATTAAGAAGTATATTGAAAACCTTTTAAAAGATGAATTATCATGAAAAAGTTTATTAAATGTTGTTTGATAGTTTGTTCTTTAGGGACATTAAATTCATATGCTTTTATAGAACAAATGAGAAAAGATTTAATCAAAAAAGATGAAGCATTAGAAAAAAAATATGCTATTAAGATACAAGAATATATAGACTCTGGTGAAAAGTATGAAGGTAAAAAGGTTCAAGGTGAGCTTAAAAAATACAGTTTAAAGAGAAAAGAAATATTTACTGATGCAACTAATAAAGATACTAGACATGTTGAAATAAATGAAATTGAAAGAAAATTTAAAGGAAAAATACAAAATACTGGAAGTAATCCTAAAAATCCCCTTGCTGATGTTGACTTTGCTGCTTCAAATAAAGACAGTTATCAAGAAATCAAAAAATACTATGCCGATAAAGGTTATACTGTAGAGGATGAAGGATATAAACTTGAGATTGTGGAAAATGATACAGTTGTTTGGGCTAATGAAGAGAGTTTAACACCAGAACAAAGAAAATTAAAACTAAAAGACCATGATTCTTATAATACAACAGGTGGACAACATTCTACTGGTGTAAGGAACAATAAGATTCAATCTAGTATTCATGGTGCAGTACTTGACCCAGAAAGTAAAATGATTCATTCACTTCCAGAAGGTAATGATGGGAAATTTGATGTTAAAACTTATGGAAAAGGATTTGCAAAATTACAAGAACAAGGCCTTGGGATAAATGAAATACAGACTCGAGAAATTGAATATATAGGAAAAGATGGTAAAAAGAAAAAACAAAAAATTAGAGTCTTACAAAAATCTTTAAAGGTTAAAACTGATTTATATAATAAAGCGAAGATATTACAAAACTATGGAAATCCTGTTGAAGCAGGTATTTATGAAATCACTGATTCTAAAAAAATCAAAAAAGAGAAAATGGATGCTTTTATTCAAGAGACACTAATTGAAACTGAAAAGACAAAAAATATTGCAAAACAAAAGGCTCAGAAAAAAAACGTATATCGACAAATACTTATTGATAGTGTGAAAGAGCCTAATCTTAAACAACGTATGCAAGAAAGACTTGATTTAAATAAAGAGTCAAGTAGGCAAGTTGAAAAAAGTAATCAAAAGGATTTGTCAAAAACAAATTATGACAAGAGTAAGATAAAAACAAACCCGATAGTTAGAAAAAATACACGTGTAGCTGGATTTAGTGCAGCATCATTTTTAACATCTGCATATCAACTCTCCGAAGATGCAGAAAAAATAAAAAAAGAGGGTGGTAATCGTTTTATTGAAATTACTGATAAAGATACTATTTTTTCACGAAATGCAAAAGCATATGGAAGTGCAATGGTTGAATCAACTCCTTTTGGTGGAGCATGGAATGCAGGTGTACAAGCAGAAGCAGAAGAGAAACAACGAATTTTGGACGCTACAAAAAAAGGTAAATCTGTAAACCCTGTTGTAAGTATGGCTCGTTCAACTGGATATGGATTGTGGTATTTAGCCAAAGGAATGGTAACAGGAACATTTGAATATACCAGTGAAAAAGTAGCAAAGTTGGCTTGGGAAATTAAACTTACGAATGATGAATATGAGGTAGAAAGAAAAGCTATTGAACAAAGTATTAAGACCGAAGAAAAACTGGTTTTATTAAAAAAGAAAAAAGAGTTAGATGAGAAAAAAAAGAAAAGAGTAATATTTTTTGAAGATGATGAAAGTATCTTAGAAAAAGAGAATGCGTTTAGAAAGAGTATGGATAATCAAAGAGAAAGAAAGGCTCAATCTGATAATTATAGAGCCAAAAAATCTTTACAATCAGCTACAATTAGAGCAGGACAGGAAAGTGATAGCTTTAAACAAGCTTTTAGAGATACAAGTGATGCGTTAAATAAAATGGGAGAAGAATATACTAAACAAATGGCTCAAATACAAGCGCAAGATGCTCTACGAAGAGAAGCGAACAGAAAAGCTTTTGATACAACTGCTTTGATTAGAAAACAAAACCAACAGATGCAGCAACGAAACTTAAATATACAAGCTTCAAATGGTTTTGGAGGAAAATATGCCGATACTCATGCGCAAGGTCTACAAAGTTCCAAGATATCAAGACCCAAAAGAAATTATGAAGCAGTAGGGACACTCAATAATAAATCAAAAATGATTTTAGGAGAGACTCAAACTAAAAGGCTAGCATATAAACCAACTATTAAAGAAACATTTAAAAAACCTGAACCAACAGTAACTAACAATAAACCTAAAATCAAAAAAAAGTACTGTGGTTATGATATCTCTTCAAGTGGCAAATGGAAAAGAGAATATGGAGTAAGTGCACGTGCAATAGTTAAAAGAGATAAAAAAATTCTTGGAAAAAATTCACATTTTATTACATTTCATTATATTACACCTAAAGATTATTGTAAGAAAAGTTTTGAAGAAGTATATTTAGGCAATAACATATTTGAAAAGAAACGATGGTATAAAAATGGTAAAATCCAATTTCATTATAAAATAAAAATAATTGATGGTAAAGAACGTACTCTTCTTCATGATGAATGGAATAAAAGTGGACAACGTACTCATCATTATACAGGAGGGAAAAAATGAAAAAACAGTTATTAATAGCTTTAGCTATTTCATTACTATTCATAGGCTGTGGAGGAGTTAATGCACCCATTGCTCAAAAACAAGTTTCAAAAAGGCCATCTTTGATATACCAACCTACAGGAAATCAAATGCAAATGAAGTACCCACTTAATGTTGGTGTTTTAAGGCTAAATGATAAAAGAGTACTTCCTTTTTATTCTAAAGATAACTTTTTTCAAGAAGAGGACATTCAAGGCTTAAGCCAACTCACCTATCTTGAACTTAAACGAAGTGGTCTATTTGGAAGTGTTAAGTATATCAATGAGACTTCACCTGTACAAATCACGGATGAATTTTTACAACAAATGAACCAAAAACATAATGTCGATATGATTTTTATTTTTGATGTCACTGCCTTTAACCTTTTTAGAACCAAACAGGGTAAAGCAATGACTTTTGCATTGTCCGTCAAAGACAACCATAGGGATTATGCCAAAGGGGCATTTACTATGGAAATCTTCTCAAGTATGGTTGGTCAACTGATTTATTATGATGGTGGTTATGTTGTTTGGAGTGGAGAAGTTAAACGTGCGAATAAAATGGCTGTAACCCAAGGTGATATTTCAATGAGAGATTTATCTGTTTTAACAAACGATACGCTTCGGCCAATGTTTAATGAACTTAAAACACATATTAAAACAACAGGAAAAAGGATGTCAGTACAATGAAAATAATATTAACAATATTACTATTTTTTGCATTTAGCTATGCAACAGATGAAACAAAAAGAATGAATTTAATTAATATTCCTTTTAAAGAAGCTTCAATGCTTGAAGGTTATTCATCATTTATGAATGTAGATATTCATACAAAAACAATTAATGAGAATGAACAAGAAAGCTATTTTGATGAGGATTTAACTTCTGATAATATATATGCTGTATTAGCACGAATTACTAATAACAGTCAAGAAAAAGTTTTAGTTTATACTATGGATGCTAGATTAAATAATGATGTATTAGCTTTAAATCTCCAAACAATAATAGAGCCTTATCAAAAAAATGTTGCTGCAAAAGGTGCTCTTTGGGGTACCATAGGAAATGTCATTAGTTTTGGTATGAGAGTTGCAAGTGGTGCTGATGATAAGGAGGCTGCAGAAGCACAGGCATATATGGAAGAGATACGAAATGAATTTTACAAAAAAAGTTTAAAAGAAACACTCCTTTATCCTGGTGATACAACGTCAGGCTTTATCTTTTTTGATAAAAACAAGATAAGTGACAACAATAATTTTAGTGTTCAAATGCAGTTTATGAATTCCCTTCAAAGATACACTTTAGAATCGTCCATCTTAAAATAATAAAAGTAGAAGTACATTGAAGTACTTCTATTTAAATTTTTTATTACAATTTAGTATAGTTTCCATACTTCTTAAAAATGTAAGCAGATAAGTGTTTTAAAACATGTTCAAAAATCTGTTCTTTTAGGAGTATATTCAAAAAGTACGGCTTTTAAATTATATAACTCAAGGTACTTTATTTTCGATAAAAATGTTTTTTAATATTATAAATACTATTTTTATAAGTTTTTATCCTATAGAATTGGTCAGGAGAAAATACTAGAAGATTAAATAACTGTTTGATCTTCTAGTATAATTTTATTTCTTCCACCATTTTTTGCTTCATATAAAAGAATATCCGCTTTTTGTAAAGCACTTTCATAATCTTTATGGTCATTTCTTAGAACAACACCTGCTGAAAAGGTAACTTTTATCTTTTTGTTTTTATGGTTAAAAGTATTTTCATTTACTATTTTCTTTATTCTTTTTAGATATTGTAAAACTTCTCTTCTAAGTTTATATTCAACAGTAGCTACAAACTCTTCTCCACCATATCTAGCTAAGATATCATTCTCTCTAGTTTGACTTTTCAATATCTTTGAAAATGTTTTTAATACAGTATCTCCACCATCATGTCCATAGGTGTCATTTATGCTTTTAAAGTGGTCTAGGTCAAAGAAAACGATAGCGTATTGGATATTTTCTCTTTCAAAGTTTTTATCTATCATTTTTATTTCAGTATCATATGCTCTTCTTGTAAGTAATCCAGTAAGATGATCAATTACGGCTTCTTTTTTAGCTTCTATTAGCTGAGATTCTAAAACATTGACTTTGTTTTCTAATACCTTTACATGGTCTTCACCAGTAGATAGTTTTTTGTTTACTTCATTCATCTCTGATTCTATACTTGAAGCTGCATTTATAAGTTTACTTTGCAAATCTACTAAATCTGAAACACTACTGTCTTTTAAATCAATTGATTCAAGTTCATCTTTAATATTTGTAACATTACTAGAGCTATTTTGGTTATTGTTAATTGCTTCTTTTAAATGTTTACCCATAAGCGTAACAAGTTTTGCAATATCTGCCGTTTTTTCTTTTAATAGATTTTGATCAGTTGTAAATCTATTTTCTAGAAGTTTTTGCATCTCTTTTTGGATATCTTCTTCAAATATTAGTTCAGGTGAATCTCCAATTTTAATAGAGAAGTTTGTTAATTGTTCATCAAGGTGAATATTGATAGAAGGTGATAAAGCTTGTTTGATAATAGAAGCTAAAGTTGAGACATTTTCTATATGAACTCTTTTTAAAAGCAATCCAATTAACTCTTCAAAAGTTTGAATATTATTTGCTTTTAATTCTGTTTGTTCACCAGGAGTTAATTTACTAACTAACTCTTTAAACAAATTACAATCATCTATTTTTTCATTTTGACTTTTTGCTACATTACAAAACTCTTTATTGTATTCATTTGGAGTAGGTTGTATTTTTCGCTCTTTTAATACTTCCAATGTTTTTGTAGCAATCTTCTCAATAGTTGTCATGAGTTTTCCTTATATTTTATGCTAAAAGCTTTTTTACCATTTCACTTATTCTTTTCCCATCAGCAACACCTGCAAACTTTTTGCTAGCACTACCCATTACTTTTCCCATATCTTTTATTGATGTTGCTCCAACTTCTGATATAAGCTCTTTCATTCCAGCTTCTAGTTCTGCATCACTTAATTGTTGTGGTAAATAAGCTTTGAAAATATCTATTTGTTCTTGTTCTACTTCAACTAGATCATCTCTTCCAGCATTTTTGTATTGAATTGCTGCTTCTTCTCTTTGTTTTATACCTTTTTGTATAAGTTTAATAACATCTTCATCATTTAAGTCTTTTCTCTCATCTACTTCAATTTGTTTAATCATTGTATTAATAGCTCTTATAGAATCTCTTTTTACAATCTCTTTTGATCTCATAGCATCTTTTAAGTCTGATTTTAGCTGTTCTTTTAAACTCATATACAAAGTCCTTTTATAATTTATAATTTTATTTTCTATTGTAGCAAACTAAGAGTTAAAACTCTCTATCATCTCTTCTAGTTCTAAGTACCTTTCAACTTTTTCCTCATAAATACTTTTTACTTCTTCTAACTCTTGAGAAATAGCTACTATACCTTTTTGTTCATAGCAAGTTGGATTTGATAAACACTGAGTAATCTCTTCTATTTTTAGCTCTAAATCCTCAATCTCATTTGGCAGGTTATCATAATCCCTTTGGTCTTTATAGCTTAGTTTTGTTTGCTTTTTTGGTGTAGAGTTCTTTGTTTGATTATTTTGTGTTTTAGTAAACTCTTTATCCAAATCATTTAACTCTTTTAACTCTTTTTCTATTTCAAGATACTCTGTATATGGTTGAAAAGACTCAAAAATCTCACCACCATGTCCTTTAAATACAAAAAGTTTTTTAGCAATTTTATCTACAAAATATCTATCATGAGATACAAATATAAGTGCTCCTTGGAAGTTTTGTAAATACTCTTCTAAGATGTTTATGGTTGGGATATCTAAGTCATTTGTTGGCTCATCTAGAACCATACAATCAATATCTTTAGTAAACAGTAGTGCAAGAGCAACTCTGTTCTTTTCTCCACCACTTAGTACTCCAACTTTTTTATCCAAATATTCCCTTGGAAATAAAAAGTTTTTAAGATAACCATAAACATGGAGGTTTCTTCCATCTGCTAGAACAACTCTATCTCCACCATTTGGACAAAATGTTTCCATAAGATTTCTACTATCATCTAACATCTCTCTTTGTTGGTCAAAGTATCCTATTTTGAAATCACCTTTTTTAAAGCTTCCACTATCAATTTGTAGTTTATCCATAAAGATTTTTAGCATAGTAGATTTTCCAGTACCATTTGGTCCTACTATTGCTATGGTGTCTTTTTGCAAGATTCTAGTTGTGAAGTCTTTTATTAATAGTTTGTTTCCAAGTGTTTTTGAAATGTCATCTAGTTCAAAAAGCATTTTTCTTTTGTTTTGTATTTTTGCTTCTTCACTACTGTTAAATGCTTTTTGTTCCCTTTGCAGTTCTACACTCATCTTTTTGATAAGGGATGGATTTGATTTAGCTTTTTTCTTTAAATCAAAATATTCTGATTTTCTTCTTTCATTTCTTTTTCTTCTTGCGCTTATTCCATGTTGCATCCAATAAGCTTCTCTTTTAACCATTCTTATTAGATTGTGATGCTCTTTTTCCATGTTTTCAAGCATTTGTTGCTTTTGTTCTAGATAACTTGTATATCCGCCTTTGAACTTTTTAATTTCACCATTTTCTACTTCTACTATTTCAGTTGCGATATTATCTATAAAATACCTATCATGTGAGATAAAGATAAGAGTAAAGTTGTTTTTGATAAGTAACTCTTCAAGAAACTCCACCATATAAACATCAAGGTGGTTGGTAGGCTCATCTAGTAATAAAACATCAGGTTTTCTCAAAAGCAACCCAGCCAGACTAACTCTTCGCTGCTCTCCTCCACTTAAAAGATTTACATCTTTATGTTCAAACTCTTTTAACTGAAACTCTATTAATACTCTCTCAATTAGATTATCCAAGTCCCAAGCGTTGTGAAACTCTAAAAAAGTTGCAAGCTCACTTTGTCTGTGTAAAAGTGTCTCATTTTCATAATCAGTCATTAGTTTGTGAGATATTTCTTCATACTCATCTTTTGCACTTTTTACTTCCACAAGTTGTTCTTCAATGGCATCTCTTACCATTAGATTAGCTTTGAATTTAGGTTGTTGGGCAAGCATCTCTATTTTAAGAGATTTATCAATAGCTTTTTCTCCACTATCAACTTCCACTTCTCCTGTGATGATTTTAAGAAGTGTTGATTTTCCTTGACCGTTTTGTCCAATGACAGCGATTCTCTGTCCTTGGTTTAGTGTAAAGTTTACATTTTTAAGTATTACTTTGATGTCGTATTGTTTTGAAATGTTTTGTAAGTCTATTAATGCCATATGAGTTTTAAAATCCTATATATTGTTTATAATTTTAGATAGATATAATATCTAAATATGTGTTATATAGTGCTTTTTGTTTTTATAAGGATATTATGAAAGAATTATATAAATAAAATATTTCTTAAATATCTGACGGGCTTCGCTCTTTGGGTTCCCTCACTTATTATTTATCTTTTGTCTGTACCAGAATTTAGTCACTTCGTCCCGGCATCTGAGTTACAAAACTTATAAATAAATGTGCATTTAGCACATTTATTTACTCAAACAGTTGTAACTCTTTTCCGAAAAGAGAAATAAACCTTCGGCTTAACGCACGAAGTTTGCCTTGTGCATTTAGCACAAGTTTTCCCCTGTTTCAATGTTGGAGATAAAAGGTGGGATAAGGACATTTGCATTTTTGATTTGTTTAGGTTTCTAACTTTACTTATGATAGTTCAAACTTTCATTCTTCCCAGACTTTGATGAAGCCGGAAGTTAGATGTTTATTTTCGGTTACGCCCGAAACTGTTTGAATGTTAAGAAGAGTGCTAAATGCACTCTTTAGTGAGTTTTGCAGGGCAGAAAATAAATATATAACTGGAGGAAAGCTTTGCCTTCATCAACTCGTCTGGTTGCTTTTTGTCTTACTTTTTACAACTAAAAAGTCAGAAAGCGAAGAACTTGTTCTTCAAGAGAGAACACGTAAGTTTAATTCCCTAATCAAACTTCTTAAAATCATCATCCTCGCTCCCATCTTTTTTTCTATGTTTATACTTCCACATAGTTATAAAGTATCTCACACTAGCAAGACTTAAGAAAAAAGCTATTATAAACATAGCAAGATAAATCAATGCAAAAACTATTTCCATTTTCTATCCTTTCTATATTCTTTTTCTTTAGTATAACAAAAATCTTAAAAGATTGAAAATTATCCTTTTGTAGTGTGTATAAATACTCCATTAAAATCTGTTGGAGGCTCTTTTATATAGTGTTCACATCTTTGTATATAAATATCATAAATATTTTTATTTGATTTATCTTCCCAGTTGTTAACATCTTTAAAAATCTCTAAAGCTTCTTTAAATTTTGCAGTTTTATAAAGCTCAATTGCTTTGTGATAAAGTTCGAGTTCATCTTTAAGTCTTTGTTTTGATGTTTTATAAAGTTTATGTTCACTTTCGTCCCTATCATAATCATGAATTTGCCATATTGCAATAGGTTCACTTTTCCCTTTTACAGTCACTAAATCTATAAATCGATATATATAACTGCCTTTTAGTTGCTCTTTTGTAAAGCTTGAAATATTACATTTTGAGTTATAGTATTTACAAAGTGATTCAAGTCTTGCACCTAGGTTTACAGGGTCACCAATAACAGTATAATCACTTCTTTGGCTACTTCCCATTTCTCCTGCAACTGCAACACCCGTATTTAATCCTATACCAATCTCTATTGGGTCAACTCCCATCTTATCACTCATCTTTACAGTATTTTCAAATCTTGGGTCTTGTCTTACTTTCTTATTTAATTCATCTATTAAGTGAAGTTGATTTAGGGTTGCTATAACAGCTCTTTCTGCATGGTCTGGAACATTCCCTGGTGCATTCCAATATGCCATAATAGCATCACCGATAAATTTATCAACTGTACCTTTTTCTTTTATAATTATATCAGTCATTGGGTCCATATATTCATTTAAGAACTCAATTAATACAGTTGCATTAGGCATAGATTCAGATATGTTTGTGAAGTTTCTTACATCACTAAAAAACACCGTAATCTCTTTTTGAGTAGCTGAAAATGTACTATTATTTGGGTCTAATAAAAGACTATCCATAACCTCTTTTGATACTTTAGAAGCAAACTTCTTCTTGATAGCCTCTTCTTGTTTAATCTCAAAAAAGTAATCAAGTAGTGTAGCAATAACAGCAGATGCTACAATTGTTATTAGTGGATAAAAAATATTAAAAACTAAGCCTTGGCTAAATAGAGCATAATAAACCCCATATAGTGTAGTTCCTAGAAATATTATAGTAATAACAGGATTATACCAAAAAGGTGTAAATGTAATAGCTAACATAACCACAATTGATAGGGCAAAAATAATTGCTAAGTTTGCACCATCAATCCATGAAGCTTTATAGATAAAGTCACCAGTTATAATATTGTCTACCACATTTGCATGTACTTCAACTCCTGGATAAACTGACTCAAAAGGAGTTGCTCTTAAGTCAAGTAGTCCAGCAGCAGAAGTTCCTACTAATCCAACTTTTCCTTCTATATACTCTTTGTCAAATTTATCATTATATATATCTAAAGCAGAGATATATTTAAAGTTTTTCTCTTTTCCCCTAAAGTTTACTAGTATCCTACCATGTCTATCAGTTGGAATGGTGATATTATTTAGCTTTACATTCTTAACTCCATATGGGTCATAATTAACATCTACTCGTTTTGTATCCGTGATAATTCTCAAAATCTCTAAAGCCAAAGATGGATAGATAGCATCATCATATGAAATGATTAAAGGTACACTTCGTATAATCCCTGATTCATCTGGAATATTATTAAAAAAGCCACTAGAGTATGCATTGTCTTGTACTATTGGGATATTTAAAATAGTTCCAGTAGCTGTGATAAGGTAGTTTTGCTCAGGGTTTTTATTTCTCTCTACAAAAATTGCAGGAATAGAAGGGGCATCTTTGCTTACGTGTTCATTATCTTTTTCTAGTTCAAACTGATAACCCAAGATTGTTGGTGTAGTAGCAACAGTTTTTGCAAATATTTCATCATGATTTGGAATATTGTCCATTTTTACATTATATTGATTAAGTATTTTATGTGGAGAGGTTCTATCTTCTTCTGCAAAAACAACATCAAATGCAATGAGTCCAACTCCTGCATTTGTGAGGTTTTCTAGGATTTTTGATATTTTGTCCCTTGACCAAGGCCATTGACCTAAGGCTTGTAAAGATTTTTCATCAATATCAACAATAAAAACAGTTTCATTATTTGGGATTTCACCTCTTATTTTAAAAAGTGTATCTCTTAAGTTACTATCAAATGATTCTGGCAGTTGTGGAAAAAATATATAAGTAAAAGATAAAAATATTGAAAGTACTAAAGAAAGAGTAGAGTATAAAAGTGTTTTTTTTATAAATTTATTTTTCATAATACTTTATTTACTTAATGTAAATCATGCTCCTCATCATTTGACTCAAAATCATCATAGGGATCCATATGGATGTTGATTATCCAATTTTTCTCTTTGTCTATTTTTCTGATTTTATTCTCTATTTTATCTGATATCTTATGAGCTTCCATTAGTGTAATAAGACAATCAAAAACTAAATGCACTTCAACAAATATTTTATTTCCAACTTCTCTTGTTTTTAGAAGGTGTAGATTATTTACTCTATCTTCTGATATAAGTATTTTTTCTAGTTGTTTTACTGTTGTTTGGTCAACTGCTTTATCAAGTAAAACTAAAACACCATTTTGAATAAGCTCATAAGCTGAGTAGATAATATATAATGAAATAGCACCACCTATTAAGACATCAATTATCTCATATCCTGTAAAGTTTACCAATACCAAAGAAGTCAATACTGCAACATTTGAATATACATCTGTTTTGTAGTGTAGGGCATCAGCTTTTATCACCATACTGTTTGTTTTTTTAGATACATAGTTTAGGTATATTACTAAGCTTACAGTTATAACTAAAGAGATAATCATTACAGTCAATGACTCTTCAAGGTACTTTGAAACCTCACCATTAATAGCTTTTTCAATAGCTTGATATAATAAAAAAAGCCCAGATAGAGTAATAATCGTACCCTCAATAACAGAAGCTAAGGCTTCTATTTTACCTCTACCATAATTAAAATACTTATCAGCTGGTTTTTCTGCATTTGATATAGCAAAGTAGTTAAATACAGATACAAACATATCCAAAACTGAATCAACAGCAGAAGCTAAAACTGCAACTGACCCACTTGCAATTCCTACGACTAATTTTATTAGTGTAAGAATTGCAGCAACGCTAGATGAGACAACCGTTGCTTTTTTTTGAAGAGTCATTATTTAGTAGTTCTCGTTAACAAACTCTTCTATTCTAGTAATACCTTTTAAAATAGAATCTAAATCTGTAGCAAAAGAGAATCTAAAATACCCTTCTGTACCAAATGCAAGACCTGGTACTACTGCTACGCCTTTTTGCGAAAGTAAGTCTGCACAGAATTTCATAGAATCAAAAGTTAGGTCTTTGATATTTACGAAAAGATAAAAAGCACCATCAGGTATAACACAAGAGATACCTTTAATAGAGTTAAACTTTTCAACTGCAATATCTCTTCTTTTTTCAAACTCTTTTCTCATGATTTCAATTGTATCATCAGCTTCACCCTCTAAAGCACAGATTGCTGCGTGTTGAGTGATTGAGTTTACGTTTGATGTAACTTGACCTTGAAGTTTAATCATAGCTTTTACTAAGTTTTTTTGAGGAGTTGCAAGATATCCAAATCTCCACCCTGTCATAGCAACTGCTTTACTTAGTCCATTTATTGTAACTGTTCTTTGAAACATATCTTCACTAACTTCTGCTACTGCACAGAACTCTTTGCCATCATACATGATCTTCTCATACATTTCATCAGAGAAAACTAAGATATCAGTTCCTTCTAAAACTTTTCCAATGGCAGTTAATTCTTCTCTTGTATAAACAGCACCAGTTGGGTTTGAAGGTGTATTTAATAATAAAACTTTTGTTTTATCCGTTATAGCTGCTTTTACTTGGTTAGCAGTTACTTTAAATGAAGTAGAATCATCTGTTTCTATAAAAACTGGAATACCATCTGAAAACTTTACTTGCTCAGGATATGTAACCCAATAAGGTGCTGGAATTATAACTTCATCATCTTTTTCAATTAGTACTTGAAAAAGATTAAATAAAGAGTGTTTTGCACCATTTGAGATTATGATTTCATCTAAATCATAATTTAGTCCATGGTCCCTTTTTAGTTTATTAATAATTGCTTTTTTAGTTTCAGTGATACCTTCAACAGCGGTATACTTAGTATGTCCGTCTTGAATCGCTTTAATTGCCGCTTGCTTTACTATATCAGGCGTGTTAAAATCTGGTTCACCAGCACTAAAACTTAGAATGTCTTTACCTTGTGCTTTAAGTTCTCTTCCTAAAGCGGTAATAGCCATTGTAACCGACGGAGATAAGTTCTCCATTCTATTTGCAATTTTCATCATTTTCCTCAATGTAATTTTTATTATATTACAATATAATAGTATGTGGATTTTATCAAAAATATACTTAAGGATAATTTTGGAGTTTAAAGTTTTACTAGATGAAAAAGAAGTAGATGCAAAATTAATAAATAAAAAAAATGTTAGACATTGCTATTTGAGAATTATTGAGAATAATTTTATTCAAATTACTGCAAATAAATATTTTTCTTTAGATGATGCAAAAGATTTGATTTTAAAAAAAGAAGATTGGATATTAAAACATCTAAATAAAAAAAGTGCAACAATATCACAAGAGCAATTTTATTATTTGGGTGAGAAGTTTGAAAAAAAAGATTTTGAAGATTTTGATTTGATAAAATTTTATAAAAATAAAGCCCCTTTTATAATAACTCCAATAGTTAATAATCAAGCAAACATAATGCAACTTTTTCCAAAAGTAGTAAAATATAGAAACAACAAATCAAGATGGGGTTCTTGTTCCCATGACAACACTATAAATCTAAACTTAAACTTGCTGAAATTTCCAGCAAGTGTTATAGAGTATGTAGTAATTCATGAATTATCACATATAAAACACAAAAATCATTCTAAAAAGTTTTGGGATTTGGTTGAAAAGTATTGTCCAGACTACAAAGAGTGCGAAAAAAAGCTTAAGAGCTTTTAATTACTTTTCTAATTTCTTCAAATTTATTTCGTAGTTTTTCATCTTTGCAAAAGTTCTCAAAGATACCATGAGCACGCTCTATATAAAAATCTTTTTGTTCATGAACTTCTTCTTTTTTTTCAATAACATTAGTTACGAAAAACTTTATATCATTTACATTTGCAATATTTGCTTTTTTTAAAAGTGATTTTATCAAACTCTTGTTATACTCAAATTCCATTTTATAAACAGGATGTGTTAATACGAAAAAAAGAGTTTGGTTTTTTATATAACCAAATTTTATACCTTTTTTTAGTTTAAGAGGTAAGGCATTAATTAGTCTTTCTATAGTAATATTGGTATTAATTTTTTTAAATTCAGGATAATATTTCAAATGAGTAAGAATTTCGTTAGCATTTTTCATGCAATAATTATAACACTATTTATATTAAGTTTTTCAGGGTGTGGTTATAAGGCGCCACCTGTCTATGTTGATGATACAAAAGAGGTATCATCTAAGTGATTTACGACTACGTTATTATAGGTTCTGGAATTGCTGGATTAAATGCAGCAAGACTTATCCCTAAAGATAAAAAAGTACTACTTTTGGCTAAAAAATCCCCTTGGGAGTGTAATACTTTTTGGGCACAAGGTGGAGTTGCCTTTGCTGTTGATAAAGAGGATATTCCTGTACATATTGAAGATACTTTAAATGCAGGTGTTCACCACAACAATATAAATGCAGTAAAACTTTTAAGTGAAAAATCAAACGAAGCAGTAAAAGATATAATAAATTCAGGATTAAAGTTTGATTTAAATGCAAAGGGTGAAATAGCCCTTACAAAAGAAGCAGCTCATAGCAGAAGTAGAATCATACATGCTGATGGTGATGCAACCGGTAGAATGATACATATGTTCTTAATCGAACAATTCCCCCACGAACTCGTTACAAATGTTGTAGTAAGTGATTTACTTATCAAAGATGATGTTTGTTATGGTGTCCAGTATTTTGTTAATGAAATAGAAGAAAAAGTTGTTTATGCACATAACACTATCATTGCAAGTGGTGGAGTTGGTTCTTTATATAAATATCATACAAACTCTACTTCAATCTCTGGGGAACTTCAAGGTATTTGCTTAGAAAAAGGAATATCTTTAAAAGATATGGAGATGCTTCAGTTTCATCCCACAGTTGTAAGAGGAACTCACTTTGCTAGAAAACCTCTTTTAAGTGAGGCTTTAAGAGGTGAGGGTGCTTTTATAGTAGATGAGGATAATAGAAGATTTTTATTTGATTATCATGAAGATGGAGAGCTAGCTCCTAGAGATATAGTAAGTCGTGCGATATTTGATTATGCAACAAAAACAGGTAAGGGTGTATTTTTATCGTTTAAAAACTTTAAAAAAGAGTTTTTTAAAAAAAGATTCCCAAACATTTATGCAAATCTAAAAGACCTTGGCTTTGAATTACCTTTTGAGGACGTACCGATTTCACCAGCTTTTCACTATACAATGGGTGGAATACCTACAAATCTAGATGCACAAGTATCAGGTATGAAAAACCTATATGCAATAGGTGAGTGTGCTTGTACTGGAGTTCATGGAGCAAATAGACTTGCTTCAAATTCACTATTAGAAGGTATAGTATTTTCTAAAATTGCAGTTGAACATAGTCTAAAGAGTCATTTTGAGATAAAACAAAGCGATTACAACAAAAAGATATCTAAACATATAAGAAATAAAAACATTGATAAAGATATAAAAAACCTATTAAGAAAACTTATGTGGGAAAATGCTTCAATAGTAAGAAATGAATCGAATTTGCGTACAGCATTGACACAAATCGAAACATTTTTAAAAGAAGATGTTGGTAGATTATTGTTTTTAAGATTGCTTACGGCAAAATCTATTTTGACTAGTGCTCTTGAACGTAAAAGTTCACTTGGCGCTCATTTTATCAAGGAGAATTAATGCTAAAAAGTTTAGTATCATTACTTTTAATTTCAGTTGCTGCTTTCGCATCAGGTGGAGGAGGGGAAGCTCACGCTAATCCTGACTTAACTATGACGTGGGTAGGAATTTCATGTTTATTAATATTTATTGTTGGTTATTATTTTGTTGCGGCGGAAGAAAAATATGCTATTGATAAGGCAAAACCTGCTTTATTAATTGGTACATTGATGTTTATGTTAGTTGCTGTATATTATGCAATGAACGGCTTAGATATGAACTCGGTTCATACACAAGCACAACATCTTATTTTAGAAATTGCGGAAATCTTTTTCTTCTTATTTGTTGCTATGACTTATATTGAGTCATTGATTCATATGGGAGTATTTGATAGATTAAAATATAATCTAGTTTCAAAAGGTTTTACGTATAGAAAACTTTTCTGGGTAACAGGGATTATTGCATTTTTCCTTTCACCTATAGCAGATAATTTAACAACTGCTTTGATCTTATCAACAGTATTAATTACTATTGAAAAGACAAGAAAAGACTTCTTAGTTCCAGGTGCAATCAATATTGTTGTTGCTGCAAATGCAGGTGGTGCATGGTCTCCATTTGGTGATATTACTACACTTATGGCATGGACAGCAGGGAAAGGTTCTTTTACAGACTTTATGTTCTTATTCCCAGCTTCTATTCTTGGGTATTTTGTTACTGCAATTATATTAGTTAAATTTGTTCCTAATGAAGTACCAGCTTTTGATGCTTCAAAAGAGAAAAAACCAGAAATGGCAGCAGGTTCAAAAGTAGTTATGGGTCTTGGTGTATTTACGATTTTCTGTGCTGTAATGTCTCACCAAGTTTTACATTTACCTGCAATGTGGGGTATGATGTTTGGTCTATCATTACTTAAAATCTACTCTTATGGTTTAAAGAAAAAATATGGTTCTGACCATTTCAATATTTTCCACTCAATGGCAAAAATTGAAAACAACACCTTAATGTTCTTCTTTGGTATTTTAGCAGCAGTTGGTGCTTTATACTTTATAGGTTGGTTAGCATTAGCCGCAGTGGTTTATGATCCAAATGTTTTAGGCCCAACATGGTCAAATATTGGGGTAGGATTCTTATCTGCAATCGTTGATAATGTTCCTGTAATGTCAGCAGTTCTTAAAGCCTCTCCAGAAATGGGACTTGACCAATGGATGTTAGTAACTTTAACAGCTGGTGTTGGTGGATCTTTAATCTCATTTGGTTCTGCTGCAGGTGTTGGTGTTATGGGTAAACTTCATGGTATATATACGTTCGGTGCTCATATGAAATATTCTTGGACTATTTTAATAGGATATATTGTATCAATTGCTGTTTGGTATGTACAATATGAAGTTTTAGGTTTTTATCACGTTGGATAAAACATCTAATATAATTGATTAAATAAAAGGGCTACTAAGGTTTTACTTGGTAGCCCTTTTTTATTCTATTTTAAGGAGTTTTGATGTTTTCTTGGATTTTTAAAAGTTCTAAAAAAGAAAAATTTAAAAGAGCTAGAACTTATGTATGTAAACATTGCAAACATAGTTGTGAAGGCTGTGATACGATGTTTTGTTATTCATGCTATAGCAATCCTGGAAACCCTTGTCCCAAATGTGGGAAAACAAATCTTCAAGAAATAGAAGATGAAAAAAACACTTAACCAATTTTTTACAACTATTTAGATAAAATCCCTGATTAAAAATTGTAATATGCAAACACAAATAAGTGTGAAATAAGAAGGAAAATAACAAATGAAACATGTACCTATTGTTGTATTAGATTTCGGTAGTCAATATACTCAAATCATTGCAAGAAAACTTAGAGAGTCTGGTGTTTATTCAGAAATTGTACCATATAGTGAAAGTATAGAAGATATAAAGGCTAGAACACCAAAAGGTATAATTTTAAGTGGTGGACCAGCTTCTGTTTATGCTAAAGATTCATATCATCCAGATAAAGAGATATTTGAGCTTGGATTACCTATTTTAGGTATTTGTTATGGTATGCAACTTATTTCTCAACACTTTGGTGGAAGTGTAATTCCAGCAGACCATCACGAATATGGAAAAGCAAAATTAAGTTTTGAAAAACAAAGTGATATATTTAGAGATACAACAGATGGGCAAACTGTATGGATGAGTCATGGTGATAGAGTTGAAAAAATCCCTGAAGGATTTGAAAAAATAGCTACAAGTGAAAACTCACCATATGCAGCAATTGCTGATTTGGATAGATTGGTTTATGCTTTTCAATTCCATCCAGAAGTATATCACTCACAAGAGGGTGCAAAACTACTTAAAAACTTTGCAAAATATATTTGTGATTGTGAAAGTACATGGAACATGGGTTCTTTTGCAAAAGAACAAATCAAAAAAATACAAGACCAAGTTGGAGATAAAAAAGTTCTTTGTGGAGTTTCAGGGGGAGTTGACTCTTCTGTTGTAGCTACACTTTTAGCAGAAGCAATAGGTACTCAAGTTATACCTGTATTTGTTGATAATGGACTTTTAAGAGCAAATGAAAGAGAACAAGTGGAAGCTATGTTTAAAGCTCGTGGTGTACCTTTAATCACAGTAGATGCAAGTGAGCAGTTCTTGAGTAAACTAGCAGGTGTAACAGACCCTGAAACAAAAAGAAAAATCATCGGTGAAACATTTATCACTGTGTTTGATGAAGAAGCAAAAAAACATGATGGAATAGAGTTCTTAGCACAAGGTACACTCTATACAGATGTTATTGAATCTGTATCTGTAAAAGGACCTTCAAAAACTATCAAATCTCACCACAATGTAGGTGGACTTCCTGATTGGATGACATTTGATTTAATCGAGCCATTAAGAGAAATCTTCAAAGACGAAGTAAGACTTTTAGGACTTGAATTAGGACTTCCAAAAGATATGATTGGAAGACACCCTTTCCCTGGACCTGGACTTGCTATTAGAGTTATGGGAGATGTAAACAAACCAGACTTAGAGATTCTTAGAAAGGCAGATACTATTATGTTAGATGTTCTTTATGCAACTGGTCTTTATGACAAAACATGGCAAGCATTTACAGTACTATTAAACGTAAAATCAGTAGGTGTTATGGGTGATAATAGAACTTATGACAACACTGTTTGTGTAAGAATAGTAGAAGCAACAGATGGTATGACAGCTACATTTGCACATATACCACATGATATTTTGGAAACAATAAGTAGAAGAATTATCAATGAGGTTGATGGAATCAACAGAGTTGTTTATGACATCAGCTCAAAACCGCCAGCAACAATAGAATGGGAATAAAATAAAGCAGTATCTTTTAACTTGATACTGCGTCAAATAAGAAAATCAGCTCAATCACTTACTTCTTAGTAAGCTCAATCGCAGATTTTCTTCTCTTCCTTGTCTGAAACTAAAATCTACCGCTTTATTTACGATACTAATACTTTTAAAATAGAACAGTTAACCTAATCTCATCGTAAAATAACAATACAAACGAAAGTAAACATTAGCGATAGCAATTGAAAACAGATTTTTTGGTTACTTATTTTATCGCTGAAAAAAGTAACAAAGCGTGACCATGTAAGGGTACAAGAGAGATTTAATCTTTAATAATAAATTTGAGAAATCCAAAACTACGACTTAAATTCTAAATCTCCACTTTTAACTTTGTTAATTATAATATAATCAAAATACATGATCTATACATCACTACATAAAGGAGTATTTATGCATAGATTAAATTTAACTATTAATGAAAAAGAGATTTTATCAATATTGGAAAATGATGAATTTACTTCAAATGAAGATTTTAAAAGTTGACAGCAGAGGGGATATTTAAAAGTAGTGTAAATTATCTAACAAATAACAAGGCTATACTAAGAAAATACAGAATTTTTATCTTTTAAAGTTAGTTAAATTGTAAATAAGAAAGAGTAAATTTATTTCAGATAAGCTTTTATGATAAAGGCAATATAATTTTAAACATTGCTCCTGTATATTCAATACCTTCATATTCAAAAATATCATTATCTACACTTATTGCACCATTTAGATGTAGTTTTATAATCTCTTCACTCATGTACAATCCTATTCCTGTTCCTTGGGATTGGTGTTTTGTAGTAAAATAGGGTTCAAAGATTTTATCAATTATATCTTCAGGGATTCCACCTGCATTATCTTTGATTTTTATCGCAATGTTTTTTTCTTCTTTATAAATATTTATAATAATCAATCTTTTTTGATTTTTCAATTTTAATAAAGCATCTCTTGCATTATTTAAAATATTTATTATTACTTGTATAAGTTCATTTTCAATAGTTTTTATTTCAATATTTTCTATGTTTTGTATAATCTCTATTTCTTTTGATACAAATTGTGCCTCTATAATATTTAGTGTTTTATTAAAAGTATCAGCAAGATAACTCTTATTTACTTTGTTATTACTTGGATTGAAAAAGTCTCTAAAATCATCAATTGTATGAGATAAAAATTGAGCTGAATTATTGATAGAATCAAACACTGTATCTAGTTGTTTATCAGTTAAGCAATTCATTTCTCTTTGGAGTTTTGCTCCAGTTGAAGCTATTGAAATGGTAGATAATGGTTGTCTCCACTGATGTGCAATATTTCCTAGCATCTCTCCCATTGCTGCCATTTTACTTTGTTGCATAAGTAAGTTTTCTTGTTTTCTCTTATGGTCTTCATAATTAATAATAGTATTTATATATGCTTTAATTGTTTGGTCAATTTTAAATGATACAAATATAGCAATAATAATAGCAAATAAAGACAATATGGCAATCCACATAATTGTTTTAGTAATAGTATCTTTTGTATGGGTACTTACAGATTCCCTCATCTTAAGAATTTGTTTTTCTAAATCTTCATAGTAAAAGCCACTTGCGATTATCCAGTTCCAGTCTTCTTGAAGAAGAAAATAGGATATTTTTTCTGAAGGAACATTAGTAGATGGTTTTTTATACCAATATGATGAATACCCACTTCCTTTTTCTACGACTAATTCTAAAAAGTCTTTTTTGAATAGATTGCCTTTTATATCTTTTGTTTTAGTTGTAACTTTTTTTCCTTGCAATTCAGGTTTATTTGAGTTTAATAAAACTGTAGCAAATTCGTCTCCACCATTTTTATTATGTAAATCTAATATAACTATATAACTATCTTTTTGTTCATAAGAGATATTAGAAAACCTACTTAGTAACTCTTTCTTAACTTGCTTTTCAATAACATCAAGATACTCACCAAGACCTAAAACCAAATCAAGTGGTTCATATTTTCCTATACAAGTGATTTTAGGAAACTGTTCATCTTTTTTATCAGGTTTAAGAAAATATATTTTATTAAATCCTATTTTCTTCTTTTCTAATATTTTTGCATCAGTTTGCATAAGACTTCTACCTCTAGCGTCTCTAAAATTGGTCATATTTTTACCAATAAACTCCTTTAATGGGTGACCAAAAATAACCTTTGTTTTATTATCATACATAAAATAGTAATTACGATTGTTAAATTTAATCTCAGTTAAGGCTTGGGCTATTTTTTCTTTTATCTCTTCTTTATTATGACTATTTTTGTATTTATTGTGTATAGAACTAGCAATATTTAAAGCAACTTTTAATTTTTCTTTTAAAGCTATTTTTAGTCTTTCTTCCATTGATTTTATCTTAAACTTTATAGAATCATTTACAAAGTTAACATCTTTATAAACTTTTTCTTTTTGTCTTTGAGTATACAATAATGTAGTTTCTTGGATATTTTCTTCTGTATGAGTAGTAAACATATTTATTGATATGTATGAACTTACGCTTGCAATTAATACAATTGAGATAAGTACTAAAGATAGAATTGGGAATAAAAATCTTCTTGCTTTATATTTATTATTTTTCACTTAATTTATCCTAAAAGTAATTTTTACTCTTCAAGCAACTTTCATGATTATAACTAAAGTTTATGCTAAAGTAAACTTTCTTATAACTTTCTTATTGGGATACACCACAAGGCAAACCTTTCCCATGATTTAAACTTCTTTTGACTATAGTGTTTTTTCAATTATAAAATAAGTAGATATATTTTTATTTAAATCAAACCTACAAAAGGACATCAATAATGTCAGAAAAACTAAAATCTATGGACAGAGGTGCTTTGTTTATGCTCATCAGTGCTTTGCTAGGAGCGCTTAATGGAGCAGTTGCAAAACTGCTTTCTCAAAGTATAGACCCTCTTGAAATTGTATTTTATAGAAATCTATTGGGATTTATAATTATCCTTTTAACCCTTAAAAAATTCTCAGTTACAATAGATACTTCAAAACTTCATTTGCTTTTTTTAAGAGGATTTTTTGGAGCAGTTGCTATGGTGCTATTTTTTTATACTATTGCTACTATACCTTTAGGAGAAGCTGTGGTTTTAAATAAAACCTCGCCTTTTTTTGTAACAATACTTGCATACTATTTAATGAAAGAGACTATTAGCTTACGTACCTTTTTTGCACTTATTATTGGGTTTTTAGGGGTGTTATTTATTATGAAGCCATTTGGTATAGAGATTTCCTTGGAGCATATTTTAGGAGTCTTGGGTGGATTTTTTGCTGCAGCTGCATATGCCACGATTAAGAGAATCAAAGATATATATGATGCCCGAGTTATCATGCTTTCATTTATGGGAGTAGGTATGCTTATACCACTTGCACTTTCTCTTTTTACTCCCTTGGTAACTTTACAACTTTATACTAATCCAACTATTTGGTTACTGTTGGGTCTTATGGCAGTTATTTCTACAACTTCACAATGGTTTTTAACACGAGCATATAGTATAAGTAAAGCAAGTATTATTGGAGTGGTGAGTTATGCCAATATTCCTTTTGCTATTGGATTTGGTGTGATGCTAGGGGATCTTATGCCAGATATGTATACTTTTATAGGAATTGTACTTATTGTTGTTGGTGGTATTTTAGTTAGTAAAAAATAGTCTAGAAATCAAAAAAGATTGACACAAGGGCTTAAGATAAATCCTTATATATTTCACTTAAAATTTAAAAAATTAGACTTTAAAACAATTTATTCCTTAGTGTAAACATCTTTTATATATTGTATAATCAAATATGAAAATAGAACTATTTTATGATAAAGAGTGTCCTTTTTGTAAGACCTATGCAAACTATATAAAAATAAAAGAGAAACATAATCTTATGCTTATAAATGCACGAGAGGATAAGGAGGCTATAAAAGAGTTTGACAACTTAGGCTTTAATATAAATGATGGCTTTATTATAAGAGTAGATGAAGATAAGATTTATCAAGGCTTAGATGCAATAATTTTGCTAAATGAAGTTTCAAGAAATAGAATATATTTTAAAAATAATAAGTTTTTTAGAAACTTTGTATATCCTTTTGTTAAATACATAAGAAAAATAGTTCTTTTTTGTTTAGGTAAAAATAGCAAGTTGTGATATAAAATTCCACTTCTTGGCTTGAATCTTCACTTTATATTATTTTGAGTATTATATTAATGGTTAAATACCCTTGGAATTATAAATATTCAAGTGTAAGGTATAGACTAAGAAGATAAATTATTATCAAACTATGAACCAATAGATAATATAATAAACTATAAAGAATTTCTACAAGAAAATACACAAACAAAACTATTAAAAAAAAACAAGAACAGGAAAACCTTGTGGTGATGAAGAGTTTTACGATAAAATAGAATTATTAGCAGGGATAGATTATAGAAAAAAAAGAGAAAGAGTTAGATTAATTGTTATACAGTCCTTGGATTTTTCTATGATACCAATAGGTAATATGTTATTTACCTTAAAGGCTAAGATAAAATAATTAAAATAATATATTTTTTAATAATAATTTTAATATTCTTTAAGTTATAATCTTTTCATATCAAATTTATTAAAGGAGAATGATATGCTAAAAAAAGGTCTTATTAGCTTAGGGTTAGCAGGTTTACTTTCAATACCAGCTATGGCTATGGAGTACGTTACTATAGGAACAGGTGGTGTTACAGGTGTTTATTACCCAACTGGTGGTGCAATTTGTAGACTTGTTAACAAAGATAAAAAAGTTCATGGTGTAAGATGTTCTGTTGAATCAACTGGTGGTTCAGTTTACAATATCAACACAATTAAAGCAGGTGAGTTAGACTTAGGTGTTGCTCAATCAGATTGGCAGTTTCATGCATATCATGGTACAAGTAAATTTAAAGACCAAGGTGCATTTAAAGATTTAAGAGCAGTTTTCTCTATTCATGCTGAACCATTTACAGTTCTTGCTAGAAAAGATGCAAATATCAAAAACTTCAATGACCTAAAAGGTAAAAGAGTAAATATCGGAAATCCAGGTTCTGGTCAAAGAGGAACAATTGAGCTTATTATGAAAGCTAAAGGTTGGACTAAAGATGACTTCAAACTTGCTGGTGAATTAAAAGCAAGTGAACAAGCTAAAGCTCTATGTGATAACAAAATAGATGCAATGGTTTATGTTGTTGGTCACCCAAATGGTGCTATTAAAGAAGCAACAACTACTTGTGAAACAAATCTTGTAACTGTTTATGATGATACTGTTAAAAAACTTATCTCAGATCACGATTACTATAGAAAAGCTACAATCCCTGGTGGAATGTATAATGGTAACCCTGAAGATTCAGTTACATTTGGTGTAGGTGCTACAATTGTTACTTCAGCAAAAGTTTCAGACAATGCAATTTATACAATTGTTAAAGGTGTGTTTGAAAACTTTGAAGCATTTAAAAAACTTCACCCTGCATTTGCAAACCTAAAAAAAGAGGAGATGGTAAAAGATTCTTTATCTGCTCCACTTCATAATGGTGCTTTAAAATATTACAAAGAAGCAGGTTTAATTAAATAATCAATATAAAAAGGAAATCTTTCCTTTTTATATAAATACATTTTTAAGTCTCTATTTGGGGTTTAAAAATATATTTGGAGCTCATTATGGACAAAAATGCAGAAGATATAGTAGCAGAATCAGAAACTGGTGGAAGAGAACCTTCAAATAAAATAGTTGCAAAATTTATACTTTACCTTGCACTTTCATGGTCACTTTTTCAACTTTATGTATCCTCCCCTCTTGTTTTAGAGTTTACACCTTGGGTAAATGCAGATGTAGTAAAGCGTATTCACCTTATTTTTGCTGGTTTCTTAGCATACCTTAGTTACCTTCCATTTAAAAACTCTCCTAAAAAATATGTCCCCATATATGACTGGATAATGGGAATACTCCTTATTTTTAGTGTTGCTTTTTTTATATATTCACAAGTTTGGGACTCAACCAACTTTGAGATGAGACTAGGTGTTCCTAATACCATAGATTATTTCTTTAGTATTGCTGGTATTATACTTTTACTTGAAGCCACAAGAAGAACTCTTGGACCCCCACTTATGATTATTGCCATACTTGCACTTACCTATGCATTTTTTGGAGCGGGTGTATATGGTGGTTCATCTGTAGGAAAAATCATATCACATATGTGGATTACTACTGAGGGTGCCTTTGGTATTGCCATAGGGGTAAGTGCCACTATGGTGTTCTTATTTGTACTTTTTGGTGCCCTTTTAGAACAAGCTGGAGCAGGTAACTATTTTATTCGTGTAGCCTTTTCTCTTATGGGTCACTTTAGAGGTGGTCCAGCAAAAGCTGCTGTTGTAAGTTCAGCTATGACTGGTATGATTTCAGGTAGTTCAATTGCAAATGTTGTTACAACAGGAACCTTTACAATTCCACTTATGAAAAAAGTTGGTTTTACTAAAGAGAAAGCTGGAGCCATTGAAGTTGCCTCTTCAACCAATGGTCAGCTAACCCCACCTATTATGGGAGCAGCTGCCTTTTTAATGGTTGAGTATGTTGGTATTCCATTTATAGAAGTAATTAAACACGCTTTTTTACCTGCTATGATTTCATATATTGCTTTAGTATATATAGTTCACTTAGAAGCTATGAAAGCGGGAATGACTGGACTTCCAAGACCACATAAAATGAGTATGCTTGGAAAACTACTTGGTGTTACAAGTGTAGTTAGTGTACTAGGGTTTTTAGTTTTTGTTTTACCTCCAATAATAGAGCTAATAAAAGCCATTGCTGGCGCCTATACTTTTGAGTTTATCTTAGCCATAATTGCTATAGCTTATATAGCATTAGTCTATGTTGCTTCAAGAGTTCCAGACCTACCAAACGATGATATTACAGAACTTCCAAAAGTTGGTCCAACTGTACTTTCAGGTCTTCACTACCTTTTGCCTGTTGTTGTTTTAGTATGGCTTTTAACAGTTGAGAGACTCTCTCCAGATTTATCTGCATTTTGGGCTACTATATTTATGATATTTATTGTTGTAACCCAAAGACCTCTTATAGACTTTTTTAGAGGTGAAAAAAATGCATTTATTCAAAAAGTAAAAAATGGTTTTATTGATTTAGAGATTGGTCTAATAAATGGTGCTAAAAATATGATTGGTATCGGTGTAGCTACTGCAGTTGCAGGTATTATTGTGGGAACTGTTACACTTACTGGTATTGGGCAAGTTATTATTGGAGTAGTTGAAAATGTATCTGGTGGGAATATATATTTAATACTTTTATTTACTGCACTTATTAGTTTAATACTAGGTATGGGACTTCCAACAACAGCAAACTATATTGTTGTATCTTCTCTTATGGCTCCAGTTATTGTAAGTTTAGGTGCAGCTAATGACCTTGCTATTCCTTTAATTGCAGCACATATGTTTGTATTTTACTTTGGAATTTTAGCAGATGATACACCCCCTGTGGGGCTTGCCGCCTTTGCGGCCGCCGCCATATCCAAAGGTGATCCAATAAGAACAGGTATACAAGGTTTTACTTACGATATTCGTACAGCTATGCTTCCTTTTATGTTTATTTTTAATACCCAACTTCTTATGATAGGAATAGACAATACTTTTGAATTTATTGTTGTAGTTGTCTCATCTATAATAGGTATGCTCCTTTTCGCTGCAGCAACCCAAGGTTTTTGGTTTAGAAAAAATAAAATATGGGAAACAGTTGCCCTTTTACTTTTGGCTTTCTTTATCTTTAGACCAGATGTTATTTGGGATAAAATTGAAGACCCATATAAAACAGTTGCAGGTAGTGAAATATTTAATGTGGCAAAAAATATGGAAGATGGAGAAAGAATAGAATTTGTTGTAAATGGAGAAACCTTAGAAGGAGATGAAAAAACTTTTACTTTCTCAGTGGCTCTAGGTGAGGGAAAAACAGGAAAAGAAAAACTTGACAATATTGGTCTTATGTTTGATAATCTATTTGGCCCAATGGAAGTTGCCATGATACTTCCTGGAAACAATAAGCAAGTTGAGGCTATGAAAAAAGCAGGTGTTGATAGTGGGTGGAAAGTTGAAAGTGTAAAAGTACAAAATGAAGATAGACTTCCACAACAAATTATATTAATACCACTACTAGCAATAACCATATTTATAGCATGGCTTCAACTAAAAAGAAAAGATGAAAATAGTGATAATATCTCAATAGATGAAGAATCAAGTGAGTTTAATAGAATAGATAATATGTGGGTAACATTTCCTAAAAATAAAAAAGATTAAACAGATTTAAGACTGTTTTGTAAAGACTCATATCTTTGTTCTGTATCTTCAAGCTTCTTTTGAAGCTTGAGCTTATCCCTATCTCTAAAATTTTCAGACTTTATTCTTTTAATCTCTTGTTTCATCAACTTTTCTTTATCAACTAATTCTGTGATATCTTGTCTTGAAGCCATATATTTTACTATTTTTCCATCTTCTATAATGGATGCTATTATTGCATCTACCCAATAATATCCACCAGATTTTTTCTTATTTGGTTAAAAAAGAAAAAAACAATAAAACTCAAAGCTTTTTTATAACTTGGTGATAATTAAATTTAAAATAATAAAATAGTTACTTGTTCTCTTCTTTAATCTCTTCAATTTGATTCAAAGTTTCTGAGTTAAGTTCTAAAGTTAGATAATGATCTATCATACTTGAATCTGCACCTGTTAGTGTTGGGTCTGCTCCAAGGATTTTAAGTAGAGCATATGATTCATATGGTGAGTCTTCTTTTTTGATTAGAAATTTTTCGATTAATAAATCCATCTCTAAAGTCTCTAGATGTTTTGCCATAGTACTATAAATATATGCTGAAACAATGATTCTCATAAAGTCAGTTGTTGGTTTAAATACTCTAGAATCATTAACAAGAGTATGAAGTTTTATTTTTCCCAAAAGCTCTAAAACATCAGCATCTTTAGAGGCATTTAGGGTATACCCTTTTTCTGTAACTTCTATGTCACCTTCAGTTAATGTTGTGTCAAGTTTTACCTCCACCTCCACTTTTATATCAAAAGCAACTTTATAACTATCTATAAAATCTTGCATATTTACTCCTGTTTATTATTAATTTTTCTAAACTTATCTATTTTGTTTATGCAATTATGATGCCATTAAATTCTAGGAGAGTATAGTTTGTCATATTCTATGATTTTTACTCATACTTATAATTAAAAGTTAAAATGATAAAATTAGCTATTAATTTATATATTTTAAGGTGTATTTTGTGTCTATATTTGCTTTACAATCTTTAGCTGGTGGATTTCTTGATGAAGATTTAGAACATTTTAACAAAAGATTTGATGATTGGTGTCTTCAGTTTGATAGTTATGATGATGCTATGATTATATTAGAAACTCTTGAACATAAAGAAGCTATAGATATTGTTGAAATAACACCATTAACTTATCCAAAATATTTTTTTAATTCTCTTCAAGGTACAGTTTATACAACAAGACAGATAGAAAATAAAATTGTTTGTGTTATAGAACCCTCTATTGGGGCTAGCTTTAGACTTGCCGTGTGTGATATAAAAACAGGAAAGGTAAAACTAACAAAAACTAGCTACAAAAGTATTCCAAATGTTGAAAGTGCTTTTGCTAATTTTGAAGAATAAAATTTTTAATAAAGTAGAGAGCTAAATGATATATTGGCTTAAAAGATAGGTTTAGTTATAATTTAAAAGTTAACTAATAAAATAGTTACTACTTACAATAACTGAAGGAAAATCTAATATGTCAAAAAGTATGCAATCTCAAAAAAATAAAAACATTTTTCAAAATATAATCACTCTTTTTGCTTTTATGTTGATTATAACAATAGATTGTCTTGCTGTTGATGAGATTGATATTAAATATGGTTATCCAGATCAGTCTATATTTATTGCAACAGTAAATGGAAAAGAACAGCCAACAACTCCTATGCTATTTGTTGCCAACGAGTTGTTTAAAAAAGCAAATCTTACTTGGCGTGCCACTGCATATCCTGCAAAGCGATTATTTAACAATTTAAAAAGTGGTGAAACTAACTTCTCAATATTAGTTCGTGCATCATCTTTACTTGAAAGTTGTATATTTAGTAAGGAACCAGTTTATACTACAAATTTAAATGTATACTCTCTTGGAAATAAGCCAGTTATAGCTACTAAAGAAGATCTGGTTGGAAATAGGGTTGCTATAATAAGAGGCTATAGTTACGGAAAATTACGAAAGTTTATTCAAGACCCAAAAAACAATATTAAAAATGAAGTTACAAATACCCATAGTAGTGCTTTTCGTATGTTAGAGTTAGGTAGAGTTGATTATGTAGTAGACTATGCATCTGCTGCTAAGGATATAATAGCAGAAAATTCTATTTCTGATGTACGAGTAGATACACTAAGTCCACTTAATATTTATCTTGTTATTTCTAAGTCTTATTCAAATGCTGATGAGTTAATGAAAAAGTTGGAAACAATCGCAGAATCTATAAATGTCAAAGAAATCATCAAAAGAAGTGGCGTTAAATCTGATATTAATTAGGTAACATAATAGAGTTTTTTGAAGATAATTAGTGGAATATTTATATTGACTTACTTAGACTATTGTTGCTACAATGTATCATATAATGTAATTGAAAGAATGCTATGAAGAATAAACTTTCCTATAAATTAATATTTTTAATATTTTTAATTAGTTTTGTTATAACTTCTATATCAGTATATATTCAAATAAAAAAACAATATGAAAATCAACTAAACAGTTTTGAAAAAAGTCTAAATAATATAAAGAAAAATCGACTTCCAATACTATCTCAATCCTTATGGAATGTAGATGATGTTGCGGTTAATATTTTTTTAAAAAACCTTGTAAATAATGAAAAGATTATCTATGCAGAAATTATTGAAAATAATAAAAAAACTTCTAGTAAAGGTAAAATAAAAGAGATTGATATTATAAAAAAAGAGTTTGATATAAACAGAACTATTGACTCAAAGATAGATAAAATTGGAAAACTAGTTGTTATAGCTGACTTAGCTCCTATGTACAAGGAGTTAAAAAGCAATGCAATTAGTATAATTTTTACAGAGATAATAAAAATGCTTTTAATATCATTATTGATTATATTCTTTATGAAAAGATTATTAACCAACCCACTTGAAAAAATGGCACTTTATGCAAATCAACTCTCTTTAAAAAATCTGCATGAGCCTTTGAAAATCAATGACAATACACAAGCAAATTTTGATGAATTAAATATCGTAACAGAGTCAATAAATACAATGAGATTAAATTTAATTAATCAAATTCATGAAAGTGAAGAAAAAAATAGTATATTAGCCCAACAATCAAAACTAGCTGCTATGGGGGAGATGATTGGAAACATTGCTCACCAATGGAGGCAACCTCTTTCTATGATTACAACAACTGCAAGTGGAATAAAACTAAACTATGAGATAGGATTATTAGATGAAGAAAAATTGGATGACTATACAAATAAGATTATAAACTCTGCTTATTATCTCTCGGATACTATTGATGACTTTAGAGATTTTTTTAAACCAGATAGGGATAAAAAATACTTTAAAATTTTAAAGTCTTTTGAAAAAACATTCACACTTTTAAATACACAGTTTACAAATAACAACATAAGCTTTGTAAAAAATATTGAAGATATTGAAATATATGGATTTGAAAATGAACTTATTCAAGTAGTGATAAATATTTTAAATAATGCAAAAGATGAACTAATAAATAAAAAAGAGCAAAGACTTCTAATATTTATAGATGTTTTTTCAAAAGCTGATAAGATATATATTTATATCAAAGATAATGCAGGCGGTATTAAAGATACAATTATAAATAGAATTTTTGAACCATATTTTACTACTAAAGATGAGTCAAAAGGTACAGGAATTGGTCTGTATATGTCAAATGAAATAGTTGTAAAACATATGAAAGGTATATTAAGTGTTCAAAATGTTGATTTTACATTTGATAATATTGATTATAAAGGTGCAGAGTTTAAAATAGTTATAAATAAATATGAAAAGCCAGATTTGATTTCAAATGTGCATTAAAACTTGTAGGATATAAGTAATAATGAAAATCTCCTATCATCGTCGTCGTAAAATTAAAACAAGAAGAATAGCTTTGCGAGATTTGATTTTGCGAGGTATTGAAGAGCCCAAAGATTTGGCAAAAGAGTTAAAAGTCACAGTTCCTACAATAAAAAAAGATTTAGAAGCTCTTAAAACTATGAGTGAAGAAGATTTTACTTTCCAGACTAGACAAACCTCACAAGAACTACTTGATAAAAAAGAGACTATATTAAAAATGTTAGATGATGAAGAGTATTACAGTGATAAGGGTGATATTAATATATATAAAATAACAGTAGAACTAAATACTAGTAGAGCAACTGTTATGTCTGTTTTAAATGGAGAATAATAAATAAAATTTCTTTAATGATTTTGTTGCTGCAAAATTTTTTTACGTAACAATTTCATTTTTACTTTTGCCACTTCTCTTAAATCAACTGCATGGTCTAATTCATCAACTATTTCAACACCTAAAAGTGTCTCAATTGCATCTTCTAAGGTCACTACACCTTTTGTTTGTTCATAGTTATCTGTGACTATAAAAAGATGTTCATTTCGAGATAAAAAGAGATTTAGTAGTTTTGATATGGGGATATTTTCATTGATTTTATATATAGGTTTTATAATATCTTCTTTATTTTCTAATTTATTGCTTATATATTCATAAAAATACTCTTTTGAAATAATTATTCCAATAATATTATCAATCTCTCCTTCATATATAGGAATACGAGAATAAGCCTTTATCTTCTCAAAATTGATGCTACTGTTTTGATTATCGAATGAGTTTAATAACTCCTCTTTACTTAAAGAGACCATGACACTTCTTGGTGTATGTATCTCTTCTACTTTCATCTCATCTAAATTTAATAGGTTTTCAATCATATCACTCTCTGAATCTTTTAGTGCACCATTTGCTTGTGCAATATTAGCAGCTGCTGCAACCTCTTCCCTAGAAATGGAGCCTTTGTCATCTTTACTTATAAAAACGGTGATTTTGTTCATGGTTATAACCAAAGGATAAGTTATAAAAACCAACCATGAAATAACATGAGTGGAAACTCCACTAAGACTTTTCCAATAATTTGCTCCTAATGTCTTAGGAATAATTTCACTAAAAACTAAAATCAAAATAGTTAAAATAGCAGAAATATAAAACATAAACTCTTCACCAAAGAGTTTTGCCGCTTCACTACCTACACCAGCTGCACCTAAAGTATGGGCAAAGGTATTTAAAGTAAGAATAGCACCAATTGAGATATTGATTTGCTCTTTTTGCTTAAACATCAAGTTACCAAGTTTTTCATTTTTACCTTTTATAACTTCAATATGTGAAGCTGTTATGCTTAAAAGCACTGCTTCTAATATGGAACATACAAAAGAAACACCCACTGCAATAGAAAAATAGATAAATATCAACATTATATTCCCTCTTAAAAACTTTGTATTATTATATAGGAGTTTATTAAACTTTGTATTAAAAAGAAAAATTTAAAAAAGAAGATTTTCTATCCCACTTAATCAAAAATACAGAAGAATGTGTTAAGATAGCTTATTGACACAGTATCAATTATTAGCATTTTTATGTGAAAAATATACCAAATATAAAAAAGAGGATAGCAAATGGCTAAAGTAAACTATAATTATGAAAAGCGAGCTCGAGAGTTAGAAAAACAAAAAAAGAAAGAAGAAAAACGTAAGAAAAAAGAAGCTTTGAAAAATGCACAAAATGAGGAATCAACTTCTAGTTTAAACGATGAAGAAATCTAAGCGTACCCTTATTTGACTATTTAATTATATTTTCATCTTAGAACTTAAATTAATAGTCATATTCTTTACTATAAATCATCAATATAATAAATCCAAACAATAATAAAGCCTTTATATAATAAACTGCCATACAATATTAAGGGCATAATTATATGAATAAAGATTTATTACCTATCCAAGCTGACAGACCAGATATTATAACTTCAGAGATTGAAGCTATACATTTCTATCGTAAAATGGATACAAAAGCAACTGTACAAGAGATGATTGCAGGAAAATACGTTCTTGTTGAAGAGTATTATAGCAATGGATTAGAGGTTTTATCAGAACTAAAAAAGAATCTTTTACGAAAATATAAAGATAAAAGTTTTCAAGGACAACGTGACTATAGAAGTGCATTTAGAGAAGCTTCACATAGGTTATTAATAAAAGTAAAAGATAATAAACTTGTAGTTAAAAAAGCTCCAACAATTGGTTGGTTAGAGTTGTTATATCCAGAAGTTTCTGAGTTTTATATATCTTTTCCTGATGTTCAAGGTATGAATAGCTCATGGCAGTGGTATCAAAAGGGAATTGAAGTTAAAACTTTAGATATAAATCTTCATCCTTTTTATGGGACTTACTTTCCTACTCGATTTGACCATTTAAAACTTTTTGATAAATGGCTAAAAAAATATGAGGGTTCAAAAGAACAGGTTATAGAAATAGGAGTAGGAAGTGGTATTTTATCATTTCAACTAATCCAAAATGGTTTTGAAAATATTTTTGCAACAGATACAAATAAAAATGCAATTATTGGTGTTGCACAAGAGAGTAAAAGACTGGATTATGAAGAGAACATAAGACTTAATCATGGTGATTTATTTGAAAGTTGTGATATCAAAGCTGATTTGATTGTTTTTAATCCCCCTTGGCTACTTGCAAAGCATAAGTTAGAAGAGGGTATTGATAAAGCCATATATTTTGAAGAAGAACTGTTTCCAAGATTTTTCGAACAAGCATTGGAACATCTTAATGATACAGGGAAAATAGTTTTGATATTTTCAAACCTAGCTCAAGTGGTAGATGAACAAAGTGTTCATCCTATAATAGATGAGTTACAAAAAAATAATCGTTTTAGAAAAGAGTTACACTTTAGGCGTGATGTTAGAGCTTCATCAAAAAGAACAAAACGTACTGATTCAAGAGAGAATGAAAAAGTTGAGCTATGGGTTTTATCTCCTAAATAAAATAAATAGTACTTTAGCTTACTTTATAGCTACTTCTTTCAATAATTTCTTTAAAGGTTTCATATAATTCAGGGTCATGTTTTATACCTTTTTCTGATTCTAAAATTGACATGATTTCATTATGATTTCGTTTACCATGGTAAGGTCTTGGTGATGCCATAGCATCATAACTATCCGCAAGTGCAATTATACGTGAATATATAGGTATTTCTTTACCTTTGAGATTATCTGGGTAACCTTTTCCATTATAGTATTCATGGTGATGTTTAACTGCACTAGCTATTATATCACTATCTTTAAAGTACATATTTTTAACCAGTTCTTCACTTTTTAAAGAATGACTTTTCATAATATCCCATTCTTTATCATTAAAACTACTAGGTTTTAATAATATTTTATCAGGTATTCCTATTTTGCCTATATCATGAAAAGCAGCACTGATACGTAGAATTTTTATTTTGTTTTCATTTAAGCCAATACTTAAACCTAATTCTTCAGAAATTTCTACAACTCTTTGGGAGTGTAATTGAGTATGTTCATCTTTTTGTCCTAATGCTAATAAAAGTGCTTTTGAACATTCGCATATTATATTTTCCTCTAATTTAAATACTTCCATATTAAATCCTTACTATAATTTTAACATAAAAATAAAAAATTATTAAACATATATGATAAATCTTTATGTTCTATTAGGCTCTTTTAGTTACAATTTATATTAAATGTAATTATCTCTTTTGTAAAATAAACTGCAAAGGGTGATACTTATCCCTATAATAAGGAAATCTTACAATTAATATTATGATTAATAATTTTACTAATTTAGAACAAAATGATGAACATATTCATTTATCCTTTTTATCTCCTAAAAAAATTCTTAGTTCAGCTATTTTAAATGGTGGTTTTATAGAAGCAGAACATATTTTAAATAAAAATGTACCTTTAAATTTTTCTTCTTGTGAAACTCCAAATAAGAGTTTAATTGATTATGCTAAAGCAAAGGGTTGGAAAGGAAATGTTGTGGGGATGATGACAGCTGCATCTATGAATACTCTTTGTATTGAGCAAGTAAATATAGAAGGTGTAGATATTTCAGTTTTAATAACAGCCGGGATATCTAATGCTAGACGTGCAGGAGATAAAGCAGATATACAAGAGCTATTGACTGTAACAAAAGAAGTTGGTACTATTAATCTTATTCTAATCTGTTCTGCTAGATTAACCAATGCAGCTATGGTAGAAGCTGTTATGCTTGCTACAGAGGCTAAGGCTGCTGCCTTACAAGAAGCTAATATCTTAAGTCCTATATCTGAAAAATTAGCAACAGGAACAGGAACAGATGCTATTGTTGTTGTGAGTGGAGATGGTCCACAAAAAATTGAATTTTGTGGCAAACATGTGTTGTTTGGTGAAGTGATTGGACGTTTGGTTATATCCGCGCTTAGACGTTCTTTAGCTACTACGTAGGTCTATTATGTTTAATACAAATGATTATTGGGAAGAAGAGTTTATAGAGTATGATGATAAAAACTTAGACTCTATTTATTTTGATAATTGTACTTTTGTAAAATGTAATTTTTCAAAAGGTAATTTTTATGCTTGCAAGTTTACAGAGTGTAAGTTTATAGATTGTGATTTATCTTTATGTCTACTAAAGAGTTGTACTTTTAATGATGTTACTTTTAAAAACTCTAAACTTTTAGGTATCTCTTGGAGTTCTTGTGTAGAACCTTTTGATGTAGTGTTTGACTCTTGTAATATCTCACAAAACTCATTTCATCTTTTGGATTTAAGACAAATGAAATTTATAAACTCTTTGATAAAAGATACAGGCTTTGAAGAGTGTAATTTAGAACATGCACTCTTTGACAAGTGTAATCTTGAACAAACAGTTTTTTTAAATAATAATTTAAAAAAATCTAATTTTGAAACTTCAAAAAATTATCTTATAGACCCCAAATATAATGATATACAAAAAGCACAGTTTTCTCTTCCTGAGGCATTAAGTTTTTTAAACTTACTTCCTATTAAAATAAAGTAAATATAAGAAGTATCAAAAATAAATTTTGTACCCTATAAATATAAAATGTCGCTAAATTGAAATTTTTATATAATAAGGTTTGGTATGAAAAAACCAAATATCAAAGAGTTGATTACTCAATCGACATACTCTACAATATATAATCCAATATTTAAAAATGGGACAAAAGATATTTTTGCATATGAAGCTTTATCAAAATTTGTTTTAAATAATGAGGATATATCTTGCACAGAATTTTTTTCAAGATTACAGTTTAATGAAAAACTATTTTTTCATTTAGAAAAAAAGAATAAACATCACCAAATAAACGATGCAGATAAATCAAAAAAACTAATTTTACACTTTGATGTAGCTGTTTTTAGTGAAAAAGAGTATAGAAAATTTTGGAAAGAGTATTTAAGTGAATATAAACATAGAATAGTCATAAATATTATATATCAAGATAATCTTACTAATGATAACTTAAAAATCAAAAAAAAGATGGTTAAATGGCTTATTAAACATGAGTTTGAATTTATTATTAATATTTTTGATGACTTAGATTACAAGGTATCTTTTTATGAAATAGAAAAAGCAAGTTATTTAAGAATAGATAAAGAGATATTGGAAAAAATCAGAAAAAACATATCTTATTTTAAACTTTTAAATACTTTAATTGATTTTGCTCATGAAAGTAAAACAAAACTCATAATGAAACATATAAATACAAAAGAAGAATTAATGCTAATGGAAAAGTTTTCTATAGATTATATACATGGAGACTTTTTTATATAAGAAGTTTTAAACTATAAGTTTTTTTATAGTTTAGAAATATATAATTAATTTACTAAATAAGAAGGAGAAAAAATGGCAAATGAAGGGTATCACGAACCAATTGAAGAGTTGAGTGTTGAAACGCGAGATATGCATAGAGCTATTACTTCACTTATGGAAGAATTAGAAGCAGTAGATTGGTACAATCAAAGAGTAGATGCTTGTGAAGATAAAGAGTTAAAAGCTATTTTAGCTCATAATAGAGATGAAGAAAAAGAGCATGCTGCTATGGTCTTAGAATGGATTCGTAGAAAAGATTCAAGTTTTGACAAAGAGTTAAAAGATTATCTTTTTACAGAAAAAGAGATTGCACATAGTTAAATTATGTGCAATAAAAAAGCATAATTATAAAAGAGTGTTAAGAGTTATATTTCTCTACCTCTTTTACTGCTTTAATTGCTGCTGGAAGAAGAGATTCACTCATCGCAGGATGAATATAAAGCATTTTTTTTAGGTGTCTTATATCATTGTCTATTTGCATTACAGTTAAAACTTGATGTATCATTGTAGAACTCTCTGGTCCTATCATATGACAAGCTAGTATTTCATAGTTTTTAGGGTTGATTATAAACTTTGTAACTGGGTATTCTAGTCTTGTTGACATAGCTTTTGCACTTGCTATCCAGTTTGTTGTTGTACTTACATATTCTATATTTTGTTTTTTTGCTTCTTGTTCTGTGATACCAACACTTGCAATTTCTGGTTCAGTATAAATGGCGTGGGGCATGTATTTGAAATGTAGTGGGTCTTTGCAATCTTCAAGTAAGATTTTATCCAAATGGTTTACTTCATAAGCAGCTGCATGTTGGAGCATATAAACACCAGCTGCTTCACCTACGACATAAACACCTTTTGCTGTTGTTTCAAAAAATTCATCTCTAATGATAAAACCTTTCTCATTAGTTTGTATTGAGGTATTTTCTAGTTTTAAGCTTGGAGTATTTGATTCTCTTCCTACTGCATAAAGTAGGGCTTCACTTGTATGAGGTTTTTTTATGCCATCTTTATTTTCAAGAGTCATAAAAAACTGTTCATTTTTATACTCTATATTTTCAGCTGTAGTTTCAAACTCTATAGTTACTTTTTTAGTAAATTCACTTTTAAATATTTCTGAAATTTCATTATCTTCTTTTTTTAAGATATGTTGACTTCTTGATAATAGTGTTGTCTCTATTCCAACAGCGCAAAAAAAGCTAGCTAACTCACAAGCAATAAAACCAGCCCCAATTATAGTAATGGATTTTGGAATTTTGCCTTTTAAAGGAAAGATATCATCACTAGTCCAAGCTTTTTCATGCTCTGGTTTTTTGGGTTTTGTTCCTGTTGCTATTACTATTTGTGGAGCTGTTAATTCTTCTTCGTTTACCTCTACTATATTATTTGAGACAAAAGAGCCTACTCCTCTAAATACTTCAACATTTTCATTAAACTTACTATGATATTTTTCATCTACATTTGCAATATATTCATTTGTATCTTGAAATATTTTTTCTATATCTATTTTGTTTATTGTTGTGTCTATGAAGTGTCTATTTGATTCTTTTATTGCATTTGCCACATGTGCATAACCAATAAGCAGTTTTGATGGTACACAACCTCTATTTGGGCATGTCCCACCTAAGGCAGACTTTTCTATAATAGCAACTTTTTTGCCTGCTTTTCCAGCACTTACTGCTAGATTGCTTGCTCTTCCTGCTCCAATTATTATTAAATCAAATTTTTTCATACTTAAGACCTTAATATTTAGTGTATGTTTTCTTATACATATTAATTATTTAGTATATAATATTAAGCTTGGAAAGTAAATGATTAAATTTTTTGTAGTTGTTTGTAGTTTTTATAGTAGTTTATTGTTTCCATTAGAAGTAAAGCAATTATTCCCATAATCCAATACATAAACCATTGTGAAATCATACCAATAAATCCATCTTCTGATACATAATCTACAACTTGAAAGATAAGAAAAAACAGAATAGTTGATTGTAAAGAGGGTCTGTTATTTTGTGTAAAGTTAACTATCTCATAACCTTTTAGTTTAAATTTAAAATATAAGAATACAAAGCCAATAGGTATAAGACCTAAGATAAAAAGATATTCATCTTTTATGATTTGTATAGTTTTATTTTCTCCTAGTACATATAAGTAAATACTAATAATAGCAACAAATGTTATGGCAAAAAGATTAAGTGGTTTGTTCAAAAAAATTCCTTTTATGTATACATTCTATCAAAAAATTAGTTATTTTTACGAATCATAAAATTATAATTATATAAAAGAAATTAATCTTTATTTATCTATAATCTTTAAAATTATTCTATTGGAAAAGTATGAAAAGTTTTTTTACTTATTTTGTGATATTTTTTGTCGTGTTTTTTATACCATTGAATGCAGATATTCAAATTGATACTTCACAAATAAAAAACTATATTGTAAAAAAAGAGTTTTATACTCAAGGTAAAAATAGATTTATGATTTTTAGGTCTTATACTTACAAAGAAAACTCATATTTTCTACTTATAAATTTAGATAGCTTAAAAACTTCGATTATCTCAAATACTCAAAAAGAAAAACTAAAAAAAAGTGGCAAATCAATCTTATCAAATAGTAACTACTCAAAATTAGTTGCAAAAGTGTTTAAAAATAGTTCCATCTTATCAAATGCAGGTATAAATAAAAGTCTACATAAGAAGAAAAATGAAATATATCTTACTATTGATATGTGTCCATCTTCTAAAAAAGGTTATGAAAAAGAGTTATTTGAAGAGTATTTAAAATCAACAGAGATAAATAAAAAAATCCCAATATCTATTGCTATTACTTATAGATGGGTAAAAGATCATAAAAAAGAGTTCTTTTCACTTATACATAATGAAAACCTTGATATAACATGGATAAATCATTCAAAAAACCACTACTATAACCCTATAGAAAAGTTATCAAAGAATTTTATGCTAAATAGTAAAACTAATTTAAGAGAAGAAGTTATTGAAGTGGAAAAGTTATTGATTTTAAATAATCTAACTCCTTCTATACTATTTAGACTGCCTGGCTTAATATCAAATCAAAAACTCATAAACTCTTTAGTTTATGAGTTCTCACTTATACCACTTGGTACAAATAATTGGTTAGTAAAATCAGACAAAGAAGTAAGTAATGGTGATATTATTTTAATACACGGAAATTTAAATGAAAAAGAGGGAGTTGAAAAATTGATTAATAATCAACCCAATATAAATCGTTTTAAGTCTATATATAACTCTTTATTAACAGACAAATAGAACTAATACATAAATTATTACTTTAAAATCTACTTTTAAGTGATAATAAATATAATAATAAAAAATAAAAAGGACCTTGATGAGTCAAAAGAATATAAAAGAAGAGTTTGCAAAAGTTATATTAAAAGCTAAATTGATTGCTGCACTGTTTTTTATTTTGCTAGCACCTAGTATTGTAATTACGGTAAAAGGTTTAGATGAATTATTTGGATATAGCGAGGATGTTTGGTTTAATATCTCTGTTCTTGGATTTGTTATTTATGGTATTTACTATTTGTTCTTTTGGAAATGTCCAAAGTGTGGAAGTTTTCCAGGACGTGGTTGGTTTAGAAAGAATTGCGATAATTGCGGTGTTGAGTTAAGTTAAAAACATATTAGTATTAAGAAAAATCCATAAAAGTGTTAAAAATTAAAATTTTTATTGTATAATTGTGTATATTTTTTAATGACTTTATACTAACCGTAAAATTTATGTTTTTAAGTATGTATAATAATCATTAGAATATACATATTTAAAGGAAAAGAAGAAATGCAAATTTATGTAGGTAACATGTCTTACGGTACAACAGAAGAGAGTTTAACTACTTTATTTTCTCAATATGGAGAAGTAAGTAGTGTAAAATTAATTACAGATAGAGATACAGGTAGAGCAAAAGGTTTTGGTTTTATTTCTATGGATGATGATAGCGCAGCGTCAAAAGCTATTGAAGAACTAAATGGTAAAGAATTTGATGGTAGAACTTTAAGAATTAATGAAGCTAAACCAAAAGAAGAGAGACCAAGAAGAGAATTCAACAATAGATATTAATCTAAAAACTTTTTAAAAGGGGTATTTACCCTTTTTAAAATATAGACCTCTACTAACTTCCTCCCCAACTTTTTTAAAATACAAAGGCAATTATGACTATTGATGAATTGAAAGAATTAATACTATTAAATTTAAAAGATGATTCAAAAGAGTTTAAAAGAGTTTTTCATGGAAGGGGAAACTATTATCAAGATTTTCATTATTTATGTGTTGATAGCTTAGATGAGATATTGTTTGTAACTCTATTTGAAGCTATTGATGAAGACTTAGAAAAAGATTTGAAAAAGATTTTTGAGCAAATCTGTGAAAAGAAAAAGTTTAAATGCTTAGTTTTACAAAAAAGGTATCAAAAAGAGAACTTTTGTGAAGTGTTAAAGGGAAACTTGCCAAACAATTTATATATAGAAGAAAACAATTTAAAATATAATATCAATTTTACAAATCAAAATATTGGCTTATTTCCAGATATGAAAGCAGGTAGAGAGTTTATATCTTTAATATCAAAAAATAAAAACATACTAAATCTTTTTTCCTATACCTGTGCTTTTTCAGTAGTAGCCATAGCTTCAGATGCTTCACAAGTTGTAAATGTAGATATGTCAAAAGGTGCTTTAAGTGTAGGTAGAGAGAATCACAGAATAAATAATCTCGATACAAAAAGAGTGAAGTTCTTACCATATAATATTTTAAAATCATGGAGTAGAATCAAAAAGTTTGCTCCCTATGATATTATAATTATAGACCCTCCATCTTTTCAAAAAGGAAGTTTTGCTGTAAGTAAAGATTATGAAAAAATAATCAAAAGATTACATGAGTTATCAAGTCCTACTTGTACTGTTTTATCATGTTTAAATGCTCCAGAGTTAGATACCAGTTTTATGAAAGACTTGTTTGCAAATCTAGCCTCTGAATTTAAATATGAAAAAAGATTAGATAATCTAGAAACTTTTCCTACAAATAATGAAGAGAAAACACTTAAAAATATGATTTTCAAAAGAGAAATAATTTGACAAATCAAAAAATATGTCCTTTTTGTGGCAATGACAATTTATGTGAAGCAAATATACCAAATAATAACTGCTGGTGCAATAGTATAAAAGTACCAATTGAACTTAGAGTTTTGATTCCTGAAGATAAAAGAATGAAATCTTGTATTTGTAAAAAGTGTATATTATCTTTTAAAGAAAATAATAAACTATTTATTGAAAAGTATAATTTAACTAAATAGTTAAATTTAACTCTTATTTTTTATTTTTAACTCATCTGCTTATAATAAAATTTCAAAATTATATTAAAATTAGGAATTATAATGGCTAAAAAAAACCGTTGGCTCATGGCATTATCTGCTGTAGGTGTTCATATTTGTATTGGTTCTGTATATGCATGGAGTGTATATGTAAAACCAATACAAATGCAAATGTCTTGGAACCTTACTGATGTAACAATAGCTTTTAGTATCGCAATTTTCTTTTTGGGATTATCAGCTGCGCTTATGGGGAAATTTGTTGAAAAAAATGGTCCAAGGGTTTCAGCACTAATTGCTGCTGCTTTTTTTGGTATTGGAACTATGGCTTCTGGGCTTGCCATTATGATGGAGTCAAAACTTTTATTATACTTCTTTTATGGAGTATTAGGTGGCTGTGGCTTAGGAATAGGGTATATCTCACCTGTATCAACCTTAGTTAAATGGTTCCCTGATAAAAGAGGTATGGCAACAGGACTTGCTATCATGGGCTTTGGTTTTGCTTCGGCTATTTGGGGACCAACAATTAAAATACTAATAGAAAAAGTTGGTATTTCTAATACCTTTTTTATACTAGGGTTTATATATTTTGTAATAATGTCTTTGTCTGCTTTATATTTACAAGCTCCAAAAAAAGATTATATGCCTGAAAAATTTAAGAAAAAACTGCAAGAGGGTAAGAAAAAAATAAAAGAGGACTTAGCAAACTTAGGACTAAGTGAAGCTTTAAAAACTCCTAGATTTTATGGTCTTTGGTTGATGTTATTTATAAATGTTACTTGTGGAATAGCTATTATTGGTGTTGCTTCTCCTTTATTACAAGAGGTAGTTGGTATATCAGCACTTGCAGCAGCGGCTGCTGTTGGACTTATGGGTATATTCAATGGGGCAGGAAGAATTGTTTGGGCTTCTTTGTCTGATTATTTAACTAGACCTGTAGTTTATGTGATTTTCTTTTTTACACAAGCAATCGCTTTTTATATGTTACCTTCAATTACAGAAGTTATTATATTCCAAGTTGTTTTATATTTTATTATGTCTTGTTATGGTGGTGGTTTTGCTTCAATTCCAGCATATATAGGAGATATCTTTGGAACAAAAGAGTTGGGAGCTATTCATGGATATATTTTAACAGCTTGGGCAGCTGCTGGCTTAGTTGGTCCTTTAATTATATCTATTGTAAAAGATATGACAGGTAGTTATTCTCAGACACTTTATGTTTTTGCAGGATTTTTTGTGGTGGCATTAGTTATATCTTTGGCTATGCTTTTAAATATAAATAAAATAAGAAAGAGTAAATACTAATAAATAGTATTTAAATATTTTTAATTTATAAAATAGAACTCTTTTGTTATAATAAAATTAAATAAAATAACAAGTGGTGTAGTGAGTCAATTTCTAATATCTGATGATGTAAAAAATTTAAATGTAACAAATATAAAAGATAACCTATTTAGCTATAAATATGATATAAAAAGATTAAGTGCATATTTTGAAAGACCTACTGAAGAGTTAGAGCACTTTTATAGTAGTTTTAAAGGTGAAGTTTATGAAAATATAATTTATGAACTTCTTTTAGAGTATGCAAAAACTGCACCAGAAATAAGTAAGTTTATTTTAAAAGGTCCCCATCAAAAAAGAGATGTAAGTCAAAATAAGAGTGGACTTCTAATAGATAATAGTAATCAAATAGTTTATAAGGCTTCATATAAAGATATTAGTGAGTTTGATGCACTTTTCTTTACAAAAAAAGAGATATATTTTGTAGAGATGAGTACTTCTAAAAAGACTGCTAGTTTAAATAAAAGATTATTTAAAAAACAAGCTTTATTAAAAGTACTTTTTCCATATCTTGAAGTAAAAGCTTTGATTGTTTTGACAAAAGGTTCTGTAGGACTAAATAACTTCCCTAGTTATTGTACTATTTGGGTTACTAAAGATTTTGATGATGAAAACTTATTAAAAGAGCTAATTGCTAAAAAAAGAGAAAAAAAGATCACTTTCCCAAGTGAAAAAAAAGATGCAAAATATGTTGAAGCAAATACAATCCCTCACTCAAACTTTAAATACTTTCAAACACTAAAATGGATACTTTATACAGCAAGGTCAAATAAAAGATTTAGTGTAGACTTAGGTTTTTTTAATAGTGGAGATTTAAACTTATACTTTGATATATACACAAAACTCTATGTTGGTTTTATCAAAATAGATGATTTTAGACAACTTGTAGAAGATTATAAGTATGAAGTTAAAGATGATAAAGTAATTGTAAGTATAGAAAAGATAAATCAAAAGACTTATGGAATAGTTTATTATCCAAAAAATAAAAATGGTCAACTAAAAAGAGTAAAGATAGATGAAAAAGGTATTAATATAAAAGATAAAGAAGCAGAAGGTTTTACCAATGCAGAGATTAAATTTATGTTAAATGTCCTAGATGATAAGTTTATTCTTACTTTAAATGATATAAATCACATAAATAAAAATATATCTATTATTAAAACCACATAACTATTTATATCGAATACTCTTTTCTTTTGATTTTTCCATTTGAAATTCAACCATTTTATTAAATGGAGTTAAAAAATTATCAAGAGAACTTTTTTTTATATTTTCTATATTTTGTTTATTTAAGAGTTTTAAAATAACTAATGTAGATTCAATAGTTGACAAACAATAATCAGAGGGCTGTTTTTTAAACTCATAAGCAGAACTATTTTCATAATTAAAACTTATTTTGGGTAAAGAGCTTAGATTTGTACTTGATTTGAGTATTTTTTTGGAACAAGCCCAAGTAGAATCAATAAGAAAAATTACTTTTTGTTTTTTACTTTCAATATAACTATTATTTAAATTTATAGAATCTTTACCTGGATAAAGAATAAAACAACTTTTTCTTGAATCTTTGATTATTGAGTTTATTTCACTATTTTGTGAAAAATCTATACCTACGAAAATCTTACTGTTTAAAAGTGATTGGTGGGTTATCTTACCTGTATTATTTTTTGTTTTTTTATACTCTTTTGGATGCATTAAAAAAATAAACTCTGTTTTTGTACTAAAAGGCTTTATAAAACTACACACACAACTCTTTTTTGCTCTATTACATTCGTAACAATATTCTCTAATATTTTCCATTTCTTATTATAATGTAACTTTATTATAAAAGAATTAATAAAAATAAAGGACTTTTGTGATATATTGCTATCCGATTAAGCTAGGATTAAGAATTGTAAAGATAAGATTGTAATATTAAATAAAGTAGGGGGTGTGTAATGAATAGTATTAACAGTGTTCAAATGAGCTCATTATCAGCTTATAATTCTAATATTAATCAAAATATAGATAGCAATACTGATACTAATATCAATAAAAACATACCAAAAGTTGAAAATAGTTCTGAAAATGATATAAATAATCAAGCAGTGAATGTATCTATTTCGATGCAAAGCATGCAGATTTATGTGCAAGTAAGAAGCTTAGAATTTGTGCAAACAAATACCGAAGCCCAAGACATGTTACACAGTATCTTTAACAATAAAGAGGTTTTCCATTTTTTAGATGGTAGAGATGCTTCGAATGGCCTAGATTTAAAAGATATAGGCTATACTGGAAAACCAATTACACAATTAACTGTTGATGAAGCTAAAGAATTAGTTTCAGATGAAGGTTTTTTTGGTGTAGAACAGACTTCAGACCGAGTTTCAAGTTTTGCGATTGGTATTAGTAATAATGATGTTGAGCTTTTAAAAGAATCAAGAAAAGGTCTTGTAAAAGGTTTTGAAGAAGCTGAAAAACTTTGGGGAGGAGAACTTCCTGAAATATCTTACTTAACACAAGAAAAAACTTTGGAAAAAGTAGATAAAAAAATTGAAGAACTATTAAATAAAGATAAAGAAGAAAATGACTCTAGTGAGCTTGGAGATACTCCAGCTGAAGCTTTAAAAGAAGAAGATAAAAAAGAGAGCTAAACTATATTAGCTCTTTTTTTTTCTCTCTCTTTTCTCTTGTTTTTCATTTTTGTTAAAGCAAGCTTTCTCATATCAGCAATTGTGTCTGATTCATCCATGATTTCCAATCCAAGTAGTGTTTCAATACAATCTTCAAGGGTAACTATACCTTCTGTTTGATCATAGTTATCAAGTACAACAAACATATGTTCTCTTTTTTTGATAAATGTATTTAAAACTTTTGAAACGGGAATATTTTCATTTAATGCAAAAACAGGAGTCATAATAGTATCTATTGTAACTTCACTATCTTTAATAGCTTGTTTAAATATTTTTTTAGTAAGAACTACACCTACCATATTATCGATAGTACCATCATATATTGGAACTCTAGAAAATTTATAGGTTCTTTTATCATCCAAAATATCTTTAATTCTTGTATTTTTTTCAATTGCATACATAACTGACCGTGGTGTTAAAATCTCTTTTATTTTTATGCTATGTATAGTAAGGGTATTTTCAATAATATCAGATTCTAAATCTCCAATAATTCCTTCTTCTTCACTTAGTAGTGTTGAGTGTATTAATTCTTCTCTTGAAATTGAATCACTTGAAAAATCACCATTTGAAATCTTTTTTGTTACAAATTGTGTAATCAATATAATTGGATATGTTACGATAATAAAAAACCTAATAATTATTGCTGCAAGTGGTGATAATTGTTTCCAATATACTGCTCCAATAGTTTTAGGAATAATTTCTGCAACAAAAAGTATCATAAATGTTAGAAAAATCGAAACTACAATAATTAAAGTTGAATCACCTTCAAATACTGATTCTGCTTGAACACCAATAGCAGTAGCTCCAAGTGTATTTGCAATAGTATTTAAAATTAAAATTGATGCTATTGATTTATCTATATCTTGCTTTAAAGTTTTTAAAAGTTTTCCAGCAGTTGGATTGTCTTTTTCTATGATAGAAATATAAGAAACATTTGTAGAAAGTAGAATTGACTCTAGAATTGAGCACAAAAACGAAACACCGATAACTATAACAAATAGAAATATTAGTAACTCCATATAATCCTACTCGTGTGTAAATTTAAGTTATTCCTCTGGGAAGTATCTTCCAAGATATTGCTCCTTTTTAATATAATTAACTTCGTATGATACCAAATTTTTTTTAAAAATAGTATATATTTGACAAAAATATCCAAAAAGATGTATAATAGTGAATAAAGATATAAATCAATTTTAAAGGAGGTTATCATGGAATTTGGTCCCATACCACAATTGAATGAGTTTCAAATGGATAGTGCTAAAATACGCGAAATTGTAAATGAAATCGATCCTAGCAAAAAAATTGATAATGATAGGGAAGCCAAAGAGGTTTTAGAAGTACACAAAGAAAAAGCCAATGAAGTTAACCCAAAAGAAGAAGTTAAAAAAGGTGACTTTTCAACTTATAATGAAGTTACATTAACTAATTTGAGTTTTGGTTATAACGCAGAATCAAAAGATTTTTTTGTTAAAGTTCAAAGAGGAGATTTTGAAGCTCAATATCCAACTGATGAGATGATGAGATTAAAAGCGCTAATGTTAAGTGCAAAGGAAAATGAGGCTAGCTAGTTATAGAACTATTTTTTAACTCTAATAGTCTACTAGCTTCATAATATTTTTTATTGTTATCTAAGTTTTCTAAAAGGTGATTGTATTTTTTAAATACTTTCCAAACTTTTTCATAAGCCTCATATCTATTTTTTTTAAAAAGTGCTAATGCCGTTGCACCATTTATAAGTCCTTGTATAGCTTTAGCTTTACTTTTTTCTTCTATTTTTTTATACCCTCTCCACTCAACTTCTAAAAGTTCGTGGGCTTCTACAAACCTTTCCTCTTTTACAGCTAATATAAACTCTTCTATACTCAAGAATTAAGTTCTTTATCTAAATAATACCCTGTATATGACCCAGAATCTTTATGATTTGTTGCAATTTGTTCAGGTGTTCCTATATCTACTATTTGTCCACCTTTGCTTCCACCTTCTGGTCCCATATCAATAACCCAATCAGAATTTTTGATAATATCAAGATTGTGTTCAATTACAAGTACAGAGTTTCCTAAGTCAACAAGATGGTGTAGTACTTTTGTTAACCTATCTACGTCTGCAAAATGTAGCCCAGTTGTAGGTTCATCAAGTATATAAAGAGTATTTCCAGTGTCTTTTTTGCTTAACTCTTTACTTAGTTTTATCCTTTGTGCTTCACCACCACTTAGTGTAACTGCATTCTGTCCTAGTGTAATATATCCAAGACCTACATTTTGTAAAGTTTCTAGTTTTGCAAATATTTTAGGAACTTTTTTGAAAAACTCAATAGCTTCATCAACACTCATATTAAGTACATCAGAGATTGATTTACCTTTATATAGTATTTCTAAGGTTTGAGCATTATATCTTTTTCCATGACACTCATCACATTTAACCATAATATCTGGTAAGAAATGCATCTCAATTTTTATCTCACCTTCCCCTTGACACTTCTCACATCTTCCACCTTTTACATTAAAAGAGAATCTTCCTATTTGATAACCTCTTAGTTGTGCCTCTTTTGTTTTAGAAAAAAGTGTTCTTATCTCATCCATAAGTCCTGTATAAGTTGCTGGATTACTTCTTGGAGTTCGTCCTATTGGAGACTGGTCTAGATATATAACTTTATCAAGTTCTTCAAGTCCTTCAATTGTCACACCATCTACCTTATTTACTTTTCTTGCATGGTTTAATAGCTCTTTTGCAACTGGAAGTAGAGTTTGTAAGATAAGTGAAGATTTGCCACTTCCGCTTACTCCTGTGATTGAACATAAGTTTTTTAGTGGAATTTGCACATCAAGATTTTTTATATTATTTATTGTTACATTCTTAATCTCAATAAATTTTTCTTGGGGTCTATTATGTACATAATCTATTTTTTTCTTTCCAGTTAGATATTGGGCTGTTAGGGTTTTTGCTTTCATCATCTGCTTTAATGTTCCTGCAAATACTATTTCTCCACCATACTTTCCTGCATTTGGTCCAATATCAACTATATAATCAGCAGCTTCAATTGTCTCTTTATCATGCTCAACTACTATAACAGTATTACCTTTTTCTTGTAAGGCACGTAGTGTTTTGATTAGTTTATTAGTATCTCTTTCATGTAGTCCAATAGATGGTTCGTCTAGTACATACATAACTCCTGTAAGACCTGAACCAATTTGTGAAGCTACTCTAATTCTTTGTGCTTCACCACCACTAATTGTTCTGGCATCTCTTCCTAAGGTTATATATCCTAGTCCTACATCATTTAAAAAGAAGATTCTCTCTTTTATCTCTTTTAAAATAGGAGCAGAAATCATTTGTGATTGATTTGAAAAGTATTTGAAGTTATCTTCATCATGAAAAAACTTGTAAGAATCTTCAATTGGCAAAGTAATGATTTCAGAAATAGTTTTGTCTGCAACTTTAACTGCTTGAGAAGAGGGTTTTAGTCTATTTCCCCCACAATCACTACATGACTTTTCTGTCATATATTCACCTAAATCTTTTTCATCTTTTATCATGTCATAGGCAATTTTAACTATACCTTCCCATTTTCTAGTTAGTTTGTGTCTTTTCCAGATAAATACTGCATCTTCCACACCACCATGAAGTATTGATTTTTTTTGATGTTCTTCTAAGGTATCAAAAGGAGCGGCTGTATCAATTCCAGCTGCTTCACAGTGAGCTTTTAGCATCTTAAAATAATAGCCTTTATTAAATCCGTAAATAACCCTAATGGCACCATTATCAATACTAAGGCTTTCATTGATTACTTTTTTCATATCTAAAGCATATCTAATTCCCAAGCCATCACAAGATGTACAAGCACCTTTAGGTGAGTTAAAAGAAAAAGTTAATGGTTCAAGTGGTTCAAAAGAGATTTTACAATCAAAGCAGGCCATATGTTCAGAGTAGTGGTTGTGTTTTTCAACTCCTACTTCTTCATGATTCAAAATCTCGATTTCAAGTTCTCCAAAACTCTCTTTTAGGCCTTTCTCAACATCTTGAGCAATTCTATCTTTATTTTCTTCTTTTACAACAACTCTATCAATTACTACTTTAATAGTGTGCATTTTATTTTTTTCTAACTCTATTTCTTCATCAAGTCTAACCATTACTCCATCAATCATGGCTCTTACATAACCTTTACCTCTAAGACTTTCTAAAAGATCAGCAAAAGAACCTTTTTTTCTATTTATCAAGGGTGCAAGAATTACTATTTTTGATTCATCTGGCAAGTTTAGAACTTGTTCTATTACATCAGAAGCACTCATTTTAGAAATAGGTTTATCACATTTGTGACAGTGCTGAGTTCCTACTCTTGCATATAAAAGTCTAAAGTAATCATAAACTTCAGTAATAGTTCCAACAGTTGATCTTGGATTTTTGGAAGTTGTTTTTTGGTCAATTGCAATTGCAGGAGTTAATCCTTCTATTCTTTCAACATCTGGTTTACCAACTTTATCTAAGAATTGTCTTGCATATGCAGAAAGAGACTCTATATATCTTCTTTGACCTTCAGCATAAAGTGTATCAAAGGCTAAAGTAGACTTACCACTTCCTGAAAGTCCCGTAAAAACTATAAGTTTGTTTTTTGGTATTTCTAAATTAATATTTTTTAAGTTATTTTCTTTTGCATTATATATTTTTATTGAATCTGTCATTTTTATCTATCCGTTTATTGTAAATTGTTTATATAAAAGCTGTTATAATTCAAGCTTAATTATAAATTTTGAACCTGTGTATATATTATTATCATATTTAAAGGTTAATTTTTCTACTTCTATATCACCACCTAAGTGTTTGTGAACTATCTCTTGAGTCATAAAAAGACCAATTCCAGTTCCATCACTTCTGTGTTTTGTTGTGAAGTATGGTTCAAAGATTCTATCTATAATTTCATCTTTAATACCTTTTGCATTATCTTTAATTTCTATATTTAAAAAATCATTTTCTTTATAACAATCTATAAAGATATATTTTTTATCAAACTCTTTTTCATCGAAATTATCATAAGCATCTATGGCATTATTTAAAATATTTAAAATAACATGAATAAGTTCATTTTCTAATGATGTTATTTCTATATTATCTATGTTTTTGATTAGTTCTATATTTTTGTTATCAAGTTGAGCTGATAATAATTTCAATGCTTTTTTAAATGGCTCTTCTATATTAAAAGTATTTTTTTCTTTTGTTTGCTTGAAAAAGTTTCTGAAATCATCAATAGTACTTGATAGATGATTTGATGTATCAACTATAATATCTATACATTTTATTAGGTTCTCATCACTCAATGTACCAAACTCTTTTTGTAGTTTAATTCCACTAGCTGAAGTTGTTATTGCAGATAAAGGTTGTCTCCATTGATGTGCAATATTTTCAATCATTTCACCCATAGCTTCCATTTTTGATTTATGATATAAAAGTCTATCTTTTTCTTTTTTCTCTTCTTCAAGAGTTGTTATATCAGTAGTATCTATTACAACCCCAATAAGTCCTAAAACATCTCCATTTATATCAAAATATGCAGACTTATAAAATACAACATTGAATCTTTTATCTAAGTTTTTATTATAAACTTCTGATTGATATACTTGTGGGTTTTCTTCAAGCTTAAATACTTTTTCATCTTGTTCATGATAGATTTGAGCAATATCAAGTGGGGCAATATCAAAAACAGATTTTCCAATGATTGAATCTACTTTAATACCAGTTAATTTTTCCCAAGCTTTATTGCAACCCAAATATTTACCTTCTTTGCTTTTATAAAAAATTGAAGTAGGGTTGCTATCAAGTAGAGTATTTAAAAATATTTTTTGATTTTCTAACTTATGTATATTTGACTCTATCTCATTTTTTAGTATTTGTTCTTTTTTAAGTTTTTCTGTAACATCTCTTGAAATACAAATCATATAATCAATATTATCTTCACTATGGTGTTGTATATTTGATTCTAGGATAAACTTTTTTTTACTCTTTGAATAAAAGTTAGAATAAGTTGTTATTTTATCATGAAGTAAAATTTCATTTAAACAATCTTTTTCATCAATTGCTTCTCTTATGTCATCAATTGCTAAGGTAGAAAGTTCATCCATAGTATATTCTAAGGTATCTAGAAACTTTTTATTTGCATATATAATAGTAGATTCTTTCATGTTATATATTGTAATCAAGTCATTTGCTTGATTTATAAGGTTAAAAAATAACTTTGAACTAATCAATGGATTTTCTGTCAAACTCTTCCTTTTCTAAATGTATAGTTTGAGTAGGGAATGCAAATGAACAAGAGTTTTTCTTCACTAATTGTGAGATTCTTACAATAACATCTTGTTTTGTCTCTAGCCAATCTTCCCACATAGGACTTCTACTAAAACAATAAACTAAAATATTTATAGAACTATTTGCATATTCATCAATATAGACTAAAAGATTATTCTTAACACCTATCAAATCTTCTTTTTTTAGTAAATATGGCTTTTTATCAATAGTTGCTGATTTTGATGTGGCAATTGAGTCATGCTCTTGTAACATCTCTCTAATGTCATTCACCAAGTTTTCAATATCACTCATTTTACTACTGTATGTTATACCTATAGACATATTGATTCTTCTACCTATAATTCTTTTTGACCAGTTTAAAATAGGTATATTTGCCAATTGGGCATTTGGAATAGTAATCATTGCATTTGCAAAGGTTCTAATTCTAGTAGTTCTCATTCTAATATCAACTACAGTTCCTTCTACATTTCCAGCTTCTATCCAATCTCCTTGTGAAAATGAATTGTCTGTAATAATATTTAGTGAACCAAAAAAGTTAGATAGTGTATCTTTTGCAGCAAGTGCAACTGCTATACCACCAATACCAAGTGAAGCAATTATGGCTTTAATATCAAAACCTAATTGAACCAATAAAAATAAAGCTATAAATATAAGAATCAATATTTTTAAAATTCTTAATATAAAGTCAACCATCTCTTTTCTCATGTTTGGATAGTCACTAAATATTTTATCCGAAGATTCATTTATATAGTTTGTTAAAATTCTATAAAACATATAAGAAGATAGGGCTAAATATACAGTATTGAACCAAGGTATTAAATAGTTAACTTTACTTGCATCATCTATTAGTAAAAAAAGTGATAATTGAAGTGAAAAAACATAAATAATTAAAGATAAATTAAATCTAAAACTAGCAGGGATAATCTCTATAATAGAGCTATTTAAGCCTTTTATGTTTTTTGATAGTTTATGGTTAAATAGTTCAGCAAAATATGGCAGTACTTTTCTATTAACAAACATAAAAAGTATAAATATAGAAATAAGAATTACAACTTTTCCTACAGAAATATGTAAATAATAGTTAAATGTTTCAGAAATATTTTTTATATATTTATTTGAATCTATTTGTTTTATAATATATTTCAAGCTCAGTTCATCAAGTATAAAATTACTTGGTCTAAAATCACTAATATTAGAATTTAAATAGTTGTAAACAAGTAAATCAGCATTTATTTGTGTTCGTAATGATTCAAAAACATTATTAAACTCAAGGCTAAGAGGGTCTTTTTGTGAAGATATTTGATTATATGTTTTTTCAAAAAGCCTTAAATCTATTTTGTTCAGTTCTTCAATTTTATTTTCAAGTAAAGTGACAAAATACTTTTTATCTTTAAAGGAGTTTTTACCATCAATTATTGAGTTTATTGTTTGAGCAAACATCTTTTCATTTTCTAAAAATGATATTTTCAAAAGGTCTCTTGAAACAGCTAAGTTATTATCATATTTTGAATTGACATTTATTTTACTATTTAAAAACTTTATTTTTTTTTGATATTTTTTTTCATCAAAAAGGTAGGGAATTTCATTATTTATATTTTTAATAATTTTTCCCATTTCATCATCAATTATTTTAATTTGTTTATCAGCATTGATGCTTTTGTCTTTAATAAGCTTTATAATAAAGCCTAAGTCATAAGCACTTATTTCTTGATTATTTGTATTTAAATCTGCTTCTTCAGTAACTTTATTGGTATCAACTCTATTTGTAGCTTGATTACTTTTATTTATTGAATCACTCACTGCTAAAGTATTTCCAAAAAGGTTTATTGAGAGTAATAAAAGTATAAAAGTTCTAAATAAAGTATTATTGAAATTGTATCTTTTTGTATTGAGCATAAGATTCCTGTTTAAAAAAATAAAGTATATATTGTACCATAATTAAATATTAAAGAAGCATTTGGTATTTTACATATTAATAATTATAAGGTTAGTATAATGAATATTCAAAATAGCTTTGAAATAGAAAACGAAATTTTTTATTATTATGATTTAGAAAAAGTCTTTTCATTATATGAAAGCTTAAGAGAACTTCCTATTTGCTTAAAAATATTATTAGAAGAGAATTTAAGAAAATCAAATAATGATGAAGAAATAGAGTATATTATTGATATATTTTTAAATAGAAAAAACCTTAATATAAATTTTTATCCTTCAAGAATTGTAATGCAAAATTTTAGTGGAATTTCTTCTCTTGTTGATTTAGCATCAATGAGAGATATCCTTGCTAGATATGAAGGTAATATTAATAAAGTAAATCCTACAGCAATGATAGATATAATACTTGATGACTCTTTGGATGAAGATATTGAGATAAAAGAGAAGTATAAATTTATAAAATGGGCAAAAACTAAATTTGAAAATATTAGAGTAATTCCTCCTGGTTCACAAATTTGCCATCAAATAAATTTGGAATACTTATCTACAATTGTTCACTTAGAACAAAAAAATGGGAAAAACTATCTATTTCCAGAGACAATAGCAGGAACAAATACAGAGACTAAAATAATAAGTTCATTAGGTGTTTTGGCTTATAAAACGCAAGGTGTTAAATTTGAGTCAACAATATTTGGATTTCCTTTATCTTTTAACTTGCCTAAAGTAATAGGAGTAGAGATAAAAGGAAGACTAGATAAGACAGTAACATCATCAGATTTAATTTCAAATCTAACAAATAGTTTAAAAGAGTATACACTATTTGAAAAAATAGTAGAGTTTTATGGAGATGGCATTTATGAACTAACACTAGAAGACAGGTTAACAATTTCAAATGTGATTTATGAATATGGTGCAAAATCCTCTTTTTTCCCAATAGATGATAGAACTTTGCAGTATTATGATAACACTATGGATAATAGTGATTTTTCTAAACTAATAAAAGAGTATTTAGAAAAACAGAGTCTATTTTCTAAAAATGAGATTTTAGCCTATGATGAGACTATTGAGATAAATTTAGATTTAATTCAAGCAAAAATATATGAATCTAAAAAAACAAATGAAAAAATTACTATCAATGAATTAAAAAACTTTCCAGTCCAATATAGAGGAATTAACTTAAAAGATGGAGATATTGTATTAGCTATAATATCCTCAAATTCAAACCCTTATTCTCTAATACACGCAGGACTTATAGCAAAAAAAGCTTGTGAATTGGGTATAAGAGCTAATGATAGTATTAAGAAACTATTATTGATTACTTCTTCCTTGGAAAAAATATATTTAGAAAAACTTGATTTATTGAAATATTTTGAAAGACTAGGATTTATTCTTGTTGAAAATGATTATAACTTCAATGACTTCAATAAAAATATAGAAGAAGATATAAAAAATAGCAATTTAAATGTAGTCTCTCTCTCTTGTGGAGGTGAAAAGTTTGAAGAGAGTATTCCCTCTTTTATTAAATCAAGTTATATTATGTCTTCATCTTTAATAATAGTATATACTTTAGCTAAAACAATTAAATGTAATATTTTGCATGATTGTATAGAAAGAGTAGAAGATAGAGAAATTAAGATTGATGATATTTGGCCAGATAATGAGCTAGTTGTAGAGTATCTAAACAAGTTAGATTATAGTCTATACAAAGAGATTTATAAAAGTATTTTCCAAGGTAATGAATATTGGCAAAAAATAGAAGTAGAAGACACACCCACTTATAATTGGGATAAAGACTCCACTTACATACAAGCTTCAAATTTTTTTGATAATGAAAATATAGAAAAAATAGAGATAAAAAATGCAGCTAGTTTAGTGATTTTAGGAAATAATATTAGTAGTGATAACATCTCACCTAAAGGACAGATAGCTTTGTATTCATCTGCTTCAAACTACTTAGAAGAAAGAGGAATAAAGTCATATAATTATAACTCTTTTATAAGCAGAGAGGGAAATAGTGAAATTATGCTTAGAAGTATTTTTGATAGTGTTAATTTAAAAAATGAAATGGTCTCAAAAGAGGGTGGATATACAAAAGATTTTGAAGAGGATGAAATTGTCTCAATATATGAACTCTCCCAAAGATTTAAACAAAGGGATAGACCTTTGGTAATATTTGCTGGTAAAGAGTTTGGAGTTGGAGAGTCAAGAGATTGGGCTGTAAAAGGTATGAAATCTCTTGGAGTAAAGGCAATCATCGCAAAATCTTTTGATAAGGTCTATAGAGAAGATTTAGTTACTTTTGGAGTTTTGCCTTTAGAGTTTTTAGAAGATGAAGATTCTGAAGTGTTAAACTTAAGAGGTGATGAGACTATTGATATAGTTTTAGATGATATAGAAGTAAATACTTTAGCTAATCTAACTATTAGTTCAAATAGAGCAGTTATTGAAACAAAACTAAAAGTTAGATTAGATAATGAGGAAGAGATAATTTATTATAAAAATGGTGGTATCTTATCCTATTTATTAAAAACTATGATTTCATAGATAAATATAAGTCAAATAAAGCTAAATAATAATAAAGTACAAATAAATTATCAATAGGGTTATAATATATGTCATTTTCTAAATTAAATTTATCAGACAAGTTAAATATATCACTTAAAGAAAATGAATATATAACTGCAACAGCTATTCAAGAAAAAGTTATTCCTTTAGTCTTTGAGCATAAAGACATTATGGCAAAAGCACAAACAGGAAGTGGAAAAACAGCCAGTTTTGTATTGCCTATTTTAAACCTTTGGGCAAAGGAAAAATATGTAGGAAAAGCAAAAATTAGATGTTTAGTCTTAACTCCCACAAGAGAATTAGCCCTACAGGTATCTCAAGCTTTTAATACTTTTAGTAAATATTTGCATAAAAAGCCCAAAGTTGTAAGTGTGATTGGTGGAGAGAGTATAGGTGAACAACTTTTAGATATACAAAAAGGGTGTGATTTTGTAGTTGCAACAACAGGAAGACTACTTGATATCTTAAAGAAAAAACAGATAAATCTATCAACTCTTGATTTTTTAGTATTAGATGAAGCAGATAAAATGCTTGATTTTGGCTTTGAAGAGGAGTTAGAGCTTCTTTTAGAATCCCTGCCAACAAAGCGTCAAAATCTTATGTTTTCGGCAACTTATCCTCCCAAGATTTTAAATATTGCATCAAAAATAACACAAAATCCTATTGAAATCTCTATTGAAAGTGAACAAACTACTGTAGAGACAATCAATCAAAGAGTAATAGAAGTAAACAAAGAGAATAGAAGTGCTTTATTAAGAACTTTGATAAAAGATGAGAAGTGGGAACAAGTATTAGTTTTTATGGCAAGTAAGCGTTCTTGTGATAACTTAGCTTTTAAGTTTAGAAAGTATGGATTTGAAGCAGAATCTTTTCATGGTAATTTAATACAAGAAGAGAGAAATGAAACCTTAGAAGACTTTAAAAATAAAAAAATAAAAGTTTTATTTGCTACAGATATAGCTGCACGAGGACTTCATATAGATAATATCTCATGTGTAGTGAATTTTGATTTACCAAGAGCTGTGGCTGATTATATACATAGAATTGGAAGAACCGGAAGAGCTGGGAAAAATGGAATTGCAGTATCTTTTATCTCTCATGAAGATAAAGAGCATTTCTCCTTGATTGAAAAAAGAAGTGATATAAAGCTAACAAGGGAACAAATTGTAGGCTTTGAGTTAACAGGAGAGCCTATAAAAAAGATAAAAGGACAAGCACCAATAAAGGGAAAACGAAAAAGTAAAAAAGATAAATTAAGAGAACAAAACTCTAAATAGTTTTATATATCATTATTAAAAAAGTCAGTATATATAAAAATAGAACATATTTTTTATAGGATTTAATATTTATTTTGTTTTTTACTTTAATTCCCAAATAAACGCCAAGTAATGAAGCAATACCAACTGTAAAACCTTCACTATAAAGCATATGCCCACTGTAACTTAGAGATATAAATCCTGCACTAGAAGAAAACATTACAAAAAATAGACCCAAGGTTGTAGCTTTTTTTAGATTATAGTTCATTAATCCAACTAAAATTGGGGTTATCATAATTGAACCACCAACACCAATACTCATGGCTATCATACCTACAACTGCACCTATTAAGATAAGTAGAAATTTTGAATGTTTTTTTTCTTCTTTATTATGTTCAGCAGGTGTTATAAATAGTTTAATAATAGAGGCAAGCAGTATAATAATAAAAACATATTGTAAAGTTTCATTGGATAATGTACTTACAATAAAACCAGAAGATAGTCCCCCTAAAAAGCCACCAATTCCAATTAGTATACCATCAATAAAAACACCCGTTTGTTTTTTACTATTTAAAAAAGTTCCAAAAATAGAGCTAAATACCATCTGCATTACAGATATGGCTATAGCTTCTTTCATAATAAACCCTACCATTAGAAGTGTTGGAACAAGGAGCATACCTCCACCAACACCAAAAAAACCAGATACAAAACCAGTAACTAGTCCAAATAATAGGAGTTCATATATCATTATTTAATAGAATTCATTGCAGTAATGAATTTTTTATAGATTGATTCTAATTCATGGTCTTCATTGCTCAAATCAATGCCATCATATTTTCTAACAGCATGTTCTAATACAGCAACTCTTTTTAGTAAATATTCAAACATCTCTTTATTTATATCTGGTAAATCACCATGGTTAAGTCTTCCATTTTTATCATCTTTTTTGATAATTTTCGCAGGAACTCCTACTGCTGTAGAGTTTTTGGGTACATCACAGATTACGACAGAATTTGCTCCGATTTTACTATTTTTTCCTATTGTGATATTTCCTAAAACTTTTGCACCACTTCCTATTACAGAGTTTGCCTTGATAGTAGGGTGTCTTTTCCCTTTATTTAAGCTAACACCTCCAAGGGTTACACCTTGATAGATAAGAACATTATCTTCAAGTATTGCTGTTTCACCAATAACTACACCAATCCCATGGTCTATGAATACTCTTCTTCCAATAGTAGCTGCTGGATGAATATCCATATTACAAAAGAATTGTGTTATTCCCATAATTATTCTTGCAGTAAGTTTAAAGTTTTTCTTATATAGTTTATTTGCAATCCTATGATTAATTACTGCCCAAACACCTGGGTAATTGAAAAATAGTTCAATATTTGAATTAAGAGCAGGGTCATTTACTTTTGGAACAGCAAAATCTTCTTTTATCTGTTGCCAAAGTGACATTGTTTCTACTACTTCTTCTTTATTATTTAATTCTTCATTTGTCTCATTACTCATAATAACTCCATATTGTTTTTAAGTAAGTATTTTCATTTAGATACTTTTTTAAATCCTTATAAATATCAGGCTCTAAGTTTTTACTTAAAATATTTTCTATCTCATTTGTATCATAATCAATATCCTCAAGTACATCAATAGTCTTTTGTGATTCTAATATCTTTTCTAATACAACTTTTCCATCTTTAAATACAATATTAACTTCTGTAGGATGTGAAAATAGATTGTGTTTCATACCTAATGTATCTTGATATGCACCTACATTAAAAAATGCTAAGAAATAATCCTCTTGATTTAAGTTTATATCATGTAAATAAAGTGGTTTTTTAGCATCGAAGGGAATCTCCCCATCACTATCGCACGTTATATCCCATAATGAAGCACTTCTTGTAGGTTTTTCATTTAGATGTGTTATTGGCATCACTGGAAACTCTTGATCTATACCCCAATTATCTGGTAGAGATTGAAAAAGAGAAAAGTTTAATAAATATTTTTCTTGAATATTTTCATCAAGTCTTTTTAACTCTCCATAATCATCAATTTCTAAAAGTGATATAGCTTTTTTTATAATTTGATGGGTTAGTATTTCTGCGTTTGATCTATCTTGTAAATCAATATAACCTAAGTCAAATAGTGTTAAAAGTGATTCCATATGATCCATACTATCATGCATGTACTCATATGCAGTTTTCTTTTTTATATCCCTATGTAAGTAAAAAAGTTCTTGAATTAGTGGAGGATTTTTCTCTTTTAGTTTTAAATGATCAAGTTCATATTCAGATGAAAAGAGCTCTAAAACAGGAGTAATCAGTACGGTTGATGCTGCTGAAATAAATCTCCCTGATTCTGTGAAAATATTTGGTTCTTCAACACCTTTTTGACGTGCAATATCTTTTATAGTAAAAATAACATCATTTGCAAACTCACTTAAAGAGTAAAATCTTGTTCTTTCATAGGCATTATATTCAACTGCTAATCCACCACCAATATTGATTGAGGATAATTTATTTGCACCAAGGTTTTTAAGTTCTGCATAAATATGTCCTGATTCTCTAAGTGCTTTTTTAAGAGGTTTTATAGAGTTCATAGCAGAACCAATATGAAAGTGAATCATAGTAAGGTAATCAACAATATTAGTCTCCTCCATAAGTTCATAGGCTTCAAGAATTTCAGTAGAAGTAAGACCAAATTTTGAGTTAATACCACCACTTTTTGCCCATAATCCACTGCCACCACTATGAAGTCTTACTCTTAGCCCAATATTTGGACACTCTAACTTAGTCTCTTTTAAAACAGCAATAATCATTTCAAGTTCATTTAAACCTTCAATAATAAGTGTAATATTATGTCCCATCTTTTTAGCAATAAATCCAAGATGAATCATCTCTTTATCTTTAAATCCATTTACTGTAATTGGAGAACCAAGATTATTGTAGGTCATTGCAATAACAAGTTCTGCTTTACTTCCAGCTTCTAAGCCATAATTAAATTTTTTCCCTTCTTTTAAAAGAGGGTGTATAAAGTTTGGTAATTGATTTACTTTTAAAGGAAACACTGCATTAAATGTTCCTTTATAGTTGTACTCTTTAATACTTGCATTAAATACATTATAGAGTGTATTAATCTGTTTTTTTGTTATATGTGGAAATCTTAAAAGCAAAGGACCTTTAAAGTCTTGTTTTCTAATATCTTTAACAATAGAGATTAATGATGGTTTCCCATCAAAATTGACTTTCGCTAAACCATCTTCAATTATAAAATTATCATCACTCCAGATATCAATACCATAATCATTCACGATTAAAAATCCTCTAGTTTTAAATTTTCTTCTTCTTGTGTAGATATGTTTTTTATATAAATTGTTCCATTTTTTAGTTCATCTTCTCCCATTAGTGCAACAATATTTGCTCCATGCTTTTCTGCTAGTTTAAAGTGTTTACCAAAACTTCTTGAGTTGTACTCCATAACAGTTTTTGTTTTTTTTCTTTTTTCAATAGCAATTTTTGATAATGTATTTAAAGCCTCTTCACTCATAGCCCCCAAGTAGATTGTATCACTTTTTATTTCTTTTGGTTTTATTAGTTCAAGTAATCTCTCTATTCCAATTGCAAATCCAATTCCAGGAGTTGCTCTTCCACCTAAAAATTCTACAAGTCTATCATATCTTCCCCCACCAGCAATTGCACTTTGGGCACCAATTTCATTTGATGTAAATTCAAAGGCAGTTTGAGAATAATAATCTAAACCTCGTACTAGATTAGAGTCTATGACATAAGATATATTATTAAAATCTAAAATCTCTTTTAGTTTTTCAAAGTCACTATCACATTTTTCACATAAGTTATCTGTAATCTTTGGTGCATCTACTAAAAGTGATTGACATTTTTCATTTTTACAGTCTAATACTCTTATTGGGTTTGTTTCTATTCTTCTATTACAGTCATCACAAAGCTCAGTTCTTATGTTTGATAAAACTTTTACAAGATTTTCTTTATAAGTTGGCATACAAGTTGGACAGCCAAGTGAGTTAAGTTGTAATGTAAATCCAATTCCAAAGAAATCTAAAATCTCTTTTATCATCATAATTATATTTGCATCTTCATAAACTGAATCTATGCCAAATACTTCACAACCAAATTGATGAAACTCTCTTAGTCTTCCTTTTTGTGGTCTTTCATATCTAAACATAGGACCATAGTAGTACCATTTGTACGTTCCACCAGCTCTGTCAAATTTGTTTTGTACAAAACTTCTAACAACGCCTGCTGTTCCTTCAGGTCTAAGACATACGTCATTTTCACCTTTATCTATGAACTGATACATCTCTTTATTAACTATATCACTACTTTCTCCCACACTTCTTTTAAATAGTGCAGTCTCTTCTAAAATAGGAGTTTCTAAATATGTAAAGCCATAGTTTTTTGCTATTCTTGAAGCATTTTCTATAAAATATGTAAAAAGTTCACTATCATTTCCTAAAATATCATTCATACCTCTTAGGCTTTGAATATTTTGTTTACTCATTAATAAAATCCTCAATTCTTTTTGCAATCTCTTCTATGCTTAAACTAGCATCTATAAATATATGATTTAAATCTAACATCTCAATAGTTTTCTTCATTCTGTTTTGAATATCAAGTAAATAGTCTATTCCTCTTGATTCTATGGAATCATTAGATTTATTTGATAATCTATTTGTTAACTCTTCTTTACTTAATTCTAACAAAATAGTGTGACTAGGCAGAGTATTTTCTGTTGCTATTAAATTTAGTGTTGTAACTATTTCAATGGGCAAGTTTGAAGCATAAGCAATACCTGAAATAACAGACCTGTCTGATATAAGCATTTTATCTTTATTTGGTTTTATGACCTCTTCGATATGTTCAGCTCTATCTGCTAAAAACAAAAACATCTCTGCAACTTTTGACTTTGCTTCACCATTGAGTGCCATTTCTCTTAGTTTCATTCCTAACTTAGTAGCACCTGGCTCTTTTGTAAAAATTGCTTCATTAAAATTTTTTGACAAAATATCAAGTTGTGTTGATTTCCCAGCTGTATCTATTCCTTCTATTACTACATACATTTTAAAACCTCTTTTGGAACTAAGTGCTCAAACTTACCTTTATATAATATGATTTCCCTAACAATTGTAGAACTTACAAAAGCATTTTCAAGTGTTGGCATAAGATATAGAGTCTCTATTTGTTTATTGATTGAAGCATTTGCATATCCCATTTGTAGCTCATATTCAAAGTCACTAACGGCTCTTAATCCTCTAATAATAGTTGTAATACTTAGGCTTGTTGCAAGGTCTACAAGTAAAGTATCAAATCCAACAACCTTAACTCCTGCAATATCTTTTGTAGCTTCTTTAGCAAACTCAACCCTTTGGTCATGGGAAAACATAGGTTTTTTTCTTTCACTTTTAGCAACTGCAATAATAACTTCATCAAAAATATTTGCTGCTCTTTTGATAATATCCATATGTCCATTTGTAATAGGGTCAAATGTACCTGAATATATGGCGCTTTTGTATGAAGATATTTGTTCTTTATTCTCTTTATTCATCATCTTTCCATCTTTTATATAAACTATTTTCTATTCCTAAACTATCAAACCATTTTCCAATAATAAAGTTTTCCATTTCATCAATTGTACTGTTATTTGAGTAATAACCCAAAACTGGTGGTGAAATAGTAACACCCATTGAGGATAACTTAGTCATATTTTCTAAAGCTATTAAAGAAAAAGGCATCTCTCTTGGAGCTAATAAAATCTCTCTTTTTTCTTTTAAAGAGACTGAAAATGCACGAGTAATTAAATTGTCTGCAAAACCATATGCACATTTTGCTAGGGTATTCATAGAACATGGAATAATTACCATTTTGTCTATTTTAAATGAGCCAGATGCAATAGGTGCAGCAATATCACTATTTTTGAAGATTGTAATATTTTTTTGAGCATTTAAGTTTTCTAAGGCAGCAGAATTTTCATATTTTAAAGCAATCTTTGCACTTTTTGAAATAACAGCAAATGCCTGTATATTTTCAGGTAATAGTTTTAAAAACTTTATTCCTAAATTTACTCCACTAGCACCACTAATTGCAACAACTAATCTCACTATAGTTCCTTTTTTTGTTGTGTAAAATAGTGATATTAGCTTAAAAAATCTTTATTTTCAAACAATAGCTCTTTATGTTTTTAAGTTTACTTTACAATTAAGCGTAAAAATTACTAAATTTAAGCTAATATTAATAAATGGAATGTTAACATTTTGTATTACTATAAATAAATGTAAAGTAATCATTTTGTATAATACATTTCATTTTAGTTATACTAATTGTCTAAAGGATAATCAATGTCAAAAGTCTTCACATACTTAAGAATTAACAAAAATAATAACTCATATACAAAGTTACAAGAAGATGGAATAATTTCTTATGTCAAAGAACATAATATGGAAATTTTTCATAACATTGAGGTTGAAATTAGTGCTCCAGATGAAGAGAAAAATATTTTAGAACTACTTAAATCATGTCAAATGAACTCAACACTATTAGTTTATGATTTAAATGTTTTTGGTAGAACAGTAGAGAGAATTTTAGAGATAGTTAAGTTTTTATTAGAGAGTAAAATACGTATACTTGTCATCAAACAAAACTTAGATTTAGTTTCAAATGATGACATGCTGACAAAAATGGTTCTAGGTGTAATTTCAATGACAATATCTTTAGATAAAGATTTAATGAGTCTAAGAACAAAAGAGGCTCTAACTGCAAAAAAACTAAAAGGCGAAAGTCTAGGTAAACCAAAAGGTACTATTCAAAAATCTAAATTTGACAAGCAAAGAGATAAAATAGAAGAACTTCTAGGTGTAGGATTGTCAGTTAGAAAAATAGCAAAACTTTTAGGATATAACAACCATATTGGACTAAATAACTATGTTAAAAAAAGAAATATAAGAGAACATAGTTCCTCACTTGAAGAACTAGCAAGTTAAATTTATACCTTCACTTTCACATTTATATTTACTTCAAAAATATTATAGTATCATATTGACTATTTAAAATTTGGAGAATATATTATGAAAGTATTATTAATAAAAGATGTAAAAGGTACTGGTAAAGCTGGTGAAGTAAAAGAGGTTTCTGATGGATATGGGAAAAACTTTTTAATAGGAAAAGGTTTAGCATTACTTGCAACAAATGAAGTTTTAAATAAACACAAAGCTCAAATGAGACGAGAAGCTCAAAAAGAAGCTGAAGAGATAGAAACAGCAAAAGAGATTGCAAAAAAGCTTGATTCTCAAAAATTTACAATTAAACATAAAATTGGAGCAAATGGACACTTAATAGGGTCTGTTACAAATAAAGAGATTAGTGAAGTATTAAAAGCACAAGCAGATATTGATTTAGATAAAAAGAGTATTACTTTAAAATCAAAAGTAAAAACTGAAGGTATTTTTGAGGCAGATTGTAAATTGGGACATGGAATTCATGGAACACTTAAATTTGATGTAATAGCAGAATAAAATATGTTTGATGCAACTACGATATTAGCTTATAGGGCAAAAGATAAAGCAGTAATTGGTGGTGATGGTCAAGTTACCTTTGGAAATACTGTTTTAAAAGGTAATGCTACAAAAATAAGAACACTATATAAAGATAAGATTTTAGCCGGGTTTGCAGGAAGTACAGCTGATGCTTTCAATCTTTTTGATATGTTTGAAGACCATTTAGAAAACACAAAAGGTGATTTATTAAAAGCTGTAATTGCTTTCTCTAAAGAGTGGAGAAAAGATAAAGTTTTAAGACGTCTAGAAGCTATGATGATAGTTTTAAATAAAGAACATATTTTTATTTTATCAGGAACTGGTGATGTAGTTGAGCCAGAAGATGGAATGATAGCTTCAATTGGAAGTGGTGGTAACTTTGCTATTTCTGCTGCAAGGGCACTTCAAAAACACTCAAACTTAGACCCTGAAGCGTTAGTGAAAGAATCACTAATGATTGCAGGGGAACTATGTATATATACAAATCAAAATATTAAATTATTGAAAATAGAGGATTAGTACAAATGAATATGACTCCTAAAGAGATTGTAAAATTTCTAGATGATTATGTTATTGGTCAAGATGATGCCAAAAAAACCATTGCATTAGCACTTAGAAACAGATATAGAAGAATGCAATTAGACCCAGAAATCCAAGAAGAAATTATGCCTAAGAATATTCTTATGATAGGTAATACAGGTGTTGGTAAAACTGAGATTGCAAGAAGATTAGCAAGAATGATGAGTCTTCCTTTTGTAAAAGTAGAAGCTAGTAAATATACTGAAGTTGGTTTTGTTGGGCGTGATGTAGAGTCTATGATAAGAGATTTAGTTTTTGCTTCAATGGACTTAGTAACTAAAGAGTATGAAGAAAAAATACAAGACGGGATAGACCAAGAGGTAAATAAACAAATAATAGAAAAACTTGTTCCACCTTTGCCAGAGAGTGCAAGTGAAAGTTCAAAAGAGTCTTTTATTAAAACATTTAATAAAATGGAAGAGAAATTATTAAAAGGTGAACTTGAAGAAAAAATAATTGAAATAGAACTTCCTAAAAAAGCTCATGTAGAAGTTATTGATTCTTCTCTTCCTTTAGATATGACATCTATGCAAGAGAGCTTAAGCAATATGTTAGGCTCACTAAATAAAGATAAAGTTAAAAAAGAAGTAAAAATAAAAGACGCCAGAAAACTTTTGAGAAGTGGAGCAAGTGAAAAACTAATAGATCAAGAGTCTATTAAACATGAAGCTTTAAGAAGAGTTGAAAATGGTGGAATAATATTTATTGATGAAATAGATAAAATAGCCTCTGGAAAAAACAATCAAAATCAAGATCCAAGCAAAGAGGGAGTTCAGCGAGACTTATTACCAATAGTTGAAGGAAGTAATGTACAAACAAAATATGGACAAGTAAAAACAGACCATATATTGTTTATAGCTGCAGGGGCTTTTCATGTAAGTAAGCCAAGTGACTTATTACCTGAATTACAAGGACGATTTCCTCTTCGAGTTGAATTAAACCCACTTGATGAAGAAGCTTTATATAAAATATTAACAAATACTAAAAACTCTTTATTAAAACAGTACAAAGCCTTACTAAATGTTGAAGGTGTAACTTTAGAGTTTGAAGATAGTGCCATACGTGCTTTTGCCCATCTTTCTGTTGGTGCAAATGAAAAAGCTGAAGATATTGGAGCAAGAAGACTTCATACAGTTATTGAAAAAGTTCTTGAAGATATAAGTTTTGATGCTGATGAAAAAAGCGGTGAAACTATTGTAATAACAAAACAATTAGTTGAAGAAAAACTATCAGATATCGTAAAAGATGAAGATACTACAAGATACATATTGTAGTTTTTATTTTTTTTTAGATAAAATAACTTGAGTTAAGAAATTAAAAAGGTAAAACCATGAAAATAGTAACTTTTTGCAATATTGATACAAAATTATTAGACCCTTCTTTTACAGTTGAAAGCTATGAAGAGACATCAGGAGATGGAGATATTGCGCTAATTGATATTAATTCAATATTTGATTTTGAAGAAAATAAATCAGCTTCATGTAAAGATAAGTTTGTTTCTATTGCAATTTTAGATGATGAAGATGATTATGATGCATTTAAAAACTTTGGAATAGATGCATGGATTAAACATGAAGATATATCTAAAATCAATGAATTAATTAGTGTATTGAAAAAAAGGTTTTTATCATAATTATTGATACTCACTGTCACTTAGACACAGAACAATACTATGAAGATGTAGATGAAGTAATACTTCGTGCACTAGAAAATGGAATTAAAGGTTTTTTAATTCCAGGTGCAGATTTTGAGGACTTACCTCAAGCGATTAAACTAGCCCAAAAATACAAAGAAGTTTTTTTCTCTGTTGGAATTCATCCTTATGATGCCTCTTCTTATGATGAAAATGTTATGAAAGAGTATGTTAACCACCCTAAGTGTATTGCAATAGGAGAGTGTGGACTAGATTATTTTAGGCTACCTGAGAATGAAGATAAAAAAATTCAAGAAAAACAGCTACAAAAAGAGGTTTTTATTTCACAAGTTGAATTTGCAAAAAAAGTAAAAAAACCCTTGATTGTACATGTTCGAGAGGCTTCAAATGATTCAAAAATAATCTTAGAAAAATATGGAGCAAAAGATGTTGGTGGTGTTTTACATTGTTACAATGCAAGTGAACATCTACTAAGTTTAAGTGAACATAATTTTTATTTTGGAATAGGTGGAGTTTTAACTTTTAAAAATGCAAAAAAACTTGTGGAAGTATTACCCAAAATTCCATTGGAAAAACTCTTAATTGAAACAGATTCTCCATACTTAACACCTCACCCAAATAGAGGGAAAAGAAACGAACCTTTATACACAAAGTTTGTATCTCAAAAGATATCTGAACTTCTAAATATCTCTGATGAAGAGGTTCAAAATTTGACTACTAACAATGCAAAAAAACTATTTAAAGAGTTTTCTAGCATAATTTAGATAAAATCTCTACTATTTACATAAATAGGATAGATAATTGTTTAAAATTCTTTTAATAATCACCACTCTTTTTATAAGTGCGAATGCATCGCTAATAGGTAGTAACTTTTCCCAACGGGATTTGCAAATCTTAAAAGAGCTAGATATTGACCCAGCTTACATTACAGATTATAAGTTACAAAAAACATATAATAGATATCTTCAAAATATTCAACGTAGATACGTTAATAGGTTTAATAGAGCATCTTTATTTGTACCAAAAGTTAAAGATATACTAAGAGAAGAGGGCTTACCTGAGACTTTTTTATATCTAGCTATGGCGGAGTCAAGTTTTACACTTGATGCAAAGTCAAGAGCAAGAGCAACAGGAATGTGGCAATTCATGTATGGAACTGCAAAAAATCTTGGACTTAAAAATGACATATATGTTGATGAAAGAATGGATATTGTTAAATCAACTTATGCTGCGACAAAACATTTAAAATATCTACATAGACAATTTGGTAAGTGGTACTTAGCAGCTGTTGCTTACAACTGTGGACAAGGAAGAGTAATAGAAGCAATCACAAGAGCTACTATTGATATGTATGAAGATGAAAATGGTAAAAACAATGATAAATCTAAAGAGATAAAAAAATATAGAAGAACTATTAGTCTTTATCAACAAAAAAGAGTTAGATTTAGAGAGTTAAATAATATCTATAAAGAGATTATAACTTGGGATGTAAAACCAGATATTTATGAACTTTTAATGGAGCAAAAAAAGATTAGAAGACAATATCTGCCAGAAGAGAGTAGAAACTACATAAGAAAAATCATCTCACTTGCCATGATGAATAATCAAAGTTTTGTTACTGAAAATGATTACACTCACATTAGAAATATCGGAGTTACTTCGCCTATTGCCACAGTTAAAGTAAAGGGTGGCTTACATTTGAAAAATATTGCAAGTGCTATAGGTATGCAATATAGAGATTTAAAAATGTTAAATAAGCATATTGTACGAAATGTAATACCTACTTATAATGAGGATTATGAAATATATATTCCTTATAGTAGATTATCTATATTTAATCAAAACAAAATGAACATAGAAGCAACAAAATATAAAGTTCATATAGTAAAAAGAGGTGACAACTTATATGATATTGGTAAAAAATATGGAATCTCATATAAAGCAATAAAAAGTTTCAATAAACTTAAAAGCAATAGATTAGCATTACGACAAAAATTAGTAATACCTTTTGTTGAAGGTACAAGCTTAAAAACTAAAAATTATTATGTTAAAAATGGAGATACTCTTTTATCAATTGCAAAAATGCATAGAATTGATTTAGATAAATTAATGAATGACAATAATTTAAAAACTAGCCTCATTAAAAAAGGAGATAAACTTGTTATTACGTATAGATAGTCTTATAAAATTAAGTATTGCACTTATAATAACATTTTTGTTTACTGGATGTTTTTCTACTTCAAGTTATAAATATAGTAATTATAATATATTTAAAAAAGATAGAAGTAGTATTCATGTTCCTGAAGAAAAGATAAAAAATTCTAAGGCAATGCACAGAGCAACAATGCGACCCTACAAAGTCTTTGGAAAGTGGTATTATCCTACCTTGGCAAAAGTGGGAGATACTCATGAGGGGATTTCATCATGGTATGGACCAAACTTTCATGCAAAACCTACTTCAAATGGTGAGATTTATAACATGTACAAAGCAACAGCTGCACATAAAACATTACCTATGAATACTATGTTAAAAGTTGAAAATCTAGAAAATGGAAAATCAACTATTGTAAGAGTTAATGATAGAGGACCTTTTGTAGGTACTAGGATAATTGATTTATCAAATAAAGCAGCTCGTGATATAGATATGGTGGCAAAAGGGACTGCCATGGTAAGGATTACAGTTTTGGGTTTCCATGCTAAAATTGCCCAAACAAAAGAAGAGAAAGAAGAAGTGGCAAGTGTTGGTAAATACTATTTACAAGTAGGGGCATTTAGTAAGTATGCTGGTGCTAAAATAACTCAAAATAAATTTAAAATGATATTAGATAGTAGATATGATGTTATAATTAAAAAAGGTATTGTAAATAATAAAGATATAAATAGAGTTTGGATTAGTGGCTTTAGGTCTGAAGAAGAGATTAGAGACTTCAAAGAGAAAAATTCTTTAGCTGGTGCTATGGTAATTGCAGAGTAATAGGAAAAAATATGGCTGAAATAAAAAGAAAAACAAAAGAGACAGATATATCTTGTAAAACTGATATTAATGGCTGTGGAAAATCAAACATAAATACAGGTGTTGGATTTTTTGATCATATGTTGGAAGCACTTTCAAAGCATAGTGGTATTGATATTGAGCTGATTTGCAAGGGTGATTTACACATAGATGCACATCATACAGTGGAAGATTGTGGTATTGTTTTAGGAAAGGCTTTAAAAGAGGATATCTTTCCAATACAAGCAGTCGAGCGGTATGGAAATGCAACTGTAGTTATGGATGAAGCATCAGCAACTTGTGCCTTAGATTTATCAAATAGACCTTTTTTGGTTTATGAAGTAAATGTAAGTGGAAAAGTAGGGGATTTTGATGTTGAACTTGCTGAAGAGTTTTTCCATGCTTTAGTTATGAATGCTGGACTTACAACACATATTATTGTAGAAAGAGGAAGAAATAAACATCATATACTAGAAGCTAGTTTTAAATCTTTTGCAGTAGCTCTAAGACGAGCTATGGCTAAAAATGAAAGATTGGGAATTCCTAGTACAAAAGGTGTTTTATGATAAAGCTAATTGTTCTTGATGTTGATGGTACATTAACTGATGGAAAAATTACATATACAAACAATGGCGATGAGATAAAATCTTTTGATGTTTCTGATGGTTTAGCTATTGCAGTATGGACAAAAAAGTTTGCTAAGAAAGCAGCTATTATTACAGGGCGTAAATCAACTTTAGTAGAAAGAAGAGCAAAAGATTTAAATATAGAGCATCTTTATCAAGGTGTTCATAATAAAGATGAAGTTTTAGCAGATATTCTAAAAAAAGAGGGAATCTCTTGGCATGAAGTAGCTGCAATTGGTGATGATTTAAATGATTATAAAATGTTAAAAAAAGCAGGATTATCATTTACTCCACAAAATGGTTCAAAATATATTAAAGAGATAGTAAATGTAGTTTGTGAACATAAAGGTGGCAGTGGGGCAGTACGAGAGATGATGGAATACATCTTTAAAGAAGATGGTTTAGAAGAGGAATTTATTAAACTATGGCAATAAACTATTTTACTTATGCAATATTAGTAATATCTTTAGTATCTGCAATAGTAGGAATTGCACCTAAAGAAAAAGATAAAAACAATGAAGAACAGCCTCAAATAGTATTTGAAGATTCTACTTTGTATACTTTCAATGTGGATAATCTTGAAAGAATTGTAAACTCTAAAAGAGCTATGAAGTATAAGACAAAAGACATCATGTATGATGGAAAAATTATATTAAGACGAGCTGATAATGGAACAGATTATATTGAATCTGATGTTATTATTAAAAGATTAGAACAATATAAGTTTTTAAACAATGTAAAATATAATAGAGAGAATAATATACTTTTAAATACTGATGAGCTTTTTTATGATGGAATTAAAAAGATTGCAACAAATACAATTAAGTTTGATGGTATTTATAACAATAGTACAATAAATGGTAAAGCCTTGTATCTTGATACAAACAAATCAGTTTTTAAGTCAAAAGATACACATTTTGAGATTTTGATGGATAATAATAACAAAGGTAATAAATGAGAATTTTTTTAATAATTAGTATATTTTGTAGTTTTTTATTTGCAGAAAAGCTAATAATAGATGCAAATAACTTTGAAGCTTATGATGAAAAAGGTTTATCGATTTTTACAGGTAATGTAAAAATGGTAAAAGCAAAAGATGAATTAGAGTCTGATAGATTAGATGTATACCTAAGTGAAAAAAAAGCAAATGCTAAAAGAGAACCTTTAAAATATATAGCAACTGGAAATGTAAAATTCAAAGTAAAAACAGCAGATAAATCATACGAAGGTAAAGGTGACAAAGTTGTCTATGAACCAAAAAAGATGCAGTATGTTATTACAGGAAATGGTTTTTTAAAAGAGGTAAGTGAAGATAAAAGACTTTTTGGTAATAAAATTGTAATCAACCAAATAAGTGGTGAAGCAAAGGTTAGTGGAAGTGAAGATAAGCCAGTAAGATTTATTATTGACTTAGCTGATAATAATACTAAGAAAAAAGAAGATAAACCTTCAAAAACTACGCAAAAAGTTGAGAGTAAATAATGAGAATAGTAGAAGCATCTTTTATGCAATCAGCTCAAAGTATAGCTGATTCGCCAGGTCCAGATGTAGCAGAGATAGCATTTTTGGGGCGAAGTAATGTAGGAAAAAGTTCTTTATTAAATACTCTTACAAATAGAAAAGGTCTAGCAAAATCATCTTCAACACCAGGAAAGACGCAGCTTATAAACTATTTTAATATTAAGTTTAAAACAGATGAAGACAATGATATGCCAGCTGATTTATATGCAAGATTTGTTGATTTACCTGGATTTGGATATGCAAGAGTTTCTAAAAGTATAAAAGCAGAATGGAATAGAAACCTTACAGGTTATTTAGAAAAAAGACCAAACTTACAGATGTTTATTCACTTAGTAGATGCAAGACATCCAGAGCTTGAGATTGATAAAAGTGTTGATGATTTTTTAGAAAAGATAAAAAGAGGCGACCAAATAATAGTTCATGCTTTTACAAAAACTGATAAGTTAAAACAAAATGATTTAGCAAAATTAAAAAGAGAGTACCCAGATGGTATTTTTATTTCAAATCTTAAAAAAAGAGGTATTAGTGACCTTGAGAAAAAAATAACAGGATATTTGTTTGGAAATTAGATTTTATAAACCAACAACAAAAGATATTCTTGCTATGCAGAGCCTTGTAAAAGGTGAAGTAGAGAAGGGTACAATTCTACTTAGAACAGAAGATGAGATGGCTAATACAATACGCTCTTATACTGTAGTAGAAGTTGATGGCAAGCTTGCTGGCTTTGCTGCAACTCACATACACTCTATAAGACTTGCAGAAGTGCGAAGTTTGATAGTATCAAAAGAGTTTAGAGGTTTAAAACTAGGAAAACAACTAGTTGAAGCCTGTATAAAAGAGGCTAAGTTTTATGGCTTAGAACAACTTCTATCTTTGACTTATGAGCAAGGTTTTTTTGAAGGCTGTGGTTTTAGAGTCATAGAAAAAGACCAAATACCTGAACACAAAATCTGGGCTGACTGTATTCGATGTAAACATTTCCCAGTTTGTGATGAAGTGGCTATGGTGTTTGATTTATAATACAAACACTCTAATCAATCTTAAAATAGTTATTGTGCTAGGGGGTAGCTTTAATCAACCCTGAAGCGCTACTTATTCCTGAAGTGCCTGAACTATCTGTTACACTAAATGAACCACCAATAGCTTCAATTGATTGATTTGTTCCACCATAAAAAGCCCCAGTTAAGGTACCTGTCCCTGAACTGCCTACTGATAAATCTGCTGTAAATCCATTAGATTGGACAGTACTACTTCCTATATCAATGCTTACTGTATGAGTTGAATTAATATCTGTGTAATCCATTGTGATACCACCTGCTGAAATGGATCCACTTCCTGTACCAAAATCAAAAGTTAAATTTACACAACTATTAGATACATTATATGCATTTGAATTACTATCTATTACTATTCCACCAATTACTTCACCTGAAAATATTGCTTGTGTTGATGATTGGCTATCTATCATATCTTGTACTATTGTTTCTGCAGTTTGAACACCAGCAATCCATGAGCCTATATATCCATTATATTCGTCATAATCTGAGGAATACCAAGTTCCCCATCTCATTATATCCTCATTAGTAATAGGACTCTCAAAACTACCATCTAGTTCGACTGTGTCAATATTTGTAAATTGAGAATTGTTTAAGTATATTTTATAACCAGTAACTACATCTTCTTGATACATGTCTAACTCTGTATTTACACCTATATTACCTAAGAGAATTGAAGTTAGGTCACCACTACTGTAAATTTCTGCATTTATATAACCTTTGTTATCATAACCTGAAAGGTCAATTGTAGTAGAATTATCAATTTCATTATCAATTTCATTATCAATTTCATTACCTTTATCATCATCATTAGTGTCAGGAGCTTCTACATCTGGAGAAGTTACTCCACCACCAGCATCATTTCCATTTTCATCGTCAGTGTTTCCACCTTCGTTATTACTTTCTTCTCCATCTCCACCATCATTACTGTTTCCAGTATCAGTATTTTCACCGTTATCGTTACCACCATTAGACTCTTTTTCTAATGTATTTAATGTCTCTGGTGTAAGAGGTTCAGCAGGAGTAGGTGCTTGACCTTCTGGTGTTTTTGTAAGCTCTTGTTTTCCTACATTTACTGTAACTCCATTGGCACTTACAGAAATAGCCCCGTACAAGCAATCATTCTTTGGTTACCTATGATAGTAGTTCCCCTAATACCTATAGATGCACTTTTTGTTTTTAGTTTAAATCTATCTTTGTTTATCTTTCCAATTTTTCCAGTAATAGATTTAAATGAACCTTTCATAAAACCAAAACTTGCTTTTGAGTCTTTTGGTTTGCTTTCATCAAAGACATAATCAAAGATATTTAATGTAGAGTTCTGTCCAATAGTAATAATAGTATTATCATCAAGAGTAATTTGAGCTTTTGCACCTTTTGAGGAGTTAATAACATCATTTTTTTCTAGTTCTTCACCTAGCTTTGCTAAGAGTTCTTTTGAGTCTCTAGATATTTTAATCTCACCAACTAAGGCTGTTATTTGTCCTATACTTGCAAATAGGATGTTTGTTAATATGAAAAGTAGAATTATTATTTTTTTCATTTGGAGCCTCCAAAAGAATAGTCCATTAAATCCTATTATAAATGAAGGGTATTTTAATTTAATTTTAAGTTTTAATTGATTTTATTAAGCTAAATAAAATTAAAATGTATAGATTAACGTAGACTTAACGCTTTGTTTACTATAGTCATAAGGAGCTTGATTTGAAAGAACATTTGTAAATGTTCCTGTTAGTCCTAGTATTAAGTTTTTAGATAAAGATTTTGTGAAACCTAATTCAAAACTATGAGTTTTATCCGTTCTTCTATTTAAAAAGTTAACATCTTGGTCTGTATAAATCACTTTTTTTGTGCCAAGTTTAGTATTTAATGTATATTTTGCAGGAAGTGGTAAACTATTTTGTAGATTAAGTTCAAATGTTTCTTTACTCACATCAGTTCTTGTCTCTTTTCTTTCTATTTCTTTATTAAATATTGTATTTAAAGTAAAAAGTCCATAGTCATTGGTTTTATGTTTATAGGCATTTTTAAGTTCAAAAACATAAGAGTCTTTATTTTTATCTGCTGTTTGATCATATGATTTTTTACTCATTTTAAATGATATATCATTTAGAACTAATTGTGTGAAAATATGTGAGTTTGAAAAAGTAAGATTATAACTTTTTAAATAGTCTTTATCATTTAGTCTTACATAATCAAGTCCTAGACCAGTAGAATATTTATTTTGTCCTACAAAGTATGTTGGAGTAGAAGAAAAAGAGATAAGTTCTATATTACTATCTTTTTTAGTATCATAGTCTTGTGCATATAAGACCAAGTTATTATTTAAAGTCATATTCTCTTTATATTTATATACGTGATTTAACACAGCAATTGTATCAGCTGAATAATCAGACTCTTCATTTCCATTATTTGAAAGAGATAAGTTACTTGATAAAGAAGGTACATAAACAGAATAGTTACCTTCAGAGGCAGCATTATTTACATTTGAATCATATAAAATATCAAAAATTAAGGCTCCACTGAAAAAATGTTTTTGCATAGCATTATTTATATAATCAAGCCTTGATTGTACATTAGTTCTTACACTTGGAGGGATTTTAGTATCAATCAAAATATTTTCAAACTCTTTTATAGCTTGAACATAGTTTTTTAACATCAAATAACTTTGTGCAATCTCTAGTTTTGCTCTTGAATTATTGGGTTGGGCAAAAAGTATTCTATCATAGTAACTTATGGCTAAATCATACTCTCCTTGCTCATAAGCACTCCTTCCAAGATAAAAATTTAGTGTTTGATTTCCTAAATCATTTTTTGAAAGAGCATGAAATATTTCATAGGCATCTTTATATTTTTTTTCTTTAAAAAGTTTAATAGCCTGATCATAAGAGGTAAATGACTCATTTGCCAGTAAAAGTGTCGTAATAACTGACGTTGAAAGTAATATTTTTTTAATCATTAGTCCTCTTTTTTAGTAAAAGTGAATCATTATATTTAATGTAAGCTTTATCAAAAATTATTAATTCTGCTAAAAATAATGCTAAAACCATATAAATAATATTTTATTGTGCTTTTGCTTTAACAACACCTGATGCAGTGTATGAACTGTTGTTTAAAGTTACATTTGCACCAACACTTTGTATGTTTGAATCAAAATATTTCCCAGAATTAATACTCCCTCCTGTAATACTCACAGCTGAAGCTTGGTTAGCATCTTTTGTAATATCTGTAGAAGAAAAACTTGTGGCAGTAACTGTACCACTATTTATTAAAACAGCCCATTGTTGAGCATTTTCTGTTTTAAAGCCTATACTTCCAGTAAAATTATCAGCTCCACCACCAAAATCAAAATTAAAGTTGGCATAGTTATTTGAATCAAATACTATTGGATCTAAACTATTATCTGTATTAGATTTTACAGCTCCAATAATATGTCCATTAAATGATATACTTGTTGTTGATGCATTAGAATCAGTTATATTATTCATATAGCTAGTTGATGTTTCAACTCCTGCAACCCAAGTTGAATATCCACTTAGATTAGTATAGTTATCAGTTGTATACCAGTATCCCCATGAACTTCCATCATCTACCATATATATGTTATCATGGTATGACACAACGCCTTCGCTATCTGTATATGATTCGCTAATTACCATATCAGGAAGAGCATTTAAGTATCCATCTCCTGTTGATGCCATTACTGCAAATAAATCTTCAGTTATAAAATATGAGGCTAAATCATCTACATTGCCATCGTAGTTTTGATTTCCAATAGAACCACTTATATCTCCAGTACTTTGATTTACCGTTAAATTAACATTTTGGTTACTTGTAGTAGGTGCATTTTCATATATTCCTGAACTTGTACCACTTAAAGTCACAGTATCTGTATTTGTATTTGAATAGCTAGTTGATAAGAAAGCAGCTCCAACAGTTTTACTACTGCTAATATCAGTGGAAATATAAGAATTAAGCGTATCACTATTTGTAACAGTTATATTTTCATCTATATTGTATCCTATGCCTTGATTTTCACTACCATATAGTGAACCTTCTACGTTTGAACTATTTGTAGTATCAGTAGTATTAGTATTGATATCAATAAAATAATTTCTAGATAAACTTTTTAAAGTAAAAGTTCCATCACTATTTAAATGACCACCATCATAACTTGCACCTTCTTCATATTTATCTTTATCAAGATATGCTATGCTTTTTGTTAAACTATTTAGAAAAATTAAGCCAGTAGGGTTTTCAGTAATGGCATTTGTAGCCATACCACCATTTATATCTACTTTTAATGATACATAGTCATCGTACACATAAATTTTTGATGTATCAAGAGCAGAAGGATTTGCATTAGTTCCTAAATACCATAAATCCTGTCCATATTCACTAGTATTGTGTCCTACAATAAATTCACCAAGTTTGTCAGCTTCTATTACGTAATTATTTCCATCTTCATTGATAAACTTTTCAGCAATAAGTCCATAATTATTAACATCATCAAAAGACAATTGAGTAAATACTCCAGAAGTAGTTGAATCAGAAGAAGTATTAATTGCATCCATTTCACTTATATTTAGCTTCTCATTAGTACTTGAGTATGTTGCTTTTGTATCTGTAAGTTCATATTCATAATCGTTTGATTTTGTTGATAGTTCTTTTCCAGTATATGAATTAGTTGAATTTTTAGAAGTATCAACTTCTTTGTCAATATCATCTTTTTTATCATCATCATTAGTGTCAGGAGCTTCTACATCTGGAGAAGTTACTCCACCACCAGCATCATTTCCATTTTCATCGTCAGTGTTTCCACCTTCGTTATTACTTTCTTCTCCATCTCCACCATCATTACTGTTTCCAGTATCAGTATTTTCACCGTTATCGTTACCACCATTAGACTCTTTTTCTAATGTATTTAATGTCTCTGGTGTAAGAGGTTCAGCAGGAGTAGGTGCTTGACCTTCTGGTGTTTTTGTAAGCTCTTGTTTTCCTACATTTACTGTAACTCCATTGGCACTTACAGAAATAGCCCCATCTGTACAAGCAATCATTCTTTGGTTACCTATGATAGTAGTTCCCCTAATACCTATAGATGCACTTTTTGTTTTTAGTTTAAATCTATCTTTGTTTATCTTTCCAATTTTTCCAGTAATAGATTTAAATGAACCTTTCATAAAACCAAAACTTGCTTTTGAGTCTTTTGGTTTGCTTTCATCAAAGACATAATCAAAGATATTTAATGTAGAGTTCTGTCCAATAGTAATAATAGTATTATCATCAAGAGTAATTTGAGCTTTTGCACCTTTTGAGGAGTTAATAACATCATTTTTTTCTAGTTCTTCACCTAGCTTTGCTAAGAGTTCTTTTGAGTCTCTAGATATTTTAATCTCACCAACTAAGGCTGTTATTTGTCCTATACTTGCAAATAGGATGTTTGTTAATATGAAAAGTAGAATTATTATTTTTTTCATCTATACTCAATTTTATAATTTTTTATAGATTATATAAAATATTTGCTTTAATTATAATACAATAGTTTAATAATCATAAAAATGATTTTTTCAAGAGAAAATAATGTATAATCAAAAAGTTATTTAATTTTATTAGGAATTAGTATGAATCCAGCTCAAAAGAAAACAAGTACTGCAATGGATAAATTGCTTTTATTAAAAAGTAAAATATCTTTTTTTTCAGGTTTAACTAATCAAAATATTGTGGAACTTATTGATAATGTTAGAATTGTTCAATTTAAGCCAAATGAGCTTATATTTGAAGAGGGTGATGCTTCAAATAAAGATATTTATTATTTACTCTCTGGAAGTTTAGATATCTTGAAAAAAGATTTACAAAATTATAAAGAGAGAAAAATTACAATTATAGAAGAGCCTACACTTTTTGGTGAGATGAGGGCTATTACAGGCAAAGATAGAACTACCACTATAAAAACATCTAATGATGGTGCCCTTGTTCTAATTTTTACTCTAAAAGTAACTCAAGATAGTGGAAAAGCTCTATTTTACAAAAATATAATAGATGAATTATCAAAAAAAATTGTTCATATGAATGAGATGAGTTAAAACCCTATAAAATATCTTTTATAGAGTTTTTAATTATAACTGGTACAAAAAACATTGATACAATATAAGATATTAGTGTTCCCCCAATTAGTGCTACCCCTAAACCACCAAAGACAGCATCTGTAGCTAAAAGTGAACTAGCAAATACCATCGTAAGAACGGTTAGTATAATAGGTTTTGATCTTGTTGCTGTTGCTTGGGCTATGGCTTTGTTTATTTCCATCTTTTCTTGCACAATCAACTGTTTTGAAAAATCAATGATAAGAGTAGAGTTTCTTGAGTTGATTCCAATAAGCCCAATAAATCCAATAAGTGAAGTTGCAGTTAAATAAAAGGTATCATTCGTAAAAATATCCATAATAAAGTGAGCAAAAATAACTCCAACAATAGATATAAAACTAGATAATACTATTCCACCTGATAGAGAAAAACTTTTGTAATATATAACCATTAGAAAAAAGATAAGAACAAGTGCAATGATAAATGCGCCACCAAGATCAATAAAGGTATCAATAGTAACTTTTAACTCTCCATCCCAGATAAGCTTAAAGGTTTCATTTGTATTTTTATCTTTAAACTCTAGGTTTAGCATATTGACTTTTGTGATAGTGTATTCATTTGACAAATTCTCTATCATCTCATCTCTTGCATCAAGAAGTGGATATATCTGACTCTCTTTGTTTGTCTCTGCAATTACATTTATCATATTTTCTAAATTTTTTGAGGTGATTTCTGGCTCTTGTAAGACTTTTTCTATTTTTACAAACTCTCCCAGAGAGACCATATCTGCATTTTGATTTATAACTTTTAGGCTTGATAGTTTACTTTTTAGTTCATTTATTGATTTTTCTTCTAAAAGTCTACTGTCATCCAACCTTAAAAATAGAGGTATTTGATTTTCTGCCTTAGCTTCATTTACATAAGCTATTTGCATACCTTCAAAAGCTAAGTAGAGTATATTTTTTACTTGAGATAGACTAACTCCACTTTTTATTACTTTTGTAGAATCAAGGATTAAAGAGTATTTATAATGTGGTTGCGTTGCTAAGGTGTCTATATCTACCAAGGTTTTTTGATTTTTTAGTATTTTCTCAATTTTTAGTGCAAATTCTCGTCTTGAATCAAAACTGCTTCCCCCATAAATTTCTGCAACAATAGCCGCAAGAACTGGAGGCCCTGCTGGTAGTTCTATAAACTTTATATTTGCATCATAAATAGAACACTGCTTTTGAATATTGCCTCGCAGATTACTTACTAGGTTATAAGAATAAATATCTCTAAAAGTAGCTTTTTTAATATTTACCATTATTTCTGCTTGGTTTTCTTTACTTTTTAATGCACTCCCTTTTACCATTCCTGCAAAATCTAAGGGCTGTCCTTCTCCTAAAAATACAGATATTGATGTGATTAGGTCTATATCTTTAAGCTCATTTGTTATGCATGTTGTTACTTCTTTTGTTTGTGTTTTTGAGGAACCATCTTTTAAATCTACATATATAGAAAAAGTATCTGCATCTTTTCCTGGAAGCATTTTAGCCTTTACAATTTCAGTAGGAAAGCTAGCAATACTTATTAGAAATAAAATTAAAGTTATAAGATAAACAAGAAGTGATTTTTTCTTACTTTCTAAAATATCATAAATAAATTGTTCTAAATTAAATTTTCTCATCAATTATCCTACAAAAATTTCTTAACTAAATAAGGGGTGAAAATATATGCTATAAATAAAGACATGACAAGAGATATAGGCACAAATACAGGAAGAGGGTGCATAAACTGACCCATCATTCCACCTACAAAAAACATAGGTATAAAAGTCATGATAATAGCTATAGTTGCGATATTTGTAGGATTTCCTATCTCATTTGTAGCCTCTAATGTGATTTGTTCTATGGATTTGTTTTTGTCTTTTTGTGTGATTCTGTGTCTATGTATATTTTCTATTACAATAATTGCAGCATCAACAAGCATACCTAGGGAAACTAAAAGAGCAAAAAGTGTAATACGATTGATTGTCTCATCTAAAATATAACCTACAAATAATGTTAAAGCTAAAATCATAGGAACCATTATAGATACTATTATTGCTTCTTTTAATCCAAGGGAAAAAACAAGTAAGAAAAATATAATTACTATGGATATAGCAAGGTTCATTATAAGAGAATTTACTGCATTATTAGCTGTAAATCCATCATCTCTTGTAATCACATAGCCTATATGCTCACTATCTAGTTCACTCTTTATACTATCTAAATATGAAAAAATACTCTCATTTATTGTTACTGAGTTTGCACCTTTTAGTTTAGATGCAGTTAGGGTGATTTGCACTTTTTCACCTAGTTCTTTTGTATAAATAAAGGCCTCTTTTGTATTTTGGATATCATAGCTTCTTTTTATTGTGGCAATACTACTTAAATAAATAGGTGATCCATATTTAGAAGTGATAATTATATTTTTTAAATCATTTTCATTTTCTATGGCACTTTTAATACCAAAAGTTAAAATTTCACCTGAAGTTGTTCTTCCTTGGATATCGGGTGTTTCATAAGATAGTCCCTTTATTGCTTCACTCACTTGCCCTAAAGATAAGCCATAAGCACTCAATCTATTTGCATCTATTAAGATATTGTATTGTTCTTTCTTTTCACCCTTTAAATCTACTAAAGCCACGTTTTCAAGGCCATTTATCTCTTTTGCTAATTTATTTACTCTATTAAAAAGTTCTGTTTGTGAGATACTTTTATCTTTTGCATAAAAAGCAATAGTAGCTATAGGGATATCTGTATCTATATCCATAGTTTTTATGATAGGTTGCATTGCACCTTTTGGCATTAAGTCCATATTCCTCATTACTTGGTCATAAAGCTTTAAGTTAGACTCCTCTTTATCTTCTCCTATTAAATATCTAACTTGTACGATTCCAACAGAGTCTTTTGCATATGAATAAATATCTTCAACTCCTTTTATCTCTTTTATTTTTTTTTCAAGGGGTTCTATGATTATTTTTTGTATTTCATCAGCTTTTGCTCCAGGCATAGGAACAATAACAGCTCCTCCTGAAACTTTTATTTGAGGGTTTTCTTCCCTTGGGGTAAATACTAAAGAAAAATATCCCAAAAGTAAAATAGCAATACCTAAAATCATAGTAAGTGGATGATTTATAAAGGTTTTTGCTAAATTACCTGCAATATTAGGGTTTTTTAGTTTAAACTCTTGATTCATGGTTGCTCTTTAATTGAAACTAAAACTTTAGCATACATTCCAGGTAATATTTTTTCATTTTTCTTAAATGAAATTTTAAGGGTAAAAGTATGAGTCATAGGATTTGAACTAGGTATTATTGATACAACTTTTCCTTTTGTTTTATACTCTATTGAATCAATAAAAACATCAACTTCATCATTTAAATTTATATATTTTAAATCTGATTCATTAATTTGGGTTATAATTTTAAGACTTGATAAGTCAGAGATAATTAGTGCAGGTATCCCTGGCATTGCCATCTCTCCTACTTTTATTGACTTTTTGATTACTAAGCCATCATTTGGAGCTTTTACTTTTAGGTATCTGTATTGATTGTTTAGCTCTTTTAATTTTGAGTTTGCTATTTTCAAAGAGTTTGATATGGTGTTATATTTTAATTGTATTTGTTCAAAGTCAAATTTTGAAACTAAGTCTTTTTCATATAGTCTTTTATATCTCTCATAATTTAGTTTGGCATTTGCATATTGGTTTTTATGGATATCTATATTTAATAAAGCTTGTTCTTTTTTATTATCAATTTCAATGGAGTCTATTTCATAAAGTAGGGAGTCTTTTTTTACTTTATCTCCTTCATTTACTTTTATACTTTTTATATATCCCATATTTCTACTAGAAATTACTTTTTCATTATCTGAAATAACAGATGCGCTTAAGTTTAACTCTCTAGCTTGAATTGATGAGATTATAAATATTGATAAAAAAAGTAAGACTTTGTTCATATTATTCCTTTAATGATTGACCTATTGATAGTTTTAATTTTGCTTTTGTAAATGTTAGCTCAAACTTTGACATGATAGTTTGTGCACGGGCTTTTTGTAGTGAGGCTTGTTGGATAAGTAAATCCGTCATTTTGATTAATTTATTTTTGTACATCTCTTCTGATTTTATTAAAATCTTTTCAGCTAATTTTTGAGTTTTTATTTTTTCATTTAAAATCTCTTCTTGTGATAAATAGTTTAAATAGTTCTCTTTTACTTCTAGTTTTATTGCATCTTTAAACTGCTCTTTTTGAAGCATGATTTTATTATATTTTATTCTACTTTGTTCTATTTTGGATTCTCTTGTTAAATCAAATATTTTCATATTTAATCCAATAGTTGCCATATAGAAGTCTTGAGTATTATTAAAATCTCTAAGTTTATCATTACTATATCCATACTCAATATGAGCAGCAATCTTTGGAAAATAATCAGATTGTTTTACCTTGATATCTTTTTTTAATGATTGTGAATTTAAATCAATATATTTTAAATCTTCTCTTCTATGTAGGGCTTTATTTTGTGCAATATTTAGGTTTATTTCTAAGATATTTACATCTTCAAAGTTTTTTACATCATCAATCTCAACACCAATTAAAAAACTTAAATATGAATGGGAGAGTAAAACTCTATTTTTTGCCTCTTTTAGTTTTGAATTTGTATTTAAATCCTCAACTTGTGCTTGATTTAAATCTATTTTAGTAACTAAGCCCTCTTTATACATCTCATTTGCAAAGTTTACAAAAGATGATGTTGCTTTTTTTGCTTTTTCTATAGCTTTTACATACTCTTTTGAAGCTACGCAAGCATTATATGCTCTTAAAAGTTCTAGGGTTAATAGTTTTTCATCATATTCATACTTTACTTTATTGGCTTGAACTTGTAAGTTTGCTATATCTTTGGCATTTGATAACTCAAAGCCAGAAAAAAGCGGAATATCATAGGTGAGTTTTGTTTCATAATTTTCAACAGCCTTGGGATAGTTTAAATCATGAGGTGCTGTTGTTAATGAATTAGTCCCTGAATATGAAGCCAAACCAAAATCAGCAAAGGTAGCCTTTCTAGAACTAAGTTTTGAACTAAATACATATCCTGCATGATTTGTGTTTGTGTAAGTCTCTTTGAAATTTAAGGCTCCATAGTTATTTGCAGATATTTCATCTAATATGGCATGGGATTGTTTTATATCTAATTTTTTTGATTTTAATTCTTTATTATTCTTAAGTAGTAAATCTAATGCTTCATCAAAACCAATCTCTTTTGAAAAAGTACAAATAGAAGTAATAAGTAAAAGTATTAATATTTTTTGCATTTACAACCTTATTTTAAAAGCTTATTATATAGGCATTATAATTAAAATAATGTAAAATTGTTTTATTAGTTTTTCTTATGTTAGAGTCTTATTAAAATATACTCACAAGAGCTTTTATATGGTATTTTATAAAGAAAATATAATAAGTGATATTTTGTATAAAATGGGATTATTATAATTCCATTTTATAATTAAAAATTTATTTAAAAGATTGTGCGAGATTTCCGATGATTAATTGCCAACCATCAATGATAATAAAGAAGATAACTTTAATAGGCAAGGAGATCATTACAGGAGGCAACATCATCATACCTAAACTCATAAGAATAGAAGCTACAATAATATCAATAACTAAAAAGGGTAAAAATATCAAAAATCCTATTTCAAAAGCAGTCCTTAGTTCACTTACAATAAAAGCAGGCATTAGAAGTGTAATAGAAACATCATCAATGTTTTTAGGGTTCTCCTCTTTTTTGATACGATAAAAAAGTGCAATATCTGCCTCTCTTGTATTTTTTATCATAAACTCTTTAAAGGGTTTAATACTTTTTTGAAATCCCTCTTCATATCCAATCTTTTCTTCCATGTAGGGTTTTACACCTTCATTATAAGCTACTCTTGCATATGGTTCCATGATAAAAATTGTTAAGATAAGTGCTAGAGATATAACGATTTGGTTTGGTGGAGCTTGTTGTAAACCCATTGCTTGTCTTAATAAAGATAAGACAATTATAAGTCTTGTGAAACTAGTTACCATAAGTAGAAGTGTGGGTGCAAGTGCTAGTATAATAAGGATTATTGCAATATTGATTGTTTTTACAAATTGTGCAGGCTCATCAATGGCTGCAATAGAGAGGTTTATTACTGGTAAATCATCAGCAGCAAAAAGCGAAATAGAAAATATAAATAGCGCTAATATAATTCTCAAATATTATCCTTAAAATTGTAAAAAAGAATGATAACTAAAATAAGTTTAAACTCTAAAGATAATTTAGGAAAAGTATATTATAATCTATTAAATTATTTTAAAGATATTCTATTTTATACTACAATTAAAAGGAATGGTTCATGCATATTTATATAATGAGATTTTTTATTATTTTTTTATTATTTACACAATTCCTATTTTCAAAAAGTTTAGAAAAAATTATTCTTGATGAATATATTCGTGTTGGTGTAAAATTTGAATATAAACCTTTTGCTTTTATAAATAATGATGGAAGAATTGATGGTTTTGAAATAGATTTAATAAATAGTATGATGGAAAAACTTTATATAAGAGTAAAGTTTATTGAAGTTAGTTCTAAAAACAAAGAAAAAATGTTATTGGATGACAAAATTGATATTTTATTAGCTGGCATGATTCCTAAAGAAAATAAAAATAGCAATATCTCTTTTTCTAAACCATATTTTTTTGATGAACAAATTGTTTTAGTAAATAATAAAGAAAAGATAAAGAGTTTTTCCGATTTAAAAGGTAAATATGTAGGTGCCATAAAAGGGTCAACTCATTTGGAAAAGTTTTTAAAAATTCAATCAGAGGTAACAAGTATAACATTTACTCAATATCCTCAGTTAATTAGTGCGTTGACATATAATAATATTGATGCAGTAACCGCTGATTCTTCTTGGGCAAAAGAACAGATAAAGCTGCATGATGGGAAGTTCAAGATTTTGGATGATGTAATTAGTACTAACAAGTATGCAATCGCCTTGAAATCTGATAATAAAGATTTAAAAAAGACCATTAATTCTTTATTTGAAAAGATATCAAATGACAAAACTTATGAAAATATCTATAAAAAATGGTTTTAATAATAAAATAACTAATTTCTTAAGAAAAATTAATGTTTTATTAAGATAAGATTTTATAAACATAATCTTAAGTAATTATTATAAAAAAATATAATTATATAAGAATAATATACTAAAAGGAGCTTGTATTGTCAGAAGAGGTAAAACTATCCGCAGATACAATGATTGTATCAGAGACTGATGCCAAAGGGATTATACAGTATGCAAATACTGACTTTTGCAAAATTGCTGGGTACTCAAAAGAAGAGTTAATAGGTAAACCACATAATTTTGTAAGACATCAAGATATGCCAAAAGCTGCATTTGCTGATTTGTGGAAAACAATTAAAGCAGGAAATATTTGGAATGGAATAGTAAAAAATAAAACAAAAGATGGTGGATACTATTGGGTAAATGCTACTGCATATCCTTCTAAAAATAGTAATGGTGTATTACGATATGTTTCTGTAAGAGTAAAACCTACAGATAAAGAGATAGAAGATGCTATTTCTTTATATAAAACTTTAGATTAGAAGAGGATTGATAATATGTTTTTTAGTGACCCAAATGAAAATAAAATAATAGAAGCTCTTGACAATATCGAAAAGTTTATAGATGGTGATATAAATGCTATACCTAATGTAGATTTTAAAGCAAAAGGTTTTAATCAAAAAGTAGTAGATAAAATATCTTCAATAAATGATAAATTAACTACCAAAAATCAAGATGAACTTATGATTTATGGTGAAATTATGTTGATTGCTGAAAAATTATCTGATGGATTAATTGAAGATAAAATCTATTTTACAAATACATCAAATAAAAAGTTAAATTATATTGCAAAAACAGTCAATAACCTTGTTGATAATTTAAACTCTATTATGGGTTCAGATACTCATAAAATAGTTCATGTTTTAGATAAATATGCAAAATTAGACTTTAGAGATAAAATTGAAGGTGAAAGTGCAAAATTAACAACTGCTTTAAATAATGTTACTGATTTGATTTCTAATATACTCTTTGAAAATAAAACAAATGGTTTAACTCTAGATTATACATCTGATCAACTACTTGAATATGTTGAAAAATTAAATCAAAGTTCAAATAGCGCTGCTGCAAGTTTAGAAGAGACAGCTGCTGCAATTGAAGAGATTACCGGTAATATTAGAAACAACACTGAAACAATTGCTAAAATGGCACAATTTTCTGCCAATGTAACGGATTCTGTTAAAGATGGAGAAAATCTTGCAAATCAAACAACAGTAGCTATGGATGATATAAATACGCAAGTTACATCTATAAATGAAGCAATTACAGTAATTGATCAAATAGCATTTCAAACAAATATTCTGTCTCTTAATGCAGCAGTTGAAGCAGCAACAGCAGGTGAAGCTGGAAAAGGCTTTGCTGTTGTTGCCCAAGAAGTTAGAAATCTAGCAAATAGAAGTGCAGAAGCTGCAAAAGAGATTAAAAATTTAGTTGAAAATGCTACTTCAAAAGCAAATCATGGAAAAAGTATTGCAGATGATATGATAGAGGGGTATAAGAAACTAAATGAGAATGTTAACTATACTATAGAGTTTATTGGAGATATTGACTCTGCATCAAAAGAGCAACTTTTAGGGATTGAACAAATTAATGATGCTGTAAATGCCCTAGATAAACAAACTCAAGAAAATGCAAATATTGCATCTCAAACCCAAGAAGCAGCAACTTTAACTGATAAAATTTCTAAAAAAGTTGTTGTAAATGCAAATGAAAAAGAGTTTATTGGTAAAGATGAAGCAAAAATTAGAGTAGATTAAAATTAGGTTATTTAATATAACCTAACTCTATTAATTTATTATATATCTTTGTAACAGTAGGTCCTGCTGTACTTCCTCCATGTCCACCATGCTCAACTAAAATAGTTACAGAATATTGTGGATCATCATAAGGTCCATAAGTTGTTAGCCAAGCATGTGATCTTTTTAAATACTCCATTTCACTCTCTAATGCTCTTTTCTTAATATCTTGTTCTATTCTTACAACTTGAGCAGTACCTGTTTTAGCTGCAATCTTGATTTTTGAGTCAATACCTCTTAGATGCCAATATGCAGTACCATTTTTGTGATTTGCAACATCATACATACCTCTTTGGATTAACTTTAAATTCTCTTCATCTATATCAACTTCTTGCGGTTCTTTGTATGCCTCTTTATAAAAATGAGGAGTAGGAAGTTTTTTAGTTGCTAAAAATGCTGTATATCTAGCTATTTGAATTGGAGTTACTAAAACAGATCCTTGTCCTATTGATGAGATTAAAGTCTCTCCTGTAAACCAAGGTCTATTGTATCTTCTTCTTTTCCAAGCTTCATTTGGATTTATTCCTATGAATTCATACATTTGGTCTATGCCCGTTTTTTGACCAAGTCCTAGTTTTTTCATGGTTTCACTTATTTTGTTTATACCAACTTTTTGACTTACTTTATAAAAGAAATCATCACAACTCTCTCTTATGGCTTTTCTAAAGTCTACAATACCGTGACCATCTTCTTTCCAACATCTAAATTTTCTATTTGCAAATTCATGGCTTCCACTACAATTTACTTTAAAGTTTCTGTTTATACCATTTTCTAAAAATGCTAATGCAACTCCCATTTTCCATACACTTCCTGGAGGATACATTCCATTTGTTATTTTATTTGTAAAAGGTTTATCAATATTATTTTGTAACTCATCCCACTCTTTATATGAAATACCATTTACAAAGACGTTATTATCAAACTCAGGAAAAGATGCAGCTGCTAAAATTTCACCATTTTTTACATCCATTACAACTATAGCTCCAGCTTTTTGATTAAATATATCATGAATATACTTTTCTAGTTCTATATCAATGGTTATTTTTATATTATTATTGATTTTAACTTCTTTTTCTTTTAGTACTTCTAGCTCTTTATTTAAGGCATTTACTTTTACTTCTTTATATCCAAGCTCACCTTGTAAAATATCGTTATAGTATTTTTCTAGCCCATTTTTTCCAATAATTCCACTATATTTAGAGATATGATTATTTTCAATATCTCTTCTTGAAGCTTTTCCTACATATCCAAGTATATGTGCTGCTACTTTTTTATATGGATAGTTTCTTTTTACAGCTGATTCTACTTTTAAATTATCTAAAGAGTTAAATACTGTGTATTTGTCAAAAAACTTTTCATAAGGGATATAATCAATAATCTTTACAAAGTCATGTTTATATGGAGAGTCTAGTTTATTGTACTTCTTAAGTAATTTCTCTTTTTCAAAATCTGGAAAATGTAATATTATAGTATTGATTAACTCATCTAAAATATGTCTATTTTTATATGATCTTAAATGTGGTTTTATACTTAAAGAAAAACCTAAATCATTGATTGCAAGGGCAATATCATTTCTATCTTTTATAATCCCTCTTGAAGGGGCTTGATAAACTTTTTTTATATAGTTTTGTTTTGATAATTCTTCATAGTAAGTATTTGATTTTATACTTAAATAGTAGAGCCTATATACTAAAAGTAAACAAACAACACCAATAAGAATAAGAATTAAATTAAGCCGTTTTTTCATAAGAATAGTCCATAAATTAAGAAATCAATCACAATATTTAATATAATATATCTTATTAAACTAAAATTTAAATCATTTGAAAATACCCATATTAAAATAACACCAATATAAAAAGTTAGTATATAAATATAATTGTTTAAATTGTGCAAAGAGATAACTCTATTTAAATTTGGCAAAATAAAAGTATAAATAAATAGTGATAAAAAAGTAAAAGTAAAAGGTAAAAAGCCACTATTGTACTCAATAAATAAAAATATAATTATCAAATAAACCATAGAGTAGTAATATTTGTATTTTATAGACTTTAAAAAGGCTAAAAATATAACCCCAGCAATTAAAATAGGGAAAAAATGTACAGAGGAAATGATATTTACAAATATTGTAAATATTCCCAAAAAGAATATAAAATAAGGGTTGTGTAGTAGTATATTTTTCATTAAGTTAGTAGTCTTATTATCTTTTTGCAGATTATATTATAAATAGTCTTATACTCATATATCATTATTTTGGATTATTTTTTGATAAGTCATAAATAAAGGCAAAAACTTGCGCAACAGCTTTATACATATTACTTGGTATTTGTTGATTTATGTCTAATTTTGTTAATAGTTCAACTAAATCTTCATCTTTTTTTATAGGTATGTTATTATCTTTTGCTATTTTGATAATATTTGAAGCTAGCTCACCACTACCTTTTGCGACCATTGTTGGAGCATTATCTTCATTTATTTTGTATTTAAGTGCTGCTGCTTTTAATATTTTTTTATCATTATCCATGTTAAACCTTGATATTTACACCAAAATCAAAATTATCATTTTGGGTATAAATATTTTCTTTGCTATCTTCTTTTAAAGTATATACATTTAGTCCAATTACACTTATTGCTGTGCCATTTAACTCACGTTTTAAAGCTGTGGCTTTTTGTCTTATAAGCTGTTTTGTATCATCTTTTTCTACAAAAATAGAGACATCTAATTTATCATCATCATATAAATAAAGATGTAGATTTATTTTTCCTAAATCCTTAAGGGTTAAATCAATCAAACAATAGAACTTCTCTTCATCTATTTTCTTTATATCAATAGAACCATCTTCAAGCAAGTCCCATAAAAAAGGAATATAAACATTATTTGAAGAATTTGCTATTGAATATAGTTGATGATAATCTATTTGTGTTAAAAGTTTATCAACTTGTTTTAATGTTTCAGCAGGATCACTCTCTTTTGCACTTAAAGCTTTGAGCTCTTCTTGTGCTTGGCTACCAATTTGGGTTTTGATTTGGGCTTGTACTTTTGATAAAAGAGTTTTAATATCATTAAATATAGGTGAATCACTTCTTATTGGCTGTGCATTTGTTTGAAGAGTTGCTTTATTATCTTGGACAATAGGATTTTTAGCAGAGACTTCTTTTGCTTTTGAAGGGTCAAGGTTTTTAAGTTGACCTAATAATTTATCTATTTGTTTTAATGTTTCATTGTTATTAATACTCTCTTTTGTAAGAGCTTGTGTTTGATTTTCTGCTTTTAGGTCTACTTTCATTTGTAGAAGTTGAGATGTAGATTGTGCTTGAACTCTTTCTTGAGTAGCTTGAGGATTGTTTTGTGCTACCTCTGCTTTTTGTGGGGTTTGTGTTTGAGTTTGGGATTGAGTTACCACTTGGTTTTGCAATTGAGCTTGAACTTTAGTCAAAAGAGTTTTGATGTCATTGATTATAGGTGAATCACTTTTTATAATCTGTGGAGTTGTAGCTTGTTGTGTTGGCTTTGTTTCAGCGTTTATATTTGGCTTTGCAACTTGCTCTTTTATATTTGGAATATCAAGAGTTTTTAATTGGGTTAATAGTTTATCTATTTGTTTTAAAGTCTCAGTTGTATTGATATTCTCTTTACTTACATTTTGAGTAGCTTGAGGATTGTTTTGTGTTATCTCTGCTTTTTGTGAGGTTTGCGTTTGACTTGATACTTGGTTTTGCAATTGAGCTTGAACTTTAGTCAAAAGAGTTTTAATATCATTGATTATAGGAGAATCACTTTTTATAATCTGTGGAGTTGTAGTTTGTTGTGTTGGCTTTGCAACTTGCTCTTTTATATTTGGAATATCAAGAGTTTTTAATTGGGTTAATAGTTTATCTATTTGTTTTAAAGTCTCAGTTGTATTGATATTCTCTTTACTTACATTTTGAGTAGCTTGAGGATTGTTTTGTGTTATCTCTGCTTTTTGTGAGGTTTGCGTTTGACTTGATACTTGGTTTTGCAATTGAGCTTGAACTTTAGTCAAAAGAGTTTTAATATCATTGATTATAGGAGAATCACTTTTTATAATCTGTGGAGTTGTAGTTTGTTGTGTTGGCTTTGCTTCAGCGTTTATATTTGGCTTTGCAACTTGCTCTTTTATATTTGGAATATCAAGAGTTTTTAATTGGGTTAATAGTTTATCTATTTGTTTTAAAGTCTCAGTTGTATTGATATTCTCTTTACTTACATTTTGAGTAGCTTGAGGATTGTTTTGTGTTATCTCTACTTTTTGTGAGGTTTGCGTTTGAGTTTTACTTTGATTGCTTATCAATGTTTCTAATTGTGCTTTTGTTTTTAGTAAAACTGTTTTCATATCATTTAAAAGACTATTTTCATTTTTAGCATTTGGATTATTGGATTGATTTAAAAGTTTTGATTCTAAAAATATTCCACTTTTTTGTATTTGACCCTCCACATTTTTAGGCGTTGCTTGGTCTGGAGTGATTGAGAACTTTTGCAAAAAGGTTTTTAGTTCTTGAGTGCTTTTATCATCTGGTAATGCTTTTACCAGTGATTGTAAATTTGAAGTAAAAGAACCCAAATCTTTACTTAGGTTTGAATTTTTTAGTAGCTTAAGTACAGTTTCATTTGATTTTGCACTATTTTGAACGTTATTAAAAAGGGTTTTTAGTAGTGTTGAGACATTGAAGTCTTTATTTTGACTTGTTAGAGTTTTTACATCAGCCTCTTTTAAAACCTCTTTTAAAGCATTACTTGTTTTATTTGCTACTAAGATATTAAGTTGTGTATTTGTTGATACTAACATAGCACTAAGTATAGCATAAAATTAAATCATAAATCTTTTTTGGTATAATTAAGAAAAAAATTGAAATAGAGGAAAACTATGCAAGATATAACTATTTGGCACAATCCTAGATGTTCAAAATCAAGAGATGCTTTAAATTTCTTAGAAGAGAAAAAAATAGCCTTAAGTGTTATTAAATATATGGATGCAAAATTAACAAAAGAAGATATAAAAGATGTTCTTCAAATGTTAGGTATGGGTGCTAGGGGTCTTATGCGAACTAAAGAGGATATTTATAAACAGCTGAATTTAAAAGATGAAAATGATGAAGATAAATTAATACAAGCAATGGTAAATAATCCAAAACTAATAGAAAGACCTATTGTCATAAAAGATGAAAGTGCAGTTATAGCAAGGCCTTTAGAAAAAATAGATGAACTCTTTTAATGATACATGAAAAGCAACTAAGAATTAGATATATAAGAGTTTTAGAGAAGTTTTTTACAAGAACTGTATCTTTGCTAAAATTAGAAGACTTTGATTTTGATATTTTTAAACAAAGAACACTAAAAAACTTTGAAGATACAAAAAGAGTAAAAAAAGTTGAGTTGACCTCCAATTATTTACTAAGTTTAAAAAGATTTATAGACCTTACCCTTTTATATTTAGAAAATCATACAGATAATTTTGAGCAAGAGAGAGAAAGACTCTTAAAAGAGGCAAACTTACTTCAAAAAGAGAAAAACCAAAATGCCTATAAGAAAGATAAACATAAACATAAGAAATTTGATGATGGATATTAATGGAAGATGAAAACAAAAGTTTTAAACTCTCAGGAACTTTAAAAAAAGTACTCTTTTCCAACAAAGATACAGGATTTTGTATAGCTGTATTAGATAATGACCAAAAAATATGTGGAACATATTTTGATACAGATATCGAAAAAATAGTTGGTGAAAACATAATATTAATGGGGAACTGGGTAACCCATAAGAAATATGGAATCCAATTTGCCTTTGACACATTAGAGTTAAAAGAGCAAGAGTTGTATTTCTTTTTAACAAAAATAGTTAAAGGAATAGGGCGAAAAGTTGCCTTGGAACTTTTAGAAAAATACTCAGAAGAAGAGCTTGTAGAAGTTCTAAATAATAAGCCAGAAGAGCTTTTAAGCTTTAAAGGAATAAGAGAAAAAAAACTCTCAACTATAAAAGCATCTTGGCAAAAATTTAAACACTTGCGTGAATTAGGCTCTTTTTTATCAAAGTTTGGTGTTACATCAAATCTTATTACAAAAATCTATTCAGAGTTTAGTGAAGTAGAAAACTTAATTGAAGTTATTCAAAAAAACCCTTATGTACTTATTCGTATAAAAGGTATTGGTTTTAAAAGAGCAGATGAAATTGCAAAATCTTTAGGAATAGATGAAAAATCTGATTTTAGAATAATGGCTTGTTTAAATTATACATTAAGAGAGTATTGTGATAATAATGGAAACTCTTCAATTGATAAATACCATCTTTTTAGATTATTAGATGAGGCCTTAAGATTTCAAAATGAAGAGATGCTTTATGAAAATGCCTTGACAAAAATGGAACTTGAAGAGGACATTTATAAAACAAAAGAGAATAGGTATGCTCCTTCAATGTTATATTTTGCAGAAAAAAGAGTTTTAGAGTTTTTTAGAGCTAGAGAAAATGATATGTATTTGAAAAAAATAGTTTCAAATATTGATGAGTACTTAGACAAAAGAGAAAAGACTTTAGGATTTACTTTAAGTCGTGAGCAAAGAAAAGCAGTAGAGTTAATAAATGAAGGTCATAAAACTCTATTTTTAATAGGTTATGCTGGAACAGGTAAATCAACTTCAAGTAGGGCAATTCTTGAACTTCTTCAAGAGGTAAACTCTTATGATGATATTATTGCTATCGCTTTAAGTGGTATTGCAGCTCAAAGAATAGCTGATACTACAGGATATAATAGTTCCACCATACAATCACTTTTTGTAAAGCATAAGGAGAATGAATATTTTCCTTATAAAGTAATATTATTAGATGAAGCTTCAATGGTAAATTCTGTAATGTTTTATCAAATCATATCAAAAATTGGTCAAGATACAATTTTCATAATAGTAGGAGATGATGGGCAGTTGCCAGCTATTGGAGCTGGAAATATATTAAGTGATTCTATAAATCATGAACTAGCTCCAATTTGTAAACTTACAAAAATATATAGACAAAATGAAAATCAAGCAATAGCGGTAATTGCAAATGAGATTAGACAAGGGAATGTTCCAGAGTATAATGGAAGTTATGAGGATTTCAAATTTTTAGATGTCTCTATATCAAACTATTATGCTTCAAAAAACTCTTTAGGTCAAAATGATTTTTCAAACTTAAGAGGTCAAAACTCTGAACAGATATTAAGTATGATATTAAATATATCAAGTGCATATGTCAAGGAGTTTTATACTTTAATAAAAGATAAGAACATCTCAAAAGCACTTATTTTATTTCAGATAATTACTCCTATGAAAGGTGGTATGTTAGGGGTTGAAAACCTAAATAACCAACTTCAAAAAATATTTAATAGTTCAAGGGAAGAGTCAAAGCAAACAAAACTTTATGAATATAAACTAAGTGATAAAGTAATTCATATAAAAAATGAGAATATGCAATCCCAAACTATGCAAATGTATAGAACTGGTTCAAGTGAATACTTAGAGCGGCGGGTATTTAATGGACAGCTAGGACTTATTATTAAGCTAGATTTTGAAGAGAGTAAGTGTATAGTTTTATATCCAAATGATGATATGGTAGTTTTCTATAACTTCGATGACTTGGACTCTTTGTTGTCATTAGCATACTGTTTAACCATACACAAAACTCAAGGTATGGAGTATGATAATGCACTTATTCCTATGAGTTTTTCCCACTATATTATGCATAACACTAAATTATTATACACAGCAATTACTAGGGCTAAAAGTATGTGTTATATAGTTGGAGAAGAGGATGCTTTTAAGGGTGCTTGCAAAAGAATAGAGACCACAAAAAGGGAATCTGTGATAAATGATTTACTAAGCTAATCAATTTAACATTTCCAAAAGCTATATTTGAGTAATATATCTAAAATTTTATTGAGGATTTTATTAGTATGATAACTTGGATGCAAAGACACAAAAGATGGTTAGTAATTACAATTTGGATAAGTACAATAGCATTTGTGGGTGCTGGTTTCGTTGGCTGGGGAAGTTACGAATATGGAAGTTCTTCCGGAGCAGTTGCTGTTGTAGGAGATAGAAAAGTAAGTGTAGAGGAGTACCAAAGAGAGTATTCATCCCTATATAGACAATACTCTAGAATGTATGGAAATCAATTTAATCAAGAGATGGCTAAAAAAATTGGACTTCCTGATGCAGCTATAAATTTAGCAATACAAAAAAATCTTATTTTATCATATGCAGATGATTTAGGTTTAAATGTTACTAATGAAGATATTGCAAAAGAGTTAGTTCAAATGCCTTCTTTCATAAAAGATGGAAAATTCGATAAAGAGCTTTATATAAGAGTATTAACTCAAAATGCTACAAATGCAGTTGAATACGAAAAATCTTTAAAAAGAGATTTGCTTTTACAAAAAGTTGAATCTTTATTTAATCTAAATCCTTCAGCTGTTGAAGTTACAAACTTATCAAAGTTACTTTTTGCACAAGATGAAGTATCAATAAAAGTATTAGACCCAAAATCTATAGAAATTGAAGTAGATGACACTATTTTAAGAAATTATTGGAAAACAAACAAAATAAAATATATGTCATCAAATATATATAGACTTGCTATTTCAAAATTGCCTTTAAAAATGATTTCTCCAACAGAAGATGAGTTAAAAGAGCATTATGAAAAATTTAAAACTGATTATAAAAAAGAAGATGGAAAAATAAAAACTCTTGAAGAAGCAAAAGATGAGATGATAAAAGTATTAAGCCTTAAAGCTACAAAAAGAGATGCTTTAAAAAAATACTTAGCACTTAAAAAAGATGAAATAAAATTTGATGCAACTACAACAATCTTTGAGAATGACTTACCTTTTTCACCTGAAAATACAGAAGAAGTTAAAAATTCTACTGTAGGGGTTGTTTTAAAACCTTTTGAAGCAAGTGATGGTTATACAATTGTAAAACTAATAGAAAAAATGGCTCCAAAACCTTTAGCTTTCTCTATGGCAAAAGATATGGTAAAAGCTGATTATTTAGATATCAAAAGAACTGAAAAAATTAATTCTTTAGCTAAAGAAGCGATGAAAAACTTTGAAGGTGAAAATCTTGGATTTATCACTAGAACTTCTGTAGATAAAATAAAAGGTTTAAATACAAATGAATCTTATGCTTTTTTAAATAAACTTTTTGTGTCAAAAGAAAAAGAGGGAAAAATTGAAGTAGCTGGAAAAGTAGTACTTTATAAAATTACTGCAAGTAAATTAGCAGCAGATACTACAAATGAAGAGAAATCTGTAAAAGATATATTATTAAAACTACAAAGAGCAGAGCTTATGTCAAGCTTAGTAAAAAATCTTGAAAACAGATATGAAGTTACTTCATCTTTAGATCACAAGGAGTAAAAATTGGGTAATACTCTTCTAGCAATAGATATTGGTTCTACTGACGTTACAGCAATTATTGCAAAAAATGATTTAGACTATAAAATAAATATCTTAGGTACAGGTATTGAAACAAGTGATGGAATTAATAAAGGGCTTATAACAAATATTGAATTAGCTTCTAAATCTATACAAAATGCTGTCCTAAAAGCAAGAAGAAGTACTTCTGAGCCAATTGAGTCAACAGTGGTTGCAATCTCTGGTTCTTATACTAAGGGTATAAGAAGTATGGGAAGTGTAAATGTGCCAAATGGAATAATCACAGAGCATGAGATAAATCAAGTTATGCAGATGGCTTTATACAATGCTACAATTGTTCCTGAGTATGATATTGTTCATGTTATTCCTATTTTCTTTAAAGTAGATGATTCAGCAGATGTTGATAATCCTTTAAATATGAATGGTGCAAGACTTGAAGTATCTGTTTATATTGTAACTGCTAAAAAAACAGCATTGACAAACCTACGGTCAGCTTTTAAAGAATCAAATATTGAGATAACTAATTTTGTTTTAAATAGTTATGCAACAGCCATATCTGTTTTAGATGAACAACAAAGTAAATTTGGAAGTTTAGTGATAAATATGGGTAGTACAACTACAGAGTTTGCTTGTTATAAAGGTGGCTCTTTATTTTATACTGATTTTATACCAGTTGGATCAAATCATATCACAAATGATTTATCAGTAATGCTTCACACACCTCATAATGCAGCAGAACTAATAAAAATAAAATATGGAAGTCTACTTTCAAATAATAGTGAAGATGACCAATTAACTATCAAAAAAATAAAAATCCCAAGAATTGGGGATGAGCAAGTGACTGAAGAGATTTCTTTGGTAGATATAAGAAATATCATTCATGCAAGAGTAGAAGAGACACTATTACTTGTAAAACAGAAACTAAATAGAAGTGGCATAGCTGATAATTTGGATGCAGGTATTGTTATAACTGGTGGAATGAGTAGATTAAAAGGTATTAAGGAACTAGCTACTTTAGTTTTTGAAAATCAGCCTATTAAAGTTGCAAATCCAAGAAATATCAAAAATGGATATATGAATTTTGATGATCCAACTATGTCAACAATCTCAGGACTTCTTTTTTACTCTTTAGATAAAAATAGAAATTTTGAGTTAGATTCAAATAAAAAACTAAGAAGAAAAGTAATAAAACAAAAGATTATTCAAAAAGAAGAATTAAAAGAGGCTCAACAAAATATAAGGCAAGCTGAACAAAAAGCAAATATGGATATAAAACTTAAACCTGAAGATACTACACAGTTACCAAAAATATCAAAAACTGATAAAGGTAAAGGTATGGCTAAATTTTGGAATAAAGTTTCGGAGTGGTTTTAATGGATAATGGATTATTTAGAGTGGACGATATCACAGTAGAAATGCCAAATAAAACTTTGTCAGATAATGTAGCAAAAATTACTGTTGTAGGTGTTGGTGGAGGTGGTTGTAACATGGTCAACCACATGATTCAAGAGGGTACTCGAAGAATTGATTTGATTGCTGCAAATACAGATTTACAGGTTTTAAATATCTCAAGGGCACCTAAGAAAATACAGTTGGGTGTAAAGTTAACCAAAGGTCTAGGTGCAGGAATGAAGCCAGAAGTTGGTAGAGATTCTGCAATAGAGAGCTATGAAGAGATTAAAAATACTTTAGAGGGTGCTGATATTGTTTTTATAGCTGCTGGACTTGGTGGTGGTACGGGAACTGGAGCTGCTGCAATTATTGCAAAAGCTGCTAAGGAGATTGGGGCATTAACTGTTTCTGTTGTTACTAAACCATTTACTTGGGAAGGTAAAAAAAGATCAGGATTAGCAAATCTAGGTCTTGAAGAGATAAAAAAAGTAAGTGATTCTATTATTGTTGTTCCAAATGACAAATTATTAGATATTGTTGATAAAGATATTGGTATGAAAGATGCCTTTAAAATTATTGATAATATTTTATATCAAGCTGTAAACGGGATGAGTGAAGTTATTTTAAATCCTGGAAATAGCGATATTAATACTGACTTTGCTGATGTTAAGACTATCATGCAGCATAAAGGTATGGCACTTATGGGAATAGGGCGAGCCAAAGGTGAAGATGCTGCTATTAAAGCATTGGAAGTGGCTACAAACTCTCCTTTACTTGATAAGATGTCACTAAGTGGAGCAAAAGGTATCTTAATTCACTTTAATATCCATCCACAAATCTCTATGTTTGCTATTAACAATGTTATGGAAAAGATACATGATACTATTGATTCAAATGCAGAGATTATATTTGGTACAACTTCAGATGACTCTTTACAAAAAGATGAAGTAAAGATTACAATTGTAGCTACTGGTTTTGAATCTAAACCTGAACCTAGAAAAAATGAACAAGAGCCAACAGATGATGGAGTAAAACAAATAGTTACAGATAAAGATAACTATTTAGATGTTCCTCCATTGATGAGAGATTACGTAGTACAATATCACTTATAAGAGTAGAAGCACTATCTACTCTTCAAAAATCACTATATCATAAGAGCTTTTTTTAATCACTAAAGCCTTTGATGAGGGTACAACTCCAAACTTATCAATTTCCCTTAATCTTGTTTTATATTTTTCAACATCTTCTTCTAAGTTATTTATTTTTTTATTTAATTGAAGTATTAAATCAACTCCAGCTAGGTTTATTCCTAACTCTCTTGTAAGTCTTAGTACATATTTTATATGATCAATATCTTTTTGAGAGTATAAACGAATTTTTCCATTAGTTCGTGAAGGGGTAATTAAGCCCTCTCTTTCATATTGTCTTAGTGTTTGTGGATGTATTTCAAGAATTTGTGCAACTACTGAAATCAAATAAACGGGTTCTGTGTATGAGTTTGTATCCATAATATCCTCTTTTATATAGTTTCTGGCAATTTCTCTTTTAATAAATTAATAACTTCTTCATCTAAATCTGCGACTTTAGGTAATACAATATTTGCTTTCAAATATAAATCACCCTTTGTTCCAATTTTTCTGTTTAAGATTCCTAACTCTTTGACTCTAAATCTTTGGTATTGTTTCGTATTCTCTGGCACTTTTAGAGTTATAGTTTTATGAATAGTTTTAATCTCTACTTTTCCACCAAATAGGGCTGTTTTTAAAGGTATATCAAAATATTTTGTTAAGGTATCTCCATCAAGAGTATATTCAGGACTAGGAGCTACATTTATTTTTATAATTAAATCGCCTCTTTTTCCATTGTATGATTTTCCTTTACCTTTTGCTCTAATCTTTTGCCCATCTCTAATACCTTCAGGGATTTTAATATCAAAAGAGTCATTATTGAATGATACTTGTTGTTTTCCACCAAGTATAGAAATATCAAAGGCAATAGTGATTTGTGCACTCATATCTAAATCTGGCTCATTATAACCGCCAAATCCTTGTCCTCCAAAGCCTTGGTTTCCAAAACCACTTCCACCAAAGCCACCAGAACCACCAAACATTTGTCTTAAAATTTCATCTAAATCTACATTTCCACCTTGACCTCTTGCAAAATCATGGAAGTTTTGTCCTCCAAACATAGAATCGCCGTACTGGTCGTATTGTTGTTTTTTCACTTTATCAGATAATACTTCGTATGCAGCATTTATCTCTTTAAACTTTTCTTCTGCATCTTTATCTTTATTTACATCAGGATGGTATTTTCTTGCTAATTTTCTATATGCTTTTTTGATTTCTTCAGTTGAGGCACCATCACTCACCTCTAATGTTTCGTATAAACTTTTTGCCATAAAAACTCCGTATAAAGTATATTTTTTATTGTATTATAGCACAAACTTGAGTCTTAGTCAATCAAGGTTATTGAGGTAATAGCGAAAAGTAAGATTAATTGCTAAAAAAGTAAATATATACTAAAATCATCAAATGAATGAAGAAATATTTGAAAAAGATGAATGGACTCAAGAAGAGTACCTAAATTATAAAGATGAACTTGAAAAGCAAGGCATTAATGTTCTATTGGTAGATACGGTGTTAAAACCTATTGATACTGATAACTGCATAAAATATAACCCCTATGAAATGGCACTATTACCTAAAGATAAAACAGTATTTGTATTCTATTGTGATACAGGAAAAAGTACAAAAGATAGACTTGAATTTTACAGAAATAAACTACCTGGATATAGATGCATTAGTTTACATGGTGGAAGAGGTTATTGGCGACCCAATTTTAGGTTATTGAAAAAGCCATGAAAAAAATAAAAGATTATGACTATGTAGTTATTGGAGCTGGGATTGCTGGTTCTTGTGTATCATATTTTTTAAAAGAGGATAAAGTTCTTTTAATAGATAGATTTGATGATGTGGCTCAATTTGCTTCTGGTGTTGCAGGAGGTTTTTTATCTCCACTTCTTGGAAAACCAAACAAGTTTAAAGAACTAGTTACGAAGTCTTTAAGCTTTGCTGTAGATTTTTATAAGAGTTTAGATGAAGATTTAATTGTTCAAAAAGGTGTTTTAAGAGTTCCAAAAGATGAAGAAGATAGATTAAAATTTGATGAGTATAAAAAGCATTTTGATTTTGAATCTGAAGAGAAAGAGGGTGGATTTTTCTTTAAAATAGGCTCTCAAGTTTTTTCTTATGAATTATGTAAAAAACTTACTGAAAACATAGATAAAATATTTAATTATGATGTAAAACATATAAAATACAAAGATGGATTATGGTTTATAAATGATGAAATAAAGACAAAAAATCTTATTCTAACTACTGGTTCTGATATAAAGTTAATAGATGAAGAATATATAAATATTAGAGCTGTATGGGGACAAAGAATAGATATATCTACTACAACCTGTATAGAGTTTAATTATCATAAAGAGTGTTCAATATCTACTTCATATGATAAAGTATCAGATGATTTATATAAAGTCTCAATAGGAGCTACTCATCATAGGTTTGAGCATACTTTAGAAAATGATTTTAAAGCTTTTGAAAATCCTAGTTTAGCAAATCTAAACAATATTGGTTATACAGATGAATTATACAAAAAGGATACTTTAGAGCTTTTAGAAAAAGCTAACAATATAAAAACATTAAATGATGTAAAAGTATTAAAAAAATACTTTGGAGCAAGGGCTAGTAGCTTTGATTATTTTCCAATAGTAGGAAGTTTGATTGACTCAAAAAAGACTTTAAATATGTTTCCATACTTAAAAAATGGAACACCTGTAAAAAATAATAGATTTTCAAGGTATGATAATCTTTTTATTTTAAATGGTGTAGGAGGAAGAGGTTTTGTTTTATCTCCTTATTTAGCAAAAAAATTGGTTGACTTTATAAAGAAAAAAGACACATTAGATGATGAAATTACAGTTGATAGATTATTTAAAAAATGGGTTAGACGAAATAAGTGATAACCTTTATTAATATACTATTTATATTAAAAAGCTAAAATCTCATAATTTTATTATAAAGGAAAAAAATTGTTAAAAAATATTTTAAAAATTGTATTTTTAGGTGTAATTGGTTTTGGATTACTTATTTATCTAACAGCTGATAAACTAAAAAATGAAAATGAAAATGTAAATAAAAGTGGTGAATTAAGTCTAAGTGGAATTCCTAAGTTTATAGAACTTGTAGGAGATGAAAATGCTATACCTTCAAATGAAGTTCTAAAAGAGGGTACTAAAACTTTATTAATCGTTGGAAATCATGACTCTTTATCTGTTGTAAAAGATTTAAAAAAGTATTATGAAATAAACCTACCTTACGTTATGGTTGCAAATATTTCAAATGCCCCTTGGTTTATCAAAAAATGGGCAATACCTGGAAAACTTGAAGAGTTGAATAAAGACTCTAATATTCCATTGATATATGATACAGATGGAACTGTAGTAAGTGCACTAAATCAATTTGATACTACAAAAACAAGTTATTTTGCATATATAATTTCTGAAGATGGGAAAATAACAAATATTTATAATGGAAAAGTTAAAGAAGATGCAATGGAAGGCTCTATGAGTGAAGAAGAGAAAAAAGCTTCTTTAAAACCATTGGTTGATTTACTAAATTAAGATTAAGGGTCATTTGACCCTTTCTTGCTTACTTCTTAAAAAATATAAAACTCTCATCTTAAATATAAAACTAATTTAATCTTATTATTATCTTTTAATTATATAGCTGTATCATTTTAATACTAATATTTTTTAAAGGATTTAAAATGAAACACGAATTAATGAAACTACCTTACGAAATGGATGCATTACAGCCTCTAATGTCAAAGGAGACTTTAGAGTTCCACTATGGGAAACACCATCAAACATATGTAAATAACTTAAATAATTTGATAGAAGGAACAAAGTTTGAAGATGCTACTTTAGAAGAAATTGTAAAAGGTTCAGAAGGTGGGCTTTTTAATAATTCAGCACAAGTATTTAATCATGACTTTTTTTGGAATGGTTTAACTCCCGGTGGTTCTACTATTTCTAGTGATGTTGAAGCTGCTTTAGTTGAAGCGTTTGGGTCAGTAGAAGAGTTTAAAACTCAATTTACAAACAAAGCTGTAACTCATTTTGGTTCAGGATGGGCTTGGCTAGTAAAAGATGCAAGTGGTAAATTATCAATTATTAGTACGTCAAATGCAGGTACTCCATTAACTGATGGCTTAACTCCACTTCTTACCTGTGATGTGTGGGAACACGCATATTACATTGATACTAGAAATGCAAGACCAAAATACTTAGAAAACTTCTGGAAACTAGTTAACTGGGATTTTGTAGCTCAAAATCTAAAATAGTTAGAATCTAAATTAATTTATTTAAAGGGTCATATTTTATATGGCCCTTTTTTAATATCTATCAAAAATCAAATAGGTAAAAAAATGAACAATATCACAAAACAAGACTCAATGAGAGGTGCTTTTTTTGCATCTATTGTTGCCGATGCTTTATGTTTGGGTAGTCATTATGAATATGATGCAAAAAAGATATATAAAGCATATGGGCAAAAACCCATAGAAAAATTTATGAGCCCAGGCGAAATGATGGGTGGAATGACCCATGGAATAGGTTGGGGTGAACAAAACTATCATCCTGGTAAAAAAGCAGGTGGAACTACTGATTATGGGGATTATAATATTCTTATCTTAGAGTATTTAGCAAAAATATCAAATCCTGTACAAGATTTTGATGTGAAGGCTATTATTCCACATTGGATGAATAGATTAGAGCATAGTTGGGGTTCTTGGATTTGTACTATGAGTAGGGAGACTTATGCTCAAGTAAAAAGAGGTGTAAAAGTTGAAGACCTTGGTGGTTATTCAAATGCTACAGCCATAAGACATGTTGCAGCTCACGCTTATTATGATGATGAAGAGGTCTTAGTAAATGTGGCTAAAAAAGCGATGTTTACTCATAAAGAAGCCCATGCCTTAGGTGGGGCAGAGTTTTTTACTAGAGTTACCCATAGAGTTATAAATGGAGTTGAGCCAAGAGTTGCTATAGAAGAAGTTGGAAAACTTATGGGTGGTTTTTATCAAGATAAAGTTAATCAAGCAATTGCAAAATATGAAGAGGAATCAAATCCCCAATCTGATTTATCAAAAGAGCAGTTTAGTGATGACTTAGCACTTACTTCTATGGCAAAACTTTGGGATGTGGGAAGAAGTGAACCTATAAAAGTAGGAAAAGCTAGTCCTACTGAAGGAACTATGCCTGGAAGTATTTATTTTATCTTGAAATATGCTAACAAAGAAGATGGACTTAAAAAAGCACTTCAAGCTAATGCTATGGTTGGGGGAGATAATGCTTCTAGAGGTATTATGATTGGTATGGTACTTGGGGCTTATTTTGGTATAGATGCGATTCCAAAAGAATGGAGAGATACTTTAGAACAATGGGACTATTGTGAAGAGTTACTTAACAAGTTACCACTTCTAAGAGCTTAAATAAAAAGACGTATAATTTATACGTCTATTTATTCAAATACTAGTCTAAAAAAGCTTTTTTATTTATTTGTAGCTACGTTAAACTTACCCACAGCACAACTCACAAAACTCTTTGCACTTGTAGTAGCTTTTTCAAAGCCACTAAGCTCATCTGTTACAAGTGGGTAACCCAATCCTCTAAGTTTCACTTTTAAAGCCTCTTCTTGGCTCTCATTTATGTCTAAAGTGATTTTTCTTGGGTGAACGTCTAAATCAACCTCTACTTTTCCGTAATCTTTTTCTAGGGCAGTGATTAGTGTGTTTGCACAACCACCACATTTTACGTTATTTACTTCATATGTTTTTGTCATAAGATACTCCTTATTCAAAAAAATTGTTTTTATTTAGTGTATCAACTAATTCCTTAACAGAAGCTACTGATTTTTTAAATAACTCTTTTTGTTCATCTGTTAAGTTCAACTCTATGATTTTTTCAATTCCTGAACTTCCAATCATAATAGGAACTCCTGAAACTATATTTTCATAGCCATATTCACCCTCAAGTAAAACAGCACAAGGGTATACTTCTTTTTTATCGTATAAAATTGCTTCAACCATAAGTGAAGTTGAGTGAGCAGGGGCATAGTATGCAGAGCCTGTTTCTAGGTATTTTACTATTTGAGCTCCGCCATTTTTTGTTTTTTCAACTATATCACTTATATCTTCTTGGCTTAATACTGCATCTAAAGGAACTCCTGCAACTGTTGAGAAGTTTGGTAGGGGAACCATATCATCTCCATGACCACCCATAACTGAGGCATCTATTTGTCCTGCACCATATCCTAGTTTTTCTAGTATAAAGTGACTCATTCTAGCACTATCTAAAATACCTGCCATACCAATAATTTGATTTTTTGGAAAGTTTGATACTTTAAGTGCAGTGTAAACCATCACATCTAAAGGGTTTGATACCACTATTATAATTGCATTTGGAGCTTGTTCTTCTATCTCTTTTATAACAATTTTCATAATCTTTGCATTTGTAAGAAGTAAATCATCTCTACTCATACCAGGTTTTCTTGGTAATCCTGCCGTTATAACAATAACATCACAATCTTTTAAATCACTAGGTGTAGTTGCTGGATATACTAAGGTATCAGAGCTAGCTGCATTTGCCGCTTGTGAAATATCTAAAGCCATAGCTTTTACGATATTTTCTCTTATATCTTTTAAAACTATTTTTTCACAAATTCCTTTTGAAGCTAGAGTATAAGCAAGTGTTGAGCCAACATTACCAACTCCTATGATTCCAACTTTTTTGTTTTTCATATTTTCCCTTTAAAATTTGTAAATAAAAAAAGGTAGGCTTTTACACCTACCTTTGAAATAATAGCTATTAGAAGTTACCCAATAATTGCATTTAATGTAGCACTTGGTCTTAATGCTTCATTTGCTTTTTCTTCATTTGGTAAATAATATCCACCAATATCAGAAGCTTTTCCATGAGCTTCAACTAACTCAGCCATAATTTTTTCTTCATTTTCAGTCATTGATTTTGCGATTGAAGTAAATTCAGTTGCAAGTTCTGCATCTTCTGTTTGTGCTGCTAATTCTTGAGCCCAATACATAGCTAAGTAGAAATGACTTCCTCTATTATCAACACCACCTAATTTTCTTGATGGAGATTTATCTTCTAAAAGGAAAGTTCCTGTTGCTTTATCTAAAGTATCAGCAAGAACTTTTGCTTTTGCATTATCTTGAGTATTACCTAAGTGCTCAAAAGAAGCTGCTAATGCCATAAATTCACCTAATGAATCCCATCTTAAGTAAGACTCTTCTGTAAATTGTTGAACATGTTTAGGAGCAGAACCACCAGCACCTGTTTCAAATAGTCCACCACCTTGCATTAATGGAACGATTGATAACATTTTTGCAGATGTTCCAAGCTCTAAGATTGGGAAAAGGTCAGTATTATAATCTCTTAATACATTTCCAGTTACAGAAATAGTATCAAGACCTTTTCTCATTCTTTCTAAAGAAACTTTTGTAGCTTCAAGTGGAGCCATAATAGAAATATCTAATCCACTTGTATCATGGTCTGGTAAATATTTATTAACTTTTTTGATCATTTGGGCATCATGACCTCTGTTTTCATCTAACCAGAAGATTGCAGGAGTATTTGATAATCTTGCTCTGCTAACTGCTAATTTAATCCAATCTTGGATTGGAGCATCTTTAGCTTGACACATTCTGAAAATATCACCAACTTCTACATCAAAAGTAAATACTTCATTTCCATCTTTATCAGTAACTTTCATTTGTCCATTTGCAGGAGCTTGGAAAGTTTTATCATGAGAACCATACTCTTCTGCTTTTTGTGCCATTAGGCCAACATTTGGAACAGTACCAATAGTTGTTACATCTAATTTACCATTTTCTTTACAATCATCAATAACTGCTTTAAAGCTTTGTGCATAACATCTATCTGGAATCATAGCAATAGTATCTTCTTCTTTATCATCAGCATTCCACATTTTACCACCACCTTTAAGCATAGCAGGCATTGATGCATCAATAATAACATCAGATGGTACATGTAAGTTAGTAATCCCTTTAGCTGAATTAACCATTGCAAGTCTTGGTTGAGCTGCATAAACATTTTCAATATCAGCTTCAATTTCAGCTCTTTTTGCTGCATCAACATTTTCTAACTTAGAGTATAAATCACCTAATCCATTGTTAAAGTTAACACCTAATTCATTGAATAGTGTTTCGTGTTTAGCAATTAAATCTTTGAAATATACTTTTACAGCAAATCCAAACATAATTGGATCAGAAACTTTCATCATAGTAGCTTTTAAGTGAAGTGATAATAATACATCTTTCTCTTTAGCTTCTGCAATTGCTTTTGCATAAAACTCTTGTAAAGCTTTCGCACTCATAACAGTAGCATCAATAATTTCACCAGCAAGTACAGGAGTTGATTCTTTTAATACTGTTTGAGCACCATCTTTATCAAAGAAAGAGATTTTTAAGTCATTTGCATCATCAAATGTTTTAGAAACTTCAGAACCATAAAAGTCTCCACTATCCATATGTGCAACATCAGTTTTAGAATCTTTTGTCCATTCACCCATTCTATGAGGATTATTTTTCGCATAGTTTTTAACAGCACTTGGTGCTCTTCTATCTGAGTTACCTTCTCTAAGTACTGGGTTAACTGCAGATCCTAAAATCTTAGAGTATCTAGCACTAATTTCAGCTGATTCATCATAATTAGGTACTTTATAGCCTTTTGATTGTAATTCAGCAATTGCAGCTTTTAACTGAGGAATAGATGCAGAAATATTTGGTAATTTAACAATATTTGCATTTGGGTCTTGAGTTAATTCACCAAGTTCAGCTAAGTGATCACCAATTTTTTGGTCTTCTGTTAAGTTTTCTGGGAAGTTAGCTAAAATTCTTCCAGCTAAAGAGATATCTTTTGTTACCATTTCAATACCAGAACTTTTTGTAAAAGCTTTGATTATTGGTAAAAATGAATAAGTAGCTAAAGCAGGAGCTTCATCAACTTTTGTGTAAATGATTTTTGACATTTTTGTTCCTTGGTTAGTTAAAGTTTTCGTGTAGGACATATTAGCATGATTTTATTCATAATATTTCAAATAAGTATCAATAAAGAAACAGTTTAATTTTGCTGTTTCAATACTTCACAATTACTTAACAGCTTTCCAAAGTGATTTCACATCTTTGGCCGTTTTTGTATCACTTTTTTTAGGAAATACTTTACTCTTCTTTTGTTTTCTAGGGGTTTTTCTTTTATTTATATTATTTACATGCTCTTTGTAAGTCTTTGTAAAAGAGTGTTTACCTGTTGCTTTATTTCTAAAAAAGTAAAGATACTGTGTTTTTGCTGGAAATATTGCTGCTTTTATGGCATCTAAACTAACTGCACAAACTGGATTTTTAGGTAACTCTGAATACTTATACGTATTATATGAAGTGATATCTTCTCTTATCATTTTAGGTGTTATTTTTGTATGTGAATAGACTCCATAGTTTAGAGTACCATCCATTTGAAGTGGCATTTTTCTTTTAAGTCTATTTTGAATTACACTTGAAACAATTGGCATCTCTTCTTTATTTGCAGCTTCTTTTTGAATAATAGAAGCCATAGTTACATATTTGTACCAGCTCTTTTTTATATAATGCCCAAAAATCTTATTTGAAAACTCTTTATATCTTTTATTTGTATATGAGGTTAGATAAAAAATAATATGATCTTCGTCCATGCCCATTGGTAAATTATATGTTTCAGCTAAAATATTACCATCGAGTTTATAGGCATATTTATCATAAGCTTTTTGAAGTTTTGTAAAAGATAGGTTAAACTTCTGAGAAATATCTTTTAAGAAAAAGTAAGCTGTCTCTCCTGGGATTAAAGTAACACTTTTAAGGGCAGCCTTTGAAGTAAGAAGTTTGTTTATAAAGTCAGCTTTTGTCATTCTTGTTGTTTTTAAATCAATCCAACCGCTTTGAGGATAGCCTTTAATTTTAATTATTACTTTATCAATTATATTTAAGTCATAACCTGATTTATTTAGGTATGTTATAATATAATTTGTACTCCCTTTTGGTATAAAAATTACTTTTGATGATGACAAAGGGATAGTTATATAAAAAAGTATAATAATACTTAAAACGAGGATTACTTCTATAATGTTACTAAAAAAAATCATTGCATTTATTTTATTCTTTTTATCGCTAATAGCTTTTTTAGTTTTTTTCTTAATTAATGGTATCAAATTGGATTCATTCTCTTTTGGTAATTTTTCAGTTTCGAAATTCTATTTAAAAATTGATAAAAAGCTTATTTTACGAATTGATGAAATTGTAATAAAAGATAAAAAAACCAAAGTTCATAACTCTTTTGAAGATATGAAATCTCTTTTAAATAAAGCTCCAATGGTTTTGAGCTTTTTCCAAAATATAGATATTGAGACTATGGAGATTGCTGATAATAAATTTAAAATACAACTTGAAGATGATTATATTTATGTGGATAATAAATATGTAAATATTGCTTCAGAATACTCACAAGAGGGGGATTCTTTAAGCTTAGATATTTATTCAATCTATTTAAAAGATATAAATCTTTTGCTATTGGGAAATATGGATATTGATTTAGATAAAAATATTTTAGTTTTTTTAGGAAGATATTCTTATAAAAATTTGGCTAGTGGTGAGTTAAATCTTCAAGCAAATAAAGAAGAATTGGATTTTTTTATAAATTCAGGAGAATTAGAAAATATAAAATTTCTAAAAAACTATATAACATTGGACAAAATTGCAGAATCATGGATGTATGACAATGTTCAAGGTAAAATTTATTTAGACTATTTGTATGGAAAAGTTGATTTGAATAGTTTTACTCCTATTTTAAATAGTATTAATGGCTATGCAAGAGTTCTTGATGCAAAAGTAAAATTCAATAAGGATTTAGATGTAGTAAATACACCACTTATAAATTTAGAGTATCAAAATGATAATTTACTTATAAAACTAAAAGAGCCAACTTACAAAGGTATAAGTATAGATGGTAGTTTTGTTGATATAAAAGATATGACAAGTTTAAAGTATGGACATGTTGACGTTACATTAAAAGCAAATCATCTTTTAGATGAAAATGTTTTAAATATATTAAAAGCTCACAAGATAAATCTTCCATTGAAACAGATATCTGGTAAGACAGAAGCTGATGTACATCTTTACATACCTTATGATTCTCCTATGAAAACATTTGGTGTATTTAAATCTAAAGATTCTACTTTTAAGATAAATGATTTTGAATTTTACTCAAAACAGGGAAGTGTTGATTTAATCAATACAGATGTAATTATTGAAAACACAGACTTTGTTCATAAAGATATGATAAATGCAAAGGTAAACCTAAAAATTGATACAAAAACTTTAACTTCTAGTGGTGATGCTTTATTAAATAAGTTTTTAATTAAAAGTGATAATCAAGAGATTGTTAAGATTGAAGATAAAAAGGTTGATTTTACAATAGACTTTAAAGACAATACAAAGTTAAATATTGACGAACTAGAAACCAGTATCTTATTTCAAAAAGATAGTACAGATATAAATATTGAAAATTTAGAAAAACTATACCCTTATTCAAAACTTTTAAGTGATATTGATATTAAAAAAGGTGATTTAAGTATTAAGTTATTAGATGATAATGAGATTAGCTTTATGACAAACTTATTTGAACTAGATTTACCTTTAAAAAAAGATGATAAAAAAGTTGAGGCATTAAAGCTTTTTGGATTGGTAAATAAAGATAAAACATCTATAAACACAGCTTCTAATGACCTTGTAATAGATATTATAAAAGATAAGATAAAAATAATCATAAACTCCTATGATATAGATATGACAAACGAAGATGAAAAGAAAAATAGTTTTATTCAAGACTTAAGTGTTAGACTGATTGATTCAAATATTATTTTAAAAGATAATAGTTTTTATTCTATAGATTCAAATATTGATATTGTAAAAGATGATATCTTTTTTGATGGCTCATTTGGCAAACTTGATATTCCCATAAAAGAGGGGGATAAAAAGTTAGATAGATTAGATATTAAGGGTTATTCTAAAAAAGATTTGGTAAAAGTTGTAACAAAAGATAAAAAGTTAGATTTAACCCTGGAAAATAATGATGAGATATATTTAGAACTAAATGAATTGGATTTAATTTATAATACAAGTAATAATAGTGTAAACAAATATAAAAAAGTAAAAATAAAAGGAAAAAACTCTAATCTTATTATTAATGAAAAGTATAAAGTTTTATCTGATGATTATATTATTTCTTCAGATGATAAAAATACTATATTTGATTTAGTATACCTTGATGGAAAAATAAAGTATATAAAAGATTCACACGAAAATATCAATTTGAGAGCAAATAACATAAATGAACTTTTTGTAAATACATTTTTTGATAAAGAGATAATAAAAGGTGGTACTTTTTCCCTTGAAGCTAGTGGAAAAGGAGATTTAATAAGTGGTAAAATGCTTTTTAATAAAAATAGACTTTTAAACTTAACAATTTTAAATAACATTATTACTTTAGTAAATACTTCTCCTGCTTTGATTAATCCACTACTTGCAATTCCTGCAGTTTTTGGAATGGTTACAAATGGAGGGTTTAATCTAAACGGTTATGCAGTAAATGAAGGTTATATTGACTTTACATATGATTTTGAAAATAGAGTTTTAAACTTGATAAAAATTCACACCATTGGCAATTCAGTTGATTTTGAAGGTTATGCAACCTTAAACTTAAAAGATTCATATGTGAACTCTAATGTTGACTTGATATTTATGAAAGATTATACAAAGATAGTTAATTTTATACCGGGATTAAACTATCTATTTTTAGGGGATGAGAAAAGAGTCTCTACAAAAGTTAAAATTACTGGAGATTTAAATAATCCTAAAATAGAGACACAATTAGCAAAAGACTCAATATCTGCTCCTGTTAACTTCTTTAAAAGAGTTATAACTTCCCCATTAAAGCTATTTGAAAAATAAGATATTACTCATTTCTTAGTACATCAATAACATCTATTTTAGTAGCTTTTGCTGCTGGGTAATAAGATGATAATAAAACAATCATAACTGAACCAATTAGAATTGATATGAAATCAATCATATCTAGCTCAAGTGGAAGTTTACTTGTACCATAAACATCAGCAGGAAGAGAGATTATATTAAAGTTATCAAGTAAAAACATCCCAAAGAAACCTAAAAAAATTCCAATTGCTATACCTGAAAAACCAATTACAACACCAAGCTTTAAAAATATTTTTTTTATCTCTTTTTTTGTTGCCCCCATTGATAAAAGTAGGGCAATTTCTTTTCTTCTACTCATTACAGTCATAAGTAGTGATGAAATAATATTAAGTGATGCAACTAAAATGATTAACATAAGTACTATAAAAAGAGCTTTCTTTTCTAATGCCATGGCTGAAAAGAAATTACCATTTTGTTGCCACCAGCCAACAATGCCAATATTTGGATAATCCTTAAGCTCTTTTTGGATCAAATTTATATCATTGAAGGCATCATCTGAATAAATATGAATACCATCATAATAATTATCACTTTTTCTTAAAATTGTTCTTAATGCTTCAACAGAAGTATACATATATGAGTTATCATAGGCATTAAGTCCTGACCTAAAAGAGCCTTTGTAGTTAAATCTTTTCATTTTAGGCATCATAGTAAAACCACTTGGGTTTAAGGCTGTAAAGTACATAGTTACTTTACTATTATCATATAAAAAGAGTTTATCAGAAATTCCCATACCTGTTATTATGTCATATTTGCCAAAAGTTTTATTTTTAATAGCTTTTTTATAAATAGAGTTTATTTGTGCTTCTCTTTTAGAATCAACACCAAACAGAAGACCACCAGACATTTTTTCATCATGTTGGACAATTGCTTGAGAAGAGATGTATGGGGAAAACTTTAGCTTTGGAAATTTTTCTTCAAGCTCTTCAAGTAAGTTATGATTTATGCCATTATCAAACTTTGAATATATAGATAGGGGATAGTTCATAGTAAAAAGTTTGTTTTCAAACTCTTTTGCAGTACCATTCATAATTGCCATGGTGATGATAAGAACCATAACACCAACAGCAACACCAATAAATGCTAAAATAGCACTTATTGAGATAAATGGATTTTTTTTGTCAAATTTTAAGTATTTTTTTACAATAAAGTTAATAAGTTGATTATTCAAATTATTTGCCTGCTATTAATCCTCTTTTAGGACCACTTACTCCACAACATTGTTTATATTTTTTACCACTTCCACAAGGACATGGGTCATTTCTTGCTATTCTTTTTTCTGCTTTAGGTTCATCTTCAAAATTAGTTGAGATATTTTCTGAAGCTTCTGCCATTTTTGCTCTCATAGCTTCAATTGCTTCTTTTTCTTTCTCTTCCTCTTGTGAATCTCTTAGTTGAACTGTAAATAATATTTTTATTATTTCATTTTTAATATTTGCAATAAGTTCTAAGAACATATTATATGACTCTTTTTTATACTCAACTAATGGATCTTTTTGGTTATAACCACGTAGTCCTATACCAGTTTTAAGCGTATCCATAGAGTATAAGTGCTCTCTCCAAGCATTGTCAAGGATTTGTAAGTAAAGTATTCTCTCTATCTCTGCTTTTTGTTCAGGTGCAGCCATACTCATCTTATTTTCATATACTTCTTTTATGATTTTAAGTAGTTTTTCTTCTAACTCTTCATATGACTCTGATTGAATATTTTCTAAAGTAAGCTCTAAATTTAGTTCTTCTTTTACTTTATTTATGATGAAATCATAGTCAAAGTCTTCAGTAGGCATACCATTTATGATGTTTGCATGTATTAGTAGGTTTGCTACATATTCAGCTCTATTTTCATCAAGTTTTTCTTCTATTTTAAAATTTGGGTCTAGTAAATCATTTCTAAAGCTATAGATTACTTTTCTTTGTTTATTTGCAACATCATCGTACTCTAACAAGTGTTTTCTACTCTCAAAGTGCATTGTCTCAACTTTTTTCTGAGCATTTTCAACTGCACGTGTTACCATTTTAGATTCGATATGTTCACCCTCTTCAATACCTAATCTCTCCATAATACCCTTGATTTTATCACTTCCAAAGATTCTTAAAAGATTATCTTCAAGTGATAAGTAAAATTGAGAAACACCCACATCACCTTGACGTCCAGCTCTACCTCTTAGCTGATTATCAATTCTTCTACTTTCATGTCTTTCCGTTCCTATAATTGCTAAACCACCAAGGTCAAGGATTTCTTTTGTTAATTTAATATCAACTCCCCGTCCTGCCATATTTGTAGCAATAGTTACAGCACCTTTTTGTCCAGCATCTGCAATTATTTTTCCTTCTTTTTCATGTTGTTTAGCATTTAAAACTGTGTGAGGTATTTTTTTCTGTTTTAATATTTCATGTAGTTTTTCAGATTTTTCAATAGAAGCTGTACCTACTAGTACTGGCTGTCCTTTTTTATTAAGTTCTACAATTTTATCACATACTGCATTGAACTTTTCTCTTTCACTTTTATAGATAAGGTCATTTCTATCATCTCTTTGAATAGCTACATTTGTAGGAATAGATACAACATCAAGGTTGTAAATTTCTGCAAACTCAGTTGCTTCAGTTTGTGCAGTTCCTGTCATACCTGCTAGTTTATCGTACATTCTAAAGTAATTTTGAAATGTTATATCTGCTAGTGTTTGTGATTCATCTTGAATAGATACTTTCTCTTTAGCTTCAAGTGCTTGATGAAGACCTTCACTAAATCTTCTACCTTCACTTAATCTTCCTGTAAATTCATCTACGATGATTACTTCATTATCTTTTACAACATAATCAACATCTATTTCAAATACATAGTGAGCTTTAAGTGCTTGGTCTAGTGTATGTGATAGTGTAGCATTTTCAAGTAAATAAAGATTTTCAACTCCAAATAACTCTTCTGCTTTTTTTACACCTTGTTCTGTCATAAGAACTGATTTGCTCTTTTCATCAACAATAAAATCACCAGTAGTAATAGCTGCTTCATCTGCTCTTTTGGGTTCTATCTTTTCCCCACGTTCTAGTTTTTGTGCTATTTCATTTGCTTTTGAATAATCAGAACTTTTTCTATTTGAAGGTCCTGAAATAATAAGTGGAGTTCTTGCTTCATCAATTAGAATTGAATCCACTTCATCTACGATTACAAAGTGATGTTGTTTTTGTACACACTCTTCTAAATCATAGTTCATATTATCTCTTAGGTAATCAAATCCAAATTCATTGTTTGTACCATATGTAATATCGCAAGCATATTGTGCTTTTCTCTCTTCTTCTTCTCTAATACCACCTAAAATAGCACCAACACTAAATCCAAGGAAATTATATAAAGGAGCTAATTCAGCAGCATCTCTACTTGCTAAGTAATCATTTACAGTAACTACATGAACACCTTTTCCAGTCATGGCATTTAATACAACAGGAAGTGTAGCAACTAAAGTTTTACCTTCACCTGTTTTCATCTCAGCTATTCTTCCATCATGTAAAACCATACCACCTACAAGTTGAACATCATAGTGTCTCATGTTTAGTGTTCTTTTACTAACTTCTCTTGTTATTGCAAATATATCATTTAAAATATCATTTAGTTTTACAGATTCGTTTTGAACGTCATTTTTAAAAGCTTCAAATGCTGCTTTTAGTTCATCATCACTCATTGCTTCATATTTTGCCTCAAGCAAAGTTATCTCATCAGCTCTTTTTTTATATCTTTTTACTTCTTTATCATTTTTAGTACCAAAAATTTTTGAAAAAATATTTAACATGAAATATAGTCCTTTTCCGTTATAATCCGATGATTATATAAAAAAGAAGGTTAAATTATGTTTTATAAACTGGTTTTTATTGGAATGTTTGTTTTATCTGCATTTTCTCAAGCTTCAATATTGAATAATATTAAGTCATTTGATGCAAATTTTGAACAAAAAATCATAAACCCATCACAAAAAGAGATTTTATATAAAGGTCACTTAGTATTAAAAGAGCCATATTATATTTTATGGCAGTATAAAGAGCCAATTTTAAAAAATGTTTATATAATAAATAATTTTGCAATTATTGATGAACCAGAGTTAGAACAAGCGATATTAACTAAACTTCAAAATGAAATAGATATATTAAGTCTTATAAAAAATGCTAAAAAAGTATCAAAAAATGAATATCTAGCAAAAATATATGATGTAGAATATAATCTTTTTACAAAAGATAATAAAATCCAAAAAATTGAGTATAAAGATGCCTTGGAAAATAGAGTTGTAATAACATTTACTAATATAAAACAAAATATAGATATAGATGATGAAATATTTAAGTTTTTACCACCTGAACACTACGACATAATAAGAAAATAATTATTTTTTGGTTAGAATTCAACTCTTAAAGGTACAACAGACAATAGCTTGAAATAATTCAAGAGGAAAGTCCGGGCTGCAGTGAAGCAGGGTTCCATCTAAAGGATGGCTAGGGAAACCTAAGGGATAGTGCAACAGAAATTAAACCGCCATTTATGGTAAGGGTGAAACGGTAAGGTAAGAGCTTACCAGTGTTTTGAGTAATCTTAACAGCTTTGTAAACCCAACTCGCAGCAAGAAGAGACGGTATTTAGCTTCACAGTTTTTCTCTTCGCAAGATTGTTTAAGTAATTTAACAACTAGATAAATTATTGTCAAATACAAAACGCGGCTTATAGTTGTACCTTTATTTAAAGGCTATTTTTTCATCTCTTCACAAATATCTAACTTCATACCTTCATGAAAATTACAGTTTTTACCACACTTATATGTACCGCTTTTTTCTAAACCTTTTTCTTTTAAAACTCCTAATGAAACTTTTCTACATATCTCTAATGTAGGAAATGTAGCTGGAGAAATAAGACTTCTTTTTGTATTTGCTTTATCTGGGTAAATATATGAAGTCCACTCTGCTTCCTCGGCATCACCGAAAATACATCCTGTAAAAAGTGTAAGAGCAAGAGCTGCTAGTAAAATATTTTTAATCATTAATTATCTTTCTTTTTTTTCTTTGGATTTTATTATAATCATTCTAAAATCTTCTTTAGTGTAGATTTCATAACATCAAAATCTTTCAAAAACTCTTTTAAACGTAGGTTTTCTAGGTACATATTAATAGCTTTTAAAAGCTGTTCTGAAACTTTTCCTAATGAGGCAGCTTTATTTATGGTATCAGGTTTGTATCCAATCTCTTTTGCCAAAGCTTTATATGTTATATTTAAATCTTTACATACCTGTTTTATAATATTTGGATTTAATTGTTCATATAAGTGTTTATGTGTAATATCAAATAGATTACATACATCAATAATCACATCTTTTTTAGTGATTAAATTGGCTCTATAATCAAAGTTTGCTGAACTTGGATTATACATATCAAATTTTTCTTCTTTTAAAGATATAAAAAGTTCTTCTCCATCACAACCAATAATCTCATCAAAGGTTTTTGCTAAATCGTCTTCATTTCTATTTTGAAACTCTTCAATAAACATCAAAGAGTTTACTTTTTTAGCTTTTGTTTTTGAGTCTTTTAATTCTTCATATGTAATATCAAAAATTGGATGCTTGAAATCAGGATGGATTGAATCTTTTGGCATAGAACCATCATTGAATAATACATGTAAATTTGTTGATGAATCTCTATTGTTTGAAAAGACACTATGTAAATCTGCAGTGGTCATCATATAGTTTGAAAGAAATTCATCAACAACCTCTTCAATCTCATGAATTGATTTGTATTCACACTCTAAATCTCTAACATAATATGGGACTCTTTGGAAAAGTTTTCCTACTTGAATCATATTTGACCCTTTTTTGAAATATTATCTAAAAGTTGTATTATATACAATATAAACTTTGAAATTTATATATTAAATAATGACAAAATGTAAAAATATATAAATTTAATCTTGTATTAAGAAAGCTAAAATAAGATTGTTTTACGATTTTTCCACAATATTTATGGTATGATAAATCAAAAATAAGAAGAGAATAAATTATGAAAAAATTGTTAACAGTTTTTATCTTTTTGGCTTTTATGTCACCTCTTTTTGCTGTTGATTTTTCTGAAATGTCAACTCAGGAATTGATAGAAATCATTGGTTTTGTAAAAAAAGAAAATAAAACAAAATTTGAAAAAGAGCTAAAATCTAGAGTCTCTACAATGAGTCAAAAAGAGAGAAATCAATACCATAAAAATATGCAAAAATCAAAAGAAAAAAGATAAGTATGAAGAGAAAAATTTTACTTTTAGAAGATGATATTACACTAAATGAAACAGTAGTTGAATATTTACAAGAGAGTGCTTTTGAAGTTGTATCTTTATATGATGGAGAAGATGCATATGCAAAAATCTATGAAGAAAAATTTGATTTACTCTTATTAGATGTAAATGTTCCTTCTCTAAATGGCTTTGAACTTTTAGAAAATCTAAGAATTGATAATATAAATACTCCTGCTATATTTATTACTTCCTTAAACTCCATGGACTCTTTTGAAAAAGGTTTTAATTTGGGTTGTGATGATTATATAAGAAAACCTTTTGAACTTAAAGAGTTGCTTATTAGAATAGAATCTATACTAAAAAGAGGGTATTTTCATAGTGTTGATACAAAAGTAAATATTGTAGATGATATATATTTTGATGCAAGTACTAATTTACTTTTCAAAAATGATGAACAAATCAAAATAAACAACAAAGAGACTAAACTATTAAAACTATTTTTACAAAATCAAGATCAAATCTTATCCCATGATCAAATTTATGAATATGTTTGGGATTATGATGAAGAGAGCAGTGATTTTTCACTAAGAACTTATATAAAGAATATGAGAAAAATATTTGGGAAAGAGAGAATCATAAGTGTTAAAAAGCTTGGATATAGATTTACCACAGAGTGAAAAAAAGACTCTTTGGGGCTTTTTAACACTATATAGTGTACTTTGTATTGTAATTTTACTATTTATTTCATTTTTATATTATAACTTTAAGAAAGACTTGATGCTTCAAAACAAAAGATTGATACTACAAGAGTACTCAAATGATTTAATTATTAGATTAAAAGATTTACATATTAATTTTGATAAATATAAATATTACCCAAGGGATGAAAGATTTAATTCGGCTATTTATGATAGTAATAGAAATCTTATCTTCTCAACACTATCCTCAGCCAAAGTAAAACTTGATGAGATTACTTATACTACAAATAGCCACATACACTATATAAAAGAACCAGAATCATACTATTTAGGTGCTAAATATGTACTGCTTGAAATACCAGAAGAAAAAACCTGGATAAATGAAGTTATAAATAAAATTGCTATTTTTTTAGTTTTTGGTTTTTCTATTATGTTTATTTGTGGATATTTTTTATTGAAACTATTTTTAAAGCCAATGCGTGATTCACTGCACCTTTTAGATAGGTTTATAAAAGATACAACCCATGAGCTAAACACTCCAATTAGTGCAATTATTACAAATATTGAGATGATTGATATAGGAAAATTAGAGGATAAAAAACTACAAAAAAAATTACAAAGAATTGATACAGGAGCTAAAACAGTCTCAAATATTTATCAGGATTTGACATATTTAGCACTAAATAATAAAATTATCTCACAAAATGAAGATTTAGATTTATCAAAAATAGTTTTAAATAGAATTGATTATTTTAAAACTTTAGCCAATGTGAAAAAGATATCTTTTATCAAAAGTATAAATTCTGGTGTAAGAATCTTTTGTGATGAAAAAAAGATAAGCAAAGTAATAGATAATCTTTTATCAAATGCAATAAAATATAATAAAATAGCTGGAACTATTGAAATCACACTTGAAAATAGAAAATTAATCATAAAAGATAGTGGAAAAGGTATACCTAAAGATAAAATACCATCTATGTTTGAACGATATGCACGATTTGATAAAAGTGTTGGTGGTTTTGGTATTGGCTTAAATATAGTTTATATTATAAGTAAAGAGTACAATATAGACATAAAAATAAAATCAGAAATAGGAGTTGGAACTCAAATGGAGCTTACATGGTAAAAAGATTACTTTTTTGTGTTTTGGTTTTTGTTTCATTTTCCTATGCAAGTGTTTATAAAAGCAATTGTGTATCTTGTCATAATAGACTACCTGTTTCTATTGATAAATACTTTTATAGATATTTATTAAAATATAGCTCTAAAACAGCTGTAAAGGAAGCTATGACTAACTATCTTAAAAATCCTAGCAAAGATACTACTATCATGCCAGAAGCTTTTATAAGCAGATTTGGAGTAAAAAAATCTACTCATTTAAGTGATAAAGATTTACAAAATGCTTTAGATGAATATTGGGAAATATATAAAGTTTTTGGCAAATTAAAATAATCTTCTAAACTTCACAATCCTTCCACTTTTATATTTTATACTTCTTTTATCAAACATTAAAAGGAGTTAAAATGCAAACTTTAACAAAAATCTTAGTAGTAAGTTCAATCTTAGGTTTAACATCACTTATGGCAAGTGAAGGAGAAACTCTTTATAAAGCTTGTGCTTCATGTCATGGACAAAATGGGGAAAAAGCAGCCCTTGGAAAATCTCAGATAATCAAAGGATGGGATAAAGAAAAAGTAGCAGCATCTTTAAAAGGTTATAAAGATGGGTCATATGGTGGTGCAATGAAAGGTGTTATGAAAGGTCAAGTTTCAAGGCTAGATAATAATAAAATTGATGCTTTGGCAACTTATATAGCAACATTTAAATAGTAGTAGCTTAATAAAGCTATTACTTAAAAAGGAGGCAGCTATGAAAAAGCCAATTAAACTATTATTTTTAGGATTAATTATATTTTCAACTTCACTTTTTGCTCAAGGTGATAGGTTTTCAGAATTAGTAAAAGTAGATTATTCAAAGCCTGTATATGAAACAATAGAGGAGCTTATTCCACATAGACATAATAGTAATTGCTATGAAGAGTATGAAGTAAGAACACCAAGAAATAGAACATCTTCTTATAAAAGTGAAAATACACTTGGAGTAGATACTATTATAGGTGCAACTACTGGTGTAATTATTGGTAATCAAATAGGACGTGCTAATGGAAAAGTAGCTGCTAAAGTTATAGGTGGTCTTTTAGGAGCAACAGTTGCAAATAGTATGAGAAATTATGAAAGAGTTCAGGATAATACAAATGAATACTATTATGAAACTAAAAGAAAGAATATATGTAATAATTATAATAAAAAAGTAGTTAGAAAAAATGTCTTAAAAGGATATGATAACTATTTTACTTACAATGGAAAAGAGTATAGAAAATTTACAACTTATAAAGAAAACTACGTAAGAGTCGAGACAAGAATAAACTTCTAATAAAAAAAGGTAGGCTAAACTAGCCTACCTTTTTTTAATTAAAAGTAATAATTTATAAAATTATTTTGCAGCAACAGCTTCTTTTAAAGCTTTACCAACTTTAAATTTAGCTACAGTAGTAGCTGGAACGTTAACAGTTTTATCTGTACCTGGAACTTTTGCAGTTCTTGCAGCTCTAGCAGCTGTAGAAAATGTACCAAACCCAATGAAACTAACAGTCTCTTTTTTTACTAAAGTCTCAGTAATAGTTTCTAATACAGAATCAACTGCACATTTTGCGTCTTTTTTAGATAATCCTGCTTTTGCAGCTACTGCGTCGATAAATTCAGCTTTGTTCATTGAAGAACTCCTTGTTTAAGATTTAAAGTTACCAAAACTTTATACTATTTAAACTTTAAAATAGCTAAAAGTATTAGCTTTTTTCCCATAAATAGAGGTTTATTTGTAAAAAAATGATTTTTTAGTCTCTAAAACTTGATTTTATACTTAATAGTCTACAACTATTTTCGATAATAGCTACTTTTTTTACAAGCTCATTTATATCTCGATCATATACATATACACCAATTCCTTTTATTACCATGACATGAGTATTCGTCTCTTTTAGGTATTTTGTAATCTCTAATGCATTCCTATCATACCAAGTAGAAAATTTCCCAGGATCAATTACTTTTATTGTACCAAAGGTTGTTTTACCAAAATAATCATCAAAAACAATTTCATCATGATCAAAGGTATAAGCTGTTGTATATATTGGAACTCCAAAGGCAATATATTTGGCTTCATGTATATTATTATATATAGTTGCATGAATATGAGCCTCTATACTTGCAATCTTCCATCTATAATCTCTATTTGTCATACTTAATTCACTAAAAGATTTTTCACCCATTTCATCAAATATTGCATCAGAGGTGTTTATCATAAAACTATTGTGGTCAAGTTTTGAAGATATTGCTCCATGGTAGATACCAAAAAAGTTTTTTCTAAATAGTGTCAAAGATAGCTTACTTAGTTGCTCTATGTGATTTTTATCAATCATTTTAAATACCTTAAATATTGTTTTGGATATTATATATAAAAAACTATAAGGACCCTTTTAATGAATATCCCACATATACCTGTATTGTACAAAGAGACACTAGAAGTTTTTGAAAGTGTCAATAATGGATATATACTAGATTGTACTTTAGGTTATGCAGGTCATTCAGAAGGACTTTTAAAACAAAATTCAAATATAAAATTAATATGTAATGACCAAGATAGTGAAGCTTTAGAGTTTTCAAAGAAGAGATTAGAGCCTTTTTTAAATAGGGTTATTTTCAATAAAGGAAACTTTGAAACAGTCTTAAAGAGTTTTAAAGAGTATGATATTCGAGGGATTTTAGCAGATATTGGAGTTTCATCTTTACAGTTAGACAAAGAAGATAGAGGTTTTGGATTTGATAGTGAATCTTTAGATATGAGAATGAATCAAGAACAAACATTAGATGCTTCTTTTGTTGTAAATAATTATTCTCAAAATGAGCTCGAGAGAGTTTTTAAAGAGTGTGGAGAAGTAAAAGAGTATAAAAAAGTTGCTTCAATAATCGTAAATAATAGACCATTTACAAGTGCAAAAGAGTTGTCTTCTTTTATATCTAAAAATATGCACAAAGGAAAACTTCATCCTGCAACTTTACCTTTTCAAGGTATTAGAATAGAAGTAAATGATGAACTTGGCGTTTTAGAAAGACTTTTTGATTCAATTGAAGAAAATAGACTTTCAAATTGTCTCATAGCAATTATCTCTTTTCATTCCCTAGAAGATAGGATTGTAAAAAATTACTTTAAAAAATGGAGTAAAAACTGTATTTGTCCAAGTGATGTTATGAGATGTACTTGTGGTAATGACAATGCTTTAGGAAAAATTATAACGAAAAAGCCTATAATTCCAACAAATGAAGAGATAAAAATAAATCCAAGAAGTAGAAGTTCAAAATTGAGGGTTTTTAAATTTGATTAAATTAAATGCAAAAAATTCACTTATTATTGTTTTATCAACACTTGCTATATCATTAATACTCTTTTTTCCAAAAATATATTTGGCTAATAATATTTATTATATTAGTAAGGATATCAATAAATTATACGCCAACTATATTTCACTAAAAGAAGAGAATAGGTTTTTACAACAACAACTTGAAGATATGAAATTTAAAAACCAAATTATAGATTCTCTTTTAATAAATAGCTTGGAAAACAAATGATTAAATATATAATAGAGTTTGGTCTTAGAAAACCAATTTTGAATCATCTTCTTTTACTTTTTTTGTTAATTTTAGCAGTTTTTGCATATAACAAAATCCCAAAAGAGATATTTCCTCCTGCTGTTTTGGATTCGGTTGTTATAAATGGCTCTTATGTTGGAGCTAGTTCTGATTTACTAGATAAAATGGCAGTTGAAGACTTAGAAGATGAATTAACTTCTTTAGATGAAGCCTCTGATATTACTTCTGTAATCAAAAATGGATATTTTTCTATAAATATAAAGTTAAAAAAAGGTTTTAAATCAGAAGATATTATTGATGATGTTAAAGATATAATTACAAAGGCAAAAACAAATTTTCCATCTGATATGGATGAACCAACAGTAAAAGAGCTTGTTCATGCAATACCACTTATCACAGTTGTAGTTTATGGAGATGATAAACCAAAAGCACAGCTACTTGAAGTAGCAAATGAACTAAAAGCATCACTTTCTAAAATGGGAGATTTAAGTAATATCTCAATTTGGGGAGATAGTGATAAAGAGTTACTTATAAAATTTAATGAAAGAAAAATCTTAGCCTATGGGCTTAACTTACAAGAAGTAATTAGCACAGTTGAAAGCTTAAGTTCAATCTTTCCAGCAGGTATTATAAAAGATAGTACAAGACACTATTATTTAAGTACTTTTAATGGTGAAAAAGAGATTGAAAATATCAAAAATACAATTTTAAAGCTCTCTAATCAAAAAATTTACTTAAAAGATATTGCCAATATTACTTATAAATTAGCCGATGTAAATAGTATCTCACATTTTAATGGCAATAAAGATGTCTCTATTGGTGTAAATAAGAGTGAAACGGGTGATGCTATTGCCTTAGTTAAAAATATAAAAACTATGTTAAAAGAGTATGAGTTAAAATACCCTGATTTAAACTTTGCAAGCCATACAGATACTTCTGTTTGGATAAAAAATAGATTAAATACAGTTGTATCAAATATACTTTTTGGACTTTGTTTACTTTTTATAGCACTATTTTTCTTTATTAATGTAAGAATTGCAGCTGTGATTGCAATAGGGATTCCCACTTCATTTATGATAGGACTTATAAGTGCAGAGGCTATGGGATATAGCTTAAATATGCTTTCCTTATTGGGTGCCCTGATTGCACTTGGAATGCTTGTTGATGAAGCTATTGTTGTAGGTGAAAATATATATAGACATATGGAAATGGGTAAAGACAAATTAACAGCAGCTATAGATGGAGCAGTTGAAGTCTATCCTGCTGTTTTAACGGCAACTGCCACAACAATATTTGCTTTTTTACCTATTTTACTTATGACTGGTGAAGTAGGGAAGTTTATGAAAGTTCTTCCTATTATGATTACTATCTTACTTATTTCATCTTTGGTTGAAGCTTTCTTCTTTTTGCCTTTACATTCAAAACAGCTTTTTAATGTTCATGATAAAAAAAAGAAAGCAGATAAAATTTGGGATTGGAATAAGAGATTTTATAAAAAGATTTTGTCTTTTTTACTAGAGAAAAGATACATATCTTTATTTGCAATGGTATCTTCTATTATTCTTTTAACAGTTTTTATTGCAATGGGCTCAAGGTTTCAATTTTTACCAGAGTTTGATACTACGCAGGTATATATAAATGGTTCTGTTGGTGTTGGTAAAAAAATAGAACAAACAGAACAATTAGTTTCAAAAATAGAACAAAAGGTTTTAAAAGAGTATAATTTTGAAAAAGATGTTGATTCTATATCTTCAGTTATTGGACTAAAACTAGATGGTAAAAATCAGCCTCAAAATGAGGAGTTTTATTTTCAAATTTTTGTTAATCTTCATGAAAAAGAACCTCAAAATCTTTTTGATAAATATATAAACCCATATTTGTCACCAAAATATGATGATACAAATATGATAAGAACTAAGCCTGCCCAAAAGATAGAAAATGAACTTAGAGAACTTATCAAACCATTTATAAACTCAGGTGAGTTTGAAGAGTTAAAAGTTTTTGTTCCAAAAGCTGGGATAGTTAAAAATGATTTAGAGTTATCAATTAGTGGAAGTAATGCTAATGTAAAAGATGCTGTTGATAATATAAAAAAAGCACTTAAAGATATAAAAGGGGTATCAAATGTAGCAGATGACTCTATTCTGGGCAATATTGAATTAAAGTTTAAAATAAACTCTTATGGAGAGAATTTAGGGTTTACAGAAAACTATATAGTCTCTTCTATAAGACCTTTTTATTTTAAAGGTTCATATTCAAAGATGTTTGATAATACAGGAATTGTAGATATTGTTTTCCAAAGTAAAAATAAAGACTTATTGAGTAGTTTGGATAATTTTGAACTAATAGTTCCAAATACAAATGAAAAGGTTTTACTAAAAGATGTAGTTGATATTGTACGAAAAAATGCCTATTCTCAAATATTTAAAGAAAATGGTGAAAGAATAGTCTCAATAACTGGCTCAATTGGTGGAGGAATTACATCAGCTGAAGTTTTTGAGACTTTAAATACAACAATAGAAAAATATAGACAAAAAGTAACAATTGATATAAAAGGTGAGCAACAAGAGAATGAAAAAGTTCAAAAGGAGATGGGAGAAGCAGCACTAATAGCTGTGGTACTAATATTTATTGCCTTAGTTTGGATGTTTGATTCTTTGGTTAAGTCTTTGATTATTTTATCTACAATTCCTTTATCTGTTTTAGGTGTTTTTGTAGGTCACTTTGTCTTAGGATTAAATATTACAATGCCAAGTTTAATAGGTATAGTTGGTCTTGCAGGAGTTATTGTAAATGATGGAATTATTATGATGGACTTTATTAAAAAAGCAAAATCTTTAGATGAACTTGTAGGTTTTGCACTTTTAAGACTAAGACCTATATTGCTGACTTCAGTTACAACTATTTTAGGTTTATTTACTTTAATGTTTTTTGCCTCAGGGCAAGCTCTTATTTTACAGCCTATGGCTGTATCTTTAGGTTTTGGAATATTGTGGGCAACTGTTTTAAATCTATATTATGTACCTATGTTATATAGGCTTATATATCTAAGAAAACTATAGACTGTTACTTTTTTTTTTGAGTAACGTTTATAATTCCAAGTAATCTAGAAGCTAAACTTCTTTTTTCATCAAATCCACTTATATCTTCACCCATATTTAGTGTTGTAATTACTGCTTTACCTACAATTTTTCTACCATCATTTCCAAAAAAGTCTTTTGTTTTTACACCCCAAACATTATGAAAAAATAGTGGTTCATTGTTTTTTTGACCAATATAAATCATAATATGTCCTTTCATATAGGCTAGGGTCAAAAAAGGAATACCATTTTTTAAAATAAACTCTTTTTTCTTTTTATTTGTAAAACTACTTATATCAAGATATCTATAATCTAAAGTTTGCCCGTAAGAGTTTCTTTTTAGATTTATGCCAAATGGTGCAAAGTAATCTTTTGTCAGTGCGGAACAATCCCTATGACTTAAAGCTTCTCCCCATCCATAAGGCTCTTTTAGTAACTCATTTATTATATTAGAGACATTAGCATTGTTAAATTCTATAGGTTTTTTTGATATATAAAGATTTGGAATTTCTACAACTCTTATATATCCATGGTTGTTTGCATATCTTCCTACTGTAATTGCTTTATTATTTTTTACAGGAAATAGAGTTCCTACTTTTATATATTCTAAAAATATACCTTTTTTATATATTGGAAAGTTATCTTTTATAGCAACATAATAGTTTTGATTTTCAAAAAAGTTTATGATTTTATCATCAACATAAGCTAAGTCATTTACATCTATCCAACCTTTTGCAAAGGACGAGAGTACATATGCCCAAGCTCTATCTTTAGAGAAGTGGGATATCAAAATAGGGGAGTTGATTTTGATGCCAGAGTTTTGATTATAATCAAAGGGGAAGCCTTCTCCTGCAATAGATGGATTGTAGAAAATCTTGCTATTTGTAGGGAATACTCTTAAATTTGTATTTTTGACTGTTATTGCTTTTCTTAAAAAAGTATTGTACTTTTCAAAATTAGAGTTATTTATTTGCTCATCAAACCACTCTTTTGTAAGTAGTCTATTATTATCTCCATAAACTTTTTTATTTTTATAGTTAAATTGCCAAGTTACATCTTTTATACTTGCTTTAAAATTTTTTTTGTGCCAAGGTTTAAAATATCTTTTATCAAACTCTTTATTTAATTTTTCTTGTATATCTTTGTCAAAAGTTGGTAAGGAAGAGGTATACTCTTTTGCATCTTGTTTATAGATTTTTAAATCATTTACTTCTGTGTCTAACTGTTTTGATACACAGCCAAATAATAAAAAGGTACTACAAAAAACAGTTACTAAAAAATATACTTTTTTCATAAAAATCCTATAAAATCTTAAATTTAATGATTCTAACATAATGCATTTTAAATTGATGTTTAGGTCTTTGTAAATTGTTATACTATATGATGTTAAAAACTGTTTTAAAGGTTAACCCTAAGTGACAATTACAATTTCTATTGGAAAAGAGATTTTTGAAGATATCTTGAATATGAAACAAAGAGTTTTATCAAAAGAAATCAATAAATACTGGAGAAGTGAACTTTTAGATATAAAAATTGTAGAGGATAAAATAAGGTATGACATAAAAAAAGTTGATAGTCTTATTTTAACTAATGGTTTAGGGGAAGAAAAACCATCTATAAAAATAGAGTGTAGAGAGTTAGATTACAATGCAAAGCTAAATAAGTTTGAATTTAAATTAGGAAAAATCTTAGAGCAAAAGAATATTAACAGTACAGAAAATTTTAAAGATAATCTAATTGAAGAGCTTTTAAAAGAGAAAGAACTTTTAAAAGATATGATGAATAAAGATCCCTTGACATCTTTATACAACAGAAGAAAGATGGAAGAGGATTTAGAAATTTTTACAAAGCAAAAACATTCAAGTATGCTTTGTGCAGTCTTTATTGATGCGGATAGATTTAAAGGAATCAATGATAACTTTGGACATGATATGGGAGATAAGGTTTTAAAGTTTTTGGCAACTAAAATACAGTCACATGTTTATAATCTAAATGGCGAAGCCTATAGGTATGGAGGAGAAGAGTTTATAATTCTTTGTTTTGAGAAAAAAGATGAGTTAATAAAAAAACTCAATGTTTTAAGAGAAGAGATAAAATCACAAAAGATTTTTCATCCCTTAAAAGAGATATCTATAACTGTCTCTATGGGTGTCTCTTTTTATGATAAATCTCACTCAATGGAGCATTTTATAAAAATGGCAGATGATAAGGTTTATGAAGCAAAGATAAATGGAAGAGATAGACTAGAAGTAGTTTAAGTCTTTTTTCCCTTCTTCTATGTTTTCATTTACTGTTAATTCAAACTCAGGTTTTCCTATATGGTATCCTTGTGAATAACTTATATTCATAGCTTTGATAAATTCAAATATCTCTTTATTTTCCACATACTCTGCAATTGTTCTTATTTTTAAACTGTCACATAGAAATTTTAAGGTACCTACAAGAAGCTGGGTCTTTTTATTTGTATCAATGTCTGTAATTAATGCTCCATCAATTTTAAGGTAGTCTATGTAATCAGAAAGCTTAATTATATAATCATAATTGGAATAACCACTTCCAAAGTCATCTATAGCAATCTTACAATTAAGTCTTTTTATCTCTTTTATAAATTTTGTAAAAGCTTCATAGTTATTTATAGCTTCTGTTTCAACAAGCTCAATTACTAGTTTGTTTTGGAGGTTATGATTAACAATCTCTTCATAAAGATATTTTCTAATCTCTTCATCAAGAATATCTTCCATACTTAAGTTTATAGAAAACTCAAAATCTTTATCATCAAAATACTCAAAGGATTTTTTGATAATAACTTTTGTTAAAGCTTTATATTTTTTTATTTTTTTAGCAATTTGTAAAAACTCATCTGGAAAGAATATCTTATCTCCATACTTTAATCTTACAAGTACTTCATACTTTTCAACTTTTCCTTGAAAATTATTATAAATAGGCTGAAAGGCAATAAGTACATTATCATTGTTTAATATAGCATCTTTTATTACTTTGATTTTATCAAGATTTGATTTGTGTTTTTCTAGGTTTTCAATATGAGAACTATTATAAATAGAGATATCATGATTTAATTCCAATGCATCATCTAGTGCTATTTCTGCCTCTTTTAACTCATTTATATCGTTATTTAGGCTGTCTATTCCACTAACACCAATTGCAGTATCAATATTTATCTCATATTTATCAAGAATGATAAATTCTTTATTTTCCAATAAATTTTGAAGTTTGTTTAATGATTGATTTAATATCTTTTTATCTTTATATAGATATTTAAAGGCAAAAACATTGTGTTTTATTTTATATACTTTTAAAAACCTAGTATCTGTTTTAATAAATTCTCTAAAAAAGTGTGTACACTCTTTTAGTAACTCTTTTGAGACATTAAATCCATATATGTTTTGTATATTTTTATCATTTGTTATATTTAATAAAACGATTAGAGAGTCTTTAAACTCTTTTTCTTTTAAATCATTTAAAAGATGTTCCAAATTAGGTAGCTTTGTTAAATCATCTGTGATAAACTGTTTAATTATTTTTTCTTCTAATCTTTCAGGTGTACTCGCAAAACGTACAACAAGAGGTAAAGCTAAAACTGAAATAAAAATAAGAATATAAATTAGTTGTAATTTTTTGTTTTCAATATTTTCTTCAATTTTAGTAAATTTTGATTGAAATAGCAAAGTTAAATTTTCTTCCAAGCTAAAAGCATCGATTTTTTTTGCATGTTTTGTGTCACTATTATATTCTTCTTTAGATAAAATAAGTTTTGCAGCAGGTTTCCCAACTTTATCTTCTAATAAATGAGTTTTAAATCTCTTTGAGTAAATAGCAAGTTGCTTAGAGTCATCAACAATAAATTGTCCTTTATTATTAATCAAATATATATTGAATAACTCACTATGTCTTAATTCATTAAGGAAATTATCTAAAAAGAGATTTATTACTATAAATCCTTTTCTGTTGTTATTTTTATCAAAAACAGCTTTAGCAAGTCTAATTGTTGCCATCTTAGGTTCTGAAACTTTTCCATTTTCAATATTTAAATCTATTTTGGAAACTCCAAACTCTTCCTTTTTTAATTGTATAAAGTTTTTAAAGTAGTCTCGATATGTTTTATTTTCTAACTTATTTTTAGGTGTTATTGTTGAAAGTTTATCTTTTGAAAAAAGATTTTTATTAATTTTTATTTTTTCATTACCTTCTAAATCTATATATCTAATTTGAAAAGCTGAAGGTGAGGTATTTAGTACAGCCAAGAAGAGTTGAGTACTATTCTCATTATCTTGTACCTTGTTAATATAATCTGTAAATAATTTATTTCTAGAAAGTATATCTAGAGAGTTTTTGTAATGATTTATATATTCAGCTATATATTTATTTTTATTTTGAAAAGTTGTTTTATAGTTTTCATTTGTAATATTATGAATATTAGATTCATTGGTATAGTTGTTAAAAGTATAGATAAAACCTATCAGAATTGAGACAGATAATAGATGGAAAAATAAAAATTTAGATTTGTAGCTTAATTTCAAAATTGATACCCTTTTAAGAATATTTTCTTGTTAATATATTACAAGAAAAGTCTTTAAAAAGTATCAATTTTATTTAAAAGTGAGACTATTTTCCTACTTTTTCTGCAATAGCATTAATATCAGCATCACTTAATCCTGTTACTTGACCTTTCATAAGACCTTTCATTGGTCCACCATAAGTTCCATCTTGATAACCTTTTAAAGAAGATACGATTTCAGCTTTAGTCATATCAGTTAGTACTTTAGATTTACCCATAGCAGCTTTTTCTCCATTTGCACCATGACATGCAACACATTTATCATATGGTCCTGCAAATGCAGCACATGCAAGAATTGAAGTTAGTAGTATAATTTTTTTCATTGTTTACCTTTAATATTAATTGAACATTAAAATATTATAATACTTTAACTTTTAAGTTTATTATTTTATTTAAGAATTTATTTAATAGTACTAAAATGAGGAAAAGTGTAACATTATTAAAATAAGAAGAATATCTTCTTATTTTAATTATTTACCTATTTGTTCTGCTATAGCATTTATGTCTGCGTCACTTAATCCAGCAACTTGACCTTTCATAAGACCTTTCATTGGTCCACCATAAGTTCCATCTTGATACCCTTTTAACGAAGATACAATATCAGCTTTACTCATGTCACTGATTACTTTTGATTTTCCTAATGCAGCTTTTTCCCCATTTGCTCCATGGCAACCTGCACATTTTTTATATGGACTAGCAAATGATACACATGCTAGGATTGTTGTTAGAAGTAAGATTTTTTTCATAAAATTCCTTTTTTTAATATTGTATTAGGATTTTAATCTAAAAATATAATTTTTGCTTTGATTTATGTCAAAAATGAGGCACCTAATATAGCAATCGCTATATTAGATAGTTTCTAAGACCTCTTTTTTAAGTTCTTGTTTATTGATTTTATTTTTGTCACTAGGAATTAGTGGCAAGGATTTTTTATATACAATCTTTGATGGGATCATATATGAAGCTAGATGTTTTTTAAGTTCAAAAGTTATCTCTTTTGCAGATAATTCACTCCTTGCACTATATACTAAAATAATCTCTTCTTCTATATCTTCATTTTCTATTGAAAATACTGCACACTGTTCTATTTGTGGAATGTTGTTAATAACTACTGATTCAATTTCATAAGGACTTACTCTAAATCCTCTAGTTTTAATCATATCATCATGTCTTGATACAAAATAGATATATCCCTCTTCATCTTTATAAACATAATCTCCTGTTTTTACAACAACTTCATCTCTTAGTTGTCCTTCAAGATTTATTACATTTTTTAAAATATCAATTGATTTGAATCTTTCAGATGTTTCAAGAGGAGCATTCCAAAAACCTTTGTATATATACCCACCCCTATGAATTAGTTCACCTACAACTCTGGGTTTACACTCATTTCCATCTTCATCAATAATATATAATTCAACATCTGGAATTGATTTTCCAATTGATGTAGGTCTTATATTTATTTGAGATGGGTCTAAATATGTTGATCTAAATGCTTCTGTTAAACCATGCATTGAGAAAAATTTTGCACCTGTAAAGAATTTTTGTATATCATTTAACATCTTAGGCGTAACATTTCCACCAGAAGAGGTGATAATTCTAATATTACTCAATAACTCTGCACTTGGAAGTCTATGTAAGTCCTCATCAAACATTTGAGTGATGTTTATTGGCATTAGAGGTATTACGCTTACATTATCATTTATTAGATGATTGAAAAAGTCACTTGCAAGTATAAATCTGTGTAGTGCTAGTGTTGCTCTTTTATATAAAGAACAGAAAATTTGATTTAATCCATAATCTAAATTAAATAGTAAAATTCCTGATATCACATCATCTTCTTCTAGGCTTAAGTAATGAGATACAACTCTTGCACTATCTATTAAATTTCTATGTGAGATAACTATACCTTTTGGAGTTCCTGTAATACCAAATGAGTAAGTTATAACTGCATTGTCATGACCATTTATTTGACATGAATATGGCTTATTATAGTATTTGAAAATCTCTTCAAATGATGCTATATCTTTGTGTGTTGTTTCATAAGAGATAATATGACCATCAAACTTAATCTCTTCTATTGATTCAAGTTTTAATTTATCAGTAATGATACATTTTATATCACAATCTTTGATTATATATTCTACTTGCTCTGGTTTAAGTAGTTTTGTTAGAGGTACAAGTACATAATCAGTAGATAAAATAGAAAGTATTGCTATTACTTGCTCGATACCTTTATTTGAGTAAACTCCAACTCTGCTGCCTTTAGGTAAATCTAACTCATTTAAGTAAAAAGCAACTTGATTTACTTTTGTAAGTAAGTCATTGTAAGTAAGACTTTTTTCATTTAGGACTAAAGCATTTTTATTTGGATGTGAGATTGCAGCATCTTCAATTAATCTTCTAATACAATTTATAGACATCTTTTATCCTTTAATTTTGAGTTAAACCAAGAGTCCAAATATCGTAATTTGTATCCATTACAACACTTGGATTATGGTTTGAGTTTAGAATTTTTTTATAAAAAAATGAGATTATATCTTCAATCTCCTCTTGTGATAAAACTTTTGTTATACCACCTGTTAAAACAAAACTGTTAAGTGATAATAGCTTTAAGTTAACATAAGTTTTTCTATAGTGTGATACTTTACATAAAACTAAGAATATCGCAAGTTGCATTAATATTCTTAAAGCTTTTTCACTTTGCTCTTCAAAGATATTTTCTGTAACTTTCAAGTGAGACAATAGTTCATAAACAAACTCATTATTTTTTGCACTAAAAATTAAAGACTCTTTTGATTTAAAAACACCAAGTTTTTTAAATACAAGTCTATCATACTCATTTGTTGTAACCATATTATCATCCACTAAATCTTTTGAATAGTGAATATCAGTTGTAGCTCCTCCAATATCAATAAGAATATAAGGGTCAACAACTGAAAACTTTGTATCAATATATGGCAAAGTTTTATTAACTATATATGGAGTAGAGTATATTTGATTTGATGTTATTTCATAAAGATGTTTGATATCTTCTTTACCCATAATATCAGCTTGATAAAGGTTTGTTAAATACTCTTTTAAATGCTCTTCTATAATATGTAATTTATCATCAATAATATTTGGTAAAACAGCAAGATTTTGTATGTTTTTTTCTAAGATAACACTTTGTTTTTTACTTCCTACATATACTATATTTGAGTAGTTTATTTTTTCTAAGTAGTCAAATAACTCTTTTGAAAAAATATCAGAAACTGAATCAATTCCACCAACAACAATAACAACATCTATCAAATCACTTGGAATTGATGAAGTCTCTATATCTTGGTATAAAACAGTATCAATAATATTTATTCCAGAGTTAAAGGCAATATTTGTTGCATATTTTAGAGAAAAAGAGTTTGTAACACCAATAATAAGAGTACTTAGCCCTCCATTTGCAGATGAACAAATAAAAACATCATCTTTTTTATAGTTGTGAATTGTTTCTCCACATTTGTAAGTTAAATCATCAAAAATATTTTTGTTGAAGTCCCGAAAGTGCTGTTCAACACCTTTTGATGAGCTAACTTTAAAATATGTACTTCCTACATCTATTAATAGCTTATTTTGTACTTTACTCATTGCATAATTCCTATATCATGGATAATATCATTTACTATTGAAGTGGTGTCTTTTTTAAGGTCACATTTTGATTTTTCATATTCAAAACATTTATCAGGAATTGGAACACTTCCTCTTTTTATGATTCTAATATTTTTATTTGCATCTCTAATTGTAATCATTTCATTATGATTTATAATATGTGGAGAAAATGGTACATCAATTATCCCATTTTTGATACTATTAAATACTTTTCTCCATAATGTATCAGCACTATCATTGAATACAGCTTCCATAATAGCCATAACTTCAGCTGTTAAGTTTTCCTCTTCTTCTTTATCTACAACATTTGGAAGACCATTTAGTATTCTAAGAAGATATTGCGTATTTGCAACTGTTTCTGCATTTGCTTCTTTTGTAGGAATTCCAGAAGCCTCTTGTTTTGTTTTTGTGATAATTTTATCAGCACCTACCATAGAAGCAATTGCTGTTGACATAGAGATAAGTTGTGAGGCAAAGTTTTGATCCATAGGAAAAGCACCCATCCATTGATGATATACCAAGTGTACCTCAGCATCACCACATCCAATTTCATTTGCATAAAATTTAGCAAGCTTTCGTATAACTGCACCCGTTACAATATCTTGATTCATACTTCCAGTTTGAGAGAAAGATACAGAAAAAGATTTAACTCCTTCTTCAAGTGATAAAAGCATCTCAAGAAGTTGAATTACAATAGTAATACATGGAGGAACTAGTGTAGCCGTAAGAGGTCCAAATGATTCTCTATTTATTGGTTCATTTAGTGTTGAATATTTGGCACAAACTCTCTCAACATATTTCCAGTATAAAAAGGCTTTATCAAGTGGAAAGTTTTTAGAGTAGGGTAAAAGGTAAGTAATAGGACCACCCTCTATTTCAAAAATACCTGAAGCTATAGCTGTTTCTATTAGAAGTCTAGCATCTGGAGTTCCATGACGTAGAGATACAGGCTTGTTAAAATGTGTAATCATTTTTCTCGTAGTTCTATACCCATGGTTAACTAGTGGATAACCATTTAGCATATCAACTTCACTCTCTTCAGAAAGTCTTAGCATCTTTTTAGCAGTTGCATAGTCATTTAATCTAGTATTTGAATCAATAGTACAAGGCAATACATCTACATTTGCATCTACAAAGAATTCATAAAGTGCATACATCTTATTGTAAGTTGGAAAACCACCACGTGGTTGTACCAGCATTTTATTTTTTGTTTTAAAGTTATGTGATATAAATAGGTCTTTTGAAGCATTTTTGACAAACTCTTCAACCTCAGCAAAGTCAAAATGCTCTACATATTCATTACTTAAAATTATCTCTCGTTCTTCTTGTAATAAACTCATGATTCTCTCGTCTTTAAATATTTTTCTAATTCATCTAAACCTGTATTTAAATCTACTTGATGAAATACCAAATCAAAACCATAGTTTTTGAACTTTGGTACAATAGTTGACGCATCACCAGTTCCTACTACTAAGTTTCCACCAATCATAAAAACTACATTGTCTAAGTTTTTATATTTTGATTTTAATATTTTTACTTCTCTACACCAGCCTTCTGCTTCACCGTTTAAAGAAGAAATTAATAGTACATCTGCATCAGTTTCAACTACAGCATCAAAGAACTCTTCAAGATAAGTATTAACGCCTAAGTTAAATACTTCAAATCCTCTTGCCTGTAATGAAAGATCAATTAGTCTATTTGCTACAACGTGTATATCGTTTCCTACAACGCCTGTTACTACTTTCATTTTCTTGCCTATTTGTTCATTTTATAAAGGGCATAAGGATATCTAAAAGTATGTAAAACTTTTATTAGATAGAATAGGGCAAAAAATAATGGCAAAGTAAATGAAAACAAAAATATATATGATACCGGGCTTTATGAATGATGAAAAATTATGGAGTAGATTAATCCCTCTTTTTGATGACAGTTATGAGTTTATACATCTTGAAATTCCTTTAGAAGATAGTTTTGATAAAATAGTAGATGTATTAAGTAAAAAGATAAAAGATGAAAAAGTAAACCTTTTAGGTTTTTCTCTTGGAGGTTATATTGCTTGTTATTTTGCACTTAAATATCCAAATAGAATAGATAAAATTTTATCAGTTGCTTGTACTCCAGGAAACTTAGATGAAATAGAGTGCCAAAAAAGAAGAGCTGCTATAAAATTAACCCGTGAGTTTGGATTTAAGGGACTTAGTAGAAAAAAAGCTTTAAGTTTAGTGGAAGCTCAAAACCAAGATGATGAAGAACTAATAAACTTAATACTTCAAATGTATGTGGATATAGGAGAAGACGCTTTTTATTCTCAATTTTCTGCCACAATTATAAGAGAAGATTTAAGTGAAAGATTAATAAATAGTGATTTAAAGCTAGCTTTCTTATATGCAAATGAAGATAGATTAGTTAGTTCAACGTTTATGGAAGAGCTTAGTCAAAAAGCAAAAAATATGGACTTTACACAAATAAAAGCACAAACTCATATGTTGCCCCTTGAAAGAGCAAAAGAGGTAAAAGAAAAAATCATAGATTGGTTTTAAAAGATAAGATAAGTAGATATTAATTATCTTTTGTAATAATATAGTTTAAATATAATAAGGAAAATAAAATGGATTTTTTTACAGCAGATTTGTGTGACCAACACCCTGATAAAACATATTTGTTAGACAATGAGTTTACAAACTATGGGGGAAAAGAAAAAGTTTATGGTGAAGTTGTTACTGTTAAACTTGATAGAAATAATAGTGAATTGATTTCAGTATTAAGAGATAATGATGGAACAGGCAAAATTGTAGTTGTAGATGTAGAGGATGAATACTTTGCAGTAGTAGGTGAAAACCTTATGAAGTTTGCAGCACAAAATAACTATGAAGGTATTATTGTAAATGGTTATGTAAGAGATACTTTTCAAATAAAAGATATAGCAGTTGCTCTATATGCAAGAGGAACTTGTAGTAGAAAGTATATACCTGTGACACAAGGAGAAATAGGAGTTAATATATCTTTTGGTGGAGTAAACTTTTGTGAGGGTGATATTGTATATGCAGATATGGATGGAATAGTATTATCAAAAGAGAGTTTATTTTAGGTTGACATCCATATTAGTACGTAGTATAATCACTTAATAAACTACTAGTTAGTATTAAAAAGGTGGAAATAATGAATATTCAAGGTAGAGCACAAGGTGCAATATTAGGGGCATTTATTGGTGATGCAATTGCTTTAGGCCCACATTGGTATTACGATTTAGATGAACAACATAAAGATTATGGTGAGTGGATTACAACATATACAAGTCCTAAAAAAGGAAGATACCACGAACATGAAGAAAAAGGAAATCAGTCTCAAGCTGGATATATATTAAAGCTTATGATTAAATCTCTTATTGAAAAAGGAGAATATAATCAAGAAGACTTTTGTAAAAAACTTGATGAAGATTTATTTACAAAAATAGATGGAACACCAAACAATGGACCAGGAGGTTATACTTCTCAATCTATTAGGAAAGTATATACACAAAGAGTAGAGGAAAAACTCCCCTGGGATAAAGTAGGAAGTCATGCAGATACAACTGAAGCAATAGAGAGAACAATAGCTCTTGCTGTTAGATATGCCCTCAATCCCAAAAAACTATCAAAAAGTATTTCCCATAATACATTTATTACTCAAGTAGATGATATAGTTGGGTCTATGACTGTTGCATATGGCGCTGTGTTAGCACAGTTGGTTCAAGGGGAAAAGTTAGATGAAAATATAACTACTAAATTAATGAGCTTAGTTAAAAAGGGTGAATTACCTTTTCATGCAGTAACTACGGGTGATTTTAAGCCACCAAAAGATGGAGTGAAAGACCCATCAACTATAGGATTATTTGTTTCTCCTGATGCTCTTTTATCTCCCTCTTTTATGGCAAAAGCAGCAAATGATAAAGATATAAAAATCGAACCTGCTTGGAAAGTATCCTTAGTATATGGAATGCCATGTGCTATATATCATATATTACCAGCAAGTTATTATTTAGCTGCAAGATTTAATGATGATTTTGAAAGTGCAATATTACACTCTTTAAATGGTGGTGGACAAAATCAAGCTAGGTCAATATTGACAGGTGCACTAGTTGGAGCACAAGTTGGATTGAAAAATATTCCACAAAGATTTATAGATGGATTGAATGAAAAAGATGAGATTTTAGAATTGGCTAAAAAACTTTCAGATAATATAGAAGCGTAATTTTTTAAAATATGAAATGACTTTTAATATATACAAACATATATTAAATATAAATAGAATAACAAAATATAAATATAGAGGTAATTATGAATTATAACTGGAAGACAATAGATTTAAATAATGGAACAATAGAAGAAAAAAGAGAAGAGATAAAAAAATACTTCTTACAAACTTATGAATTAGATGAAAAACTCTTTGATTTATTAAAAGACAAAAAAAATATACTTGAACAACCAAATAGGTTAAGACATCCTTTGATATTTTATTTTGGACATACAGCTACATTTTTTATGAATAAACTAAATGTAGCAAATATCACAAGAAAAAGAGTAAATAAAACTTATGAAGCCTTATTTGCAATAGGTGTCGATGAAATGAGTTGGGATGATTTAAATGATGAAAACTATGAGTGGCCAAGTTATGAAGAGACAAAAGCATACAGAGATGAGGTAAAAACTTTAGTATTAGAGCTTATTGATACTATTGAGTTTTCTATTCCTATTAATTGGAATTCTCCTATGTGGGTTATACTTATGGGAATAGAACATGAAAACATTCACATAGAGACTTCCTCTGTATTATTAAGAGAGTTAGATATTAAGTATTTTACAGAAGATGAGCTATTTACATATAATAATGAAGGTACTCAAACTTATCCACAAAATGAATTAGTATCAGTAGAAGCAGGAGAAGTTGTATTAGAAAAAGAACATAATAAACCAGGGTTTTATGGATGGGATAATGAATTTGCTTTTCATAAAGAGTATATAAAAGAGTTTGAAGCTAGTAAGTACCTTGTTTCAAATGGAGAGTTTTTAGAGTTTGTAAAAGAGGGTGGTTATAGTAAACTTCATTACTTTAGTAAAGATGGATTAAAGTGGTTAGACTTTACACAAAGTAAAATGCCAGTATTTTGGATAAAAAAAGAAGATAAATATTATTTAAGAGAGATAAATAGAGTAGTTGAATTACCACTGAATTATCCTGTTGATATAAACGTATATGAAGCAGAAGCTTTTTGTAAATATAAAAGTGAAAAATTAGGATATGAGGTAAGACTTCCAAGTGAAGATGAATTTTATAGACTTAATGATTATGTAAAAGCACAAGAGTGTGAGGCAAACATAGGATTAAAGTATTTTAACCAAACACCAGTGGATAAATATCCTATGGGTGACTTTTATGATGTGATTGGAAATGTATGGCAATGGAGTATAACTCCTATGTATCCCCTTGATGGATTTGAAACACATCCTGTATATGATGACTTTACAACACCAACCTTTGATGATAGACATGCACTTATAAAAGGAGGCTCATTTATAAGTTTAGGAAATGAGACTTTAAGAAGTGCAAGATATGCCTTTAGAAAACACTTTTTCCAACATGCAGGATTTAGATATGTTAAAAGTGATAATGAATATAGAACTAGATTAAATGATAACGTATATGAAACAGATGAACAGATTTCTCAGTATTGTGAGTTTCATTATGGAGAAGAGAGTATTTGCGTAAAGAACTTTCCAAAAACTTCTGTTGAAGTATTAAAACCTTATTTAAAAAATGTCAAAAAAGATAAAGTATTAGATTTGGGTTGTAGTGTTGGAAGAAGTTCATTTGAATTAGCCAAAATATTTGATGAGGTATTAGGAATAGATTTTAGTGCCAACTTTATTAGTGTGGGAATAAAACTTAAAAAATATGATAGTTTAACTTTTAAAGTAGCAACAGAGGGTGAGTTATATGAAGAAAAAACTGTTTGCTTAGATGATTTTGGATTAGAAGAGACAAAAGAAAAAGTTACCTTTATGCAAGGTGATGCTTGTAACTTAAAAGATATCTATACAGCATATGACTTGATTTTTTGTTCAAACTTAATTGATAGATTATATTATCCTCAAAAATTCTTAGATGATGTTCCAAATAGAGTAAATAAAGATGGACTTCTAGTATTATTAAGCCCTTATACATGGCTAGAAGCATATACGCCAAAAGAAAACTGGCTAGGTGGATATGTTAGAGATAACAAAGAGGTTAAAACTCTAGATACCTTAAAAGAAAACCTTAGTGATAGATTTGAACTTCTTGATACTATTGATGTTCCTTTTGTGATAAAAGAGACTGCAAGAAAACACCAATACACTATATCTCAAATGAGTATTTGGAAAAAGATTAAATAAAACCAAATTCTACTAAATAATTTAAAACATTATTTAGTAGAATAATTAATGCAAAAATTAAATTTTATAAATGACAAAAAAGAGTTATTTGTCTTTTTTATTATTTTAACTCTTACACTTATTTTTACTTTGCTTTTTCAATATAATAACTATAAAACAATTACTACAAACTCTATTTATAAAACACAAGCCCAAGTTATAAACAAGTATGAAAAAGAGGACTTTGATGTATATAAACTTCAAACAGATGATTTTACTTTTTTTACCTCTACTTCAAAGGAAGTAGCCCTAGAAAAACTGGATTTTTTAGATATATCAATACTTACTTTAAATATCTCTTTTATAGACTATTTAAAAGGCTTTTATGCAAAAAGTTTTAATATATATAAATTTCAAAAAAACACCATTAAAAAAGATTTAAGTGATAATATAAAATCCCAACATGTAGACAAAAATATTAGTGAAATTTATGAAGCTATATTTTTAGCAATTCCTACCAATAGTGGTTTAAGAGATATTTTTGCGATTTACTCTATTTCACATCTTATAGCAATATCAGGATTTCATCTAGGTGTTTTGTCTTTTATACTCTATTTTGTATTATATTATCCATATGATTATTTGCATAATAGATATTTTCCTTATAGAAATAAAAGATTTGATATTTTGTGTGTTGTAGTATCTATATTATTTATATATTTGATTTTTACTAATTTAGTACCATCACTTTTAAGAGCATTTGTTATGATGATTTTAGGAATATTTATATTAAGAGCAAACATAAAGTTAATCTCTTTTGAAACACTTCTAATTACCTTGCTCTTTATACTTGTAGTTTTCCCAAAATATATATTTTCAATATCCCTATGGTTTTCTATTCTTGGAGTGTTTTATATATTTTTATTTATAAAATATTTTCAAAATTTAAATAAGATGTTTTTATTTATATTTTTTAATATTTGGATTTTTGCAAGTTTTAATCCAGTTGTTCACTATTTTTTTGGTGTAACATCTCTTATTCAACTATCTTCTCCTCTTATTACCTTTGTTTTTACTCTTTTTTATCCTTTTGAACTATTTTTGCATCTTATAGGATATGGAAGTTTATTGGATAAATTTCTTAACTATTCTATTAGTTTAGATTTTTATACATATGAAGTTTTTACGCCACTTTGGTTTTTTGTTACATATCTTTTAGTTTCATTCTTTTCAATATTTTCTCGATATTTTTTTTATTTTTTAAATATTTTGCTAATGTTTTTTAATATTTATATATATTACTAAATACCTACCACCAAACTGACACTTTTAATTTTTATACTTTTAAAAATTAAAAGGACAATTATGAGTTATACTAAAAAAAGATATATTACTTATCTTATTCTTACTGTTTTTATAATGGTAACACCTTTCATTAAAATAGATGGCAATCATATGTTACTGTTATCCTTTGTGACCTTTGAGTTTCATTTTCTTGGTAATGTATATAATATGAATGAATTCTTTATCATGCCTTTTTTATTGATGTTTTTATTTATTGGTATATTTGCTATGACTTCAATGTTTGGTAGAGTTTGGTGTGGTTGGGCATGTCCTCAAACTATATTTAGAGTAGTTTATAGAGATTTGATAGAGACTTTTTTATTAAAATTGCGAAGAATCAAAAATAAACAAAAAGATATTGATTATAATAAAACTTCTACAAAGATAAAAAAATATCTTGGTCTTATTTTATGGATAATTTTATCTTTTATAATAGCTATTAACTTTATGTTATATTTTGTACCTCCTGAAGACTTTTTTGAATACATGAAAGCCCCACAAGAACACCTGATTTTGGTCATGTTTATACTTAGTATTGTGACTTTTTTAGTATATGATATTGTATTTATGAAAGAGCATTTTTGTACATATGTATGTCCATACTCTAGAATTCAGTCAGCTTTATATGATAATAATACTAAACAAGTTGTTTATAACTATAACAGAGGTGGTCAAATATATCCAAACAATGAAAAGAGTATTTTTAATGTAAAACAGTGGTCAGGAAATGAAGAGTGTACTACTTGTGAAGCTTGTGTAAAAGTTTGTCCAACACATATAGATATAAGAAAAGGTTTACAAGTTGAATGTATAAACTGTTTAGAGTGTTCTGATGCTTGTAGTACTGTTATGGGAAAACTTGGTAAAAAATCTTTGATTTATTGGGGAGATACAAATAGTGTATTATTAAATAAAATAGAGAAGTTTTTAAATCCAAGAAACATAGTGTACATGGCTTCTTTAGTTATCTGTATACTCTTTACTGCATATTTTATGAGTGAAAAAGAGCCTTTTTTAGTAAATATAAATAAAAATACAGAACTATATAAAATAGATGAAGAGGGAAGGGTTGTAAATAACTATTTATTGACTATTCATAATAGTGCTGATAAAAAATATACTTTTGATATGGAAGTTTTAAATAAAGATATAACTATAAAAAGATTTAAAGCATTTAGTTTAAATCCAAAAGCAAAAAGAAAAACAGTAATGATTTTGGCAACAAAAAACAAATTAGTAAATCCAAAAGTTACTCTTTTATTTTATGCTAAAGAGAATAAGAATATAAAAGTAAAAAGAGAGATAGGATTCTTTTCTCCCAAAAAATAGATTAAATAGTTTTTTCAATCTTGATGTAAAAAATAGTTCCTTCTTGGCTACTTTCTACATCAAGTTTGCCTTGGAAGCTTTTTTCTATAATCATCTTAGATAAATATAGTCCAAGTCCTGTACCCTCGGCTTTTGTTGAAAAATATGGTTCAAAGATTTTATTTATGATTTTATTTTTTATTCCATTTGCATTATCTTTTATTGATAAAACCATATCTGCATTATTGGAAGTTATTTCAATACTTACTTTTGGGTTTTCAATATTTTTTATGGCATCAAGTGCATTTGAAATAATTGCCACTAAAACTTGGGCTAATTCATTTTTTATGCCATGAACTCTAATATGCTCATTTGTTTTAAAAGTTAACTGTAAGTCTACTTCTCTTTTTTTTATATCAGCATTTAAGATTGTAAGTGCGTTATCAATTACCTCTTTTATTTCAAAATCTTCTTTATCTTTATTATTTGTATAAAAATTCTTAAAGTTTTCAATTGTATTAGATAAAAATTCTATTTGCTCATTTGCTTGTGAACTCTTTTTATCAAAATAGGCTTTTTCTAAAAGATTGTTTTCATATTTCTTTTTTATATTGATTAATATATAAGATAGATTATTTAATGGTTGTCTAAATTGGTGAGTTATATTTGCAATCATCTCTCCACTTTGGGCAAGTTTTGATTGCTGTAGAAGCATTGACTTTATCTCTACATTCTCTTTTTTTAAAAGATTATATTTATATGCAACAGAAATAGTAAATAAAATCGCCTCTATTGCAAAAGCAATTAAAACTAAGTCTAAATTTGTATGGGTTTTAAAATAAGTTTTAAACTCTAGAATATATAAAATAAGACAAATCAAAGACCAACCAATAACATATACAGATGTAGCCTTGAATCCTTGCTTCAAATTAAATATTATTGATATAAAAAGTATTGCATATATGATAGTATAAGGTAGATATTCAAATAAAATATAGTGATAAAATGCAGTTAGTATTATAAAAATAAGAAGTAATGTATTTATTATTAGTTCTTTATTATTTGTAATCTCAGGAAGAAATCTTCCCTCATAAAATCTTATAGCAAAAACAATTGCAAATATTGTGGCAATAAAGAGTGATAAGTCTTGAAGAAAAACTATCTTGCAAAAAAGTTCACTATATAAAACTATATATATTAGTGAAAAAAATTGCATGAAAAAATAGCTTAGGTAAAAAAGCTCTTTTGAATAAATATATCGTATAAAAGTATATACTACTGTCATAATTAGAATTCCAAATGTTATTCCATATGATAAAGCAGCAGTTAAATCATACATTTATTTTATATCCAACACCATTTTGATTTGAGATTATATCTTTTGAAATCTTTTGTTTGAGGTATTTAACTAAAGTTTTTAATGCATCTTTTGTCATGGGAAAATCTTTCCAAACATAGTTTTCTATCTCTTCATAGCTTACAAATCTATCTTTGTTGTTTAAAAGAAGTGTTAATAAGTCAGTCTCTTTTGCTCTTAATTTTATAAGTTCATCATTTATAAAAAGAGTATGATTATATTTATCAAAAATAGAGTTTTCATTTAGCTTTATTATGTTTGTTTTACTATTTTTTAGATTATTTACACAAAGTTCAAGAGCAGAATTAAGTTCATACTCTTTAATTGGTTTCATTAGATATTTGATTAGTTGAAGTTCGATGGCTTTTAATAGATACTCTTTATGGGAATATGCTGTTAAAACAATTATTTGCACCTCTTTGTTTTTTTGGCGAACTCTTTTTATAAACTCCAATCCATCTATTTTTGGCATTTGTATATCTGTTATAATAATATCAGGATTAATCTGCTCAAACTTTTTTAGAGCATCTAGACCATCTTTTGATTCATAGATATGTTCAAAATAATTTTCTAGATACTCAATTCCATTTTCTCTTGTTATTTCATCATCTTCTACATAAAGAATTTTGATATTACTGTTAGTAATCATTTACTGTAGATGATGTTAGCTTTTCTAAAGTATATCTTAGATTCTCATCCATATCCATGTTTTTCATCATCCACATGATATAACTAGGATCTTCTTTTACTACATCTGCTGTTTCTCTACCTTTATATTTTCCAAATTTAAATGTTTGTATAAATACAGGTGTTTTAGTAAGCTCAACTAACTTTTCCATAGGATTGAAATCAGGATAAACAGTTCTACATTTTGCTACAAGTTGTGATAAAAATAGTTTCATTACCAAAACATCTCCAATAGCATCATGAGCCTTGATTGTTATATTGTGTTTTGCTGCTTCTTCCTCTTCATCCATATAGATATCAAGTGCATATCTTAGGTATTGAAGTCTGTGATATGGAAGTTCTGGAAATAAGTGTTGTGAACATCTTAAAGTATCCAATAATTGATATTGTGATTCAAAACCCTCTTTTTTTATCATACCTAAATCAAAGTTTATATTATGCGCTATTAAATAGTTTGATGGATTATTATATTCTTGTAGCTTTTGGTAAAACTTTGTTTGTGTTGCTTCTGGTTTTCCTATAATCATATCAGGTGTTATATTATGTACTTCCATTGCTTCAAGTTTTATCTCTACATCAGAAAAACACAACTCATCATAAACTTCAATTGGAGCTTTTGCATCTACAATCATAGCTCCTACTTGTATGATTCTATCTTCTTCTTGATTTCCTGTTGTTTCTGTATCAAATAGTACGTATTTTGGCATAAGGTTTCCTTTTTAATTATATTATTAACATTCCATCACCATAAGAGAAAAATCTATATTCTTCTTTTACAGCAGTTTCATATATCTCTAAAGTTTTCTCTAAACCTACAAAAGAGGCTATAAGCATAATAAGAGTTGATTTTGGCAAGTGAAAGTTTGTAAGTAGATGGTCTACTTTTATTGGCTTATTTGCTGGATTTAAAAACAAATCACATTCACCTTGAATCTTATTTGTTCTAGCAAAGTACTCTATAGTTCTAGTAACTGTTGTTCCCACTGCTAGTATTTTTTTATCTTGTTTTAGATTCTCTAAGCTTTTTCTTGAAATTTCAAAGTATTCACTATGCATTGGATGTTCTAAAATATCTTCTGCATCTACTGGTTTAAAAGTACCAGCTCCCACATGAAGTGTTAGGTAATTAATATTGTAATTGTTATCAAGCTTTTCTAAAATTTCATCTGTAAAGTGCAAGGAAGCTGTTGGTGCTGCAACTGCCCCATAGTTTTTAGCAAACAGAGTTTGATAATCTTTTTCATCCTCTTTTTCATCCTCTCTATTCATATAGTGAGGAAGTGGCAAATGACCGATTTTATTTAGTATTTTAATTAGTGTTTCAAAATCAAGTTGTTTTTCATTTTGAAAGAACTTTACAACTCTTGTACCATCTTCGTTTAATTCAAGAACTTCTGCTATTAAATTATCATCAAAAAAGAGTTTACTTCCCTTTTGAACTTTTCCTTTTATCATGACTTGATATCTGTTCATGAAAAGTGGCTTATTAAATAGAAGTTCTGTTTTTCCACCACTCTCTTTTTGTCCATAAATTCTTGCTTTTATTACTTTTGTATCATTTAAAAAAATATTCAAATCTTGTGGCAAAAAGTCAAGAAGATGTTTATATGTAGTATGAGTTATGGTATCGCTATTTCTGTCATAGACTAAAAGACGGGCACTATCAGCTGGATATAAAGGCTTACTAGCTATGAGTTCTTTAGGTAAGAAGTAGTCATAGCTAGATGTTTTGAGAGGGTCCAAATTATTCTTCATCATCTAATGATGTATCCGCAGGGTTAAATACTTTTGCAATATAAATAGAAACAATATAAAGAAATATAAGTGGACCAGCCATTAAAAATTGTGTTAAAACATCAGGTGGCGTTAAAAGTGATGCAAGTATAAAAATTAATATAATTGCATATTTAAAAAAGTCTTTTAACATTTTGTCATCAACTAATCCGATTTTTGCTAGGAAAAATGTAATAACAGGTAACTCAAATGCCACACCAAAACCAAATAATAGTTTTGTAAAAAATCCAACATATTTACCAATACTTGGAAATACTGTAACTACAGTTGAACCAAAATTAATTAAAAAATCAAATCCATAAGGAACAACTACATAGTAAGCAAAGCTTGAACCAATTAGAAACATTAATGTAGCAAAAAATACAAATGGGAAAACAAGTTTTTTCTCATGTTCATATAGTCCAGGAGCTAAGAATAACCATAACTGCCAAAATATAACAGGTAAGGAAACAATAAATCCAGAAAAAAATGCAACTTTTAAAGCTGTGAAAAATGTCTCTTGAATTTCAATTGCAACCATTGATGAACCAGCAGGAAGAATAGCTTTTGCTGGTAACATCATCCATTCTAAAATAGGTTCATAAAAGAAAAAACAAGCAAAAAATGCTACTACTAAAGCAGCAATTGAAACCATAAGCCTTTTTCTAAGGTCAGCAATATGAGGTTTTAAATCTTCTAACATTAGGCATTATCCTCTTTATTCTCTTTTTTAACTTTAAACTTATCACTTGCACTTGCGCCTGGACTTGTAGGGGTTATTATTTCTTTAACTTCTTCAACTTTTTCTTCATCTTTTGTTTTAAATGACACTTTTTCTGCTTTCTTCTTATCATCTTTTTTGTCATCGTTTAAAATATCATTAACACCTAAATTAAACTCATCAAATCCAGTAACTGATGACTTAGCATCTTCTATTTGATTTTTAAATTTATTTGCTTCTGCTTTCATATCAGAGATATTTAGTTCATTGTCTAGAGTAGATTTTGCATCTTCAAGACCACTTTTAAATTTTTTAAAAAATCGTGCAACTGATACCATTGCATCAGGTAACTTTTCAGGTCCTAGCGCAATAATTGCGATTATCGCAATAAGCATGATTTCCATAAATCCCATTCCAAACATATAATGTCTCCATTTGTTTATTAAAGGAAAGATTTTACCTTATTTTTGATAAAATCTATCTAATTATTTAAAAAGGTGTTAAATGAAATTATTAGTTTTGCTTTTTGTTGGTATTGTTTTGTATTTTATTGCAAGAGGTTATAAAACAGAAAAGTTTGAAAATATTAAACTTAATATAAAAGAGAATTTCCAAGGAGATTTACTTCATCATGAAGCTGGGCTTTTAGTTGCTCTTATGGCAAAAGTTGCAAAGGCCGATGGGGCAGTTTGTGAATTAGAAGCAGAGATGTTAAAACATACTTTTAATGATATTTCAAGTCACTTTGAAAATAGTGATGAAATAAGAGAAAAATTAAAAAACATATATACACAAGAGAAAAAAGGTTTTGATAATACCTTAGAACTTTCACAAAAACTTCTTAAACTTACAAAAAGAGAGTACCAAAAAAGAGTAAAAATCTTAGAATATCTTTTAAACTTAGCATTTATTGATAAAAGTTTTAGTGACGCTGAACAAATGATTTGCGAAGATATAGCAAATGCATTAGAGATAAAAACTAATGATTTTAATCAAATGGTTAACGCTTTTAAAAACTTTTATGCTTCTCAAGCTCAAAATCATGAAACAACGCTTGAACAGGCATATGAGATTTTAGAATCAAACAAAGAGGATGATGACAAAACTATCAAAAATAACTATAGAAAATTGGTTAAAAAACATCATCCAGATATTATTTCAGGGCAGGGTGCTAGTCAAAATATAATTGATGAAGCCACAACAAAGCTGCAAGAGATAAATGAAGCATATGAATTGATAAAAAAAAGTAGGAAAATATAATTGCTAGAGAGTTTTGATAAAAACTATGAAGTATGTAATTGTTTAAAAGTTACAGTTGATGATATAGAAAATGCGGTATTAAATCATGGTGTTAAAAGCTTAAGAGATTTACAAGATAAAACCCATGCAGGAACTGAATGTAGACATTGCTTGATGGTGGAGGGTGATTTTGGAAAAGTAAAAAAAAATATTTATTGTAAAGATGTTTTAGGAGAGATAATCAATGGCTAAAAAATTTCATCATTCCTACGAAGTTTGTGCATGTAAACAAGTAACTTTAGGTGAGATAATACATGCAATAAATGAAAATGGTGCATCTACTTTGGAAGAGATTGGGGATAAAACTGATGCAGGCACATGTTGTGGCTGCTGTGTAAGTAGTGAGAAAGATTTTGGTGAAGAAAAAATGCAATTATATTTAACTACTATCTTAGATAAATTAGTGAAAGAGAAATAATGGAAGAAAAAGAGTATGTAATAGATGAAATAAAAAGTTTAATTTCAACTACAAATGAGAAGACTGAGATAAACCCAAAGTTTTTAGATTACTTTGATTTAGAAGAGTTATACGATATAAAAGAGAATTTACTTAGAAAAAAAGAGCTTGTAAGAGAGAATAATAAAGATTTTCTTGAAGAGATTTATGAAAAAACAAAAATAAATGAGATATAATTTATTAAAGGATAATAATTATGCAATGGAATAATATAAAAGAACAACTAATATCATTTTTAAAAACTGAAGTAAGCAAAGCTGGTTTACAAAGAGTAACTGTGGGTTTATCAGGTGGTTTAGACTCTGCAATCGTTGCTATACTTTGTAAGGAAGCATTTGGAAAGAACATGAGTTGTGTCCTTATGCCATCACATTATTCAAGTGAAGGAAGCATAAATCATGCCCTAGAAGTGTGTGAAAAGTTTGATATTGATTATGAAATAGTAGAAATCGCTCCTATGGTGGAAGCTCATGAAAAATTTATGAATAATGATAAACTAAGAATTGGTAACTTTAGTGCTAGAATGAGAATGTCAGTTTTATATGATATAAGTGCAAGAGATAGCTCTTTAGTTGTAGGTACATCAAATAAAAGTGAAATACTTTTAGGATATGGAACTATTTTTGGTGATGTTGCTTGTGCAATTAACCCAATAGGTGAAATGTACAAAAGTGATGAGTTTGAATTTGGAAAATTCCTTGGAGTTCCTGAATCTATTTTAGGAAAACGACCAAGTGCTGATTTATGGGAAGGTCAAAGTGATGAAGATGAACTTGGATACTCTTATAAACAGATGGATGAAGTACTTAAAAAGTTAGTTGATGAGGGAACTTCAAAAGAAGAGTTAGTAAGTAATGGTGTTGATGAAAAACTTATAGATATGTTAGTTTATAGAATAAAAGCTAATGCTTTTAAAGGTAAACTTCCAACAATTGCAAAAATCAAATGGAGTTAATATGAAAGAAATAGCTTTTTATAAATCTTCTGTAGGTGAAGAAGAATTAAGTCAGTTAAAAACAGTTTTAGAATTAAAAAAAGATAATTCAAAAGTTATTGAATTTGAAGAGAATATGTCTAAATTTATAGGAGCAAAGTACTCTATATCTACTTGTAATGGAACAGCAGCCTTACATCTGGCTCTTAGTGCAATTAAACTAAAAAGAGGTGACAAAATATTAATGTCTGTAAACTCTTTTGTAAATGTACCAGAGGTAGTAAGACACTTTGATGCTGAGCCTATTTTTATTGATATAAATATTGATGATATGAATATTGATTTAAATAAGTTTGAAAAAGCACTAGAAGCTAATAGCTCTAAAAAACTTAGAGGTGCTATTATTTCTTTTGTTGGTGGTCAAACACCTAATTTAGATAAGTTATATGCTATTTGTAAAAAGTATGAAATTATACTAATAGAAGATTGTACTTCTGCTCTTGGAGTTACCTATAATGATGAAACAGTTGGTTCTTTAAATGCTGATATGACAGTATTTTCAACAAATCCATCAAATGGTAAAACAGATGTTAGTAACTGTGGTGTTATTGTTACAAACAATGAAGAATTAGCTTCTAGAGCAAAACTTTTAAGAACACATGCTGTTACAACTACATTTGATGATTATGGAAACCTTGATTATATTTATGATGTAGTGGATATTGGGCATAAATATGACTTAAGTGAACTTGATGCTGCTTTTTCTCTTGCACAACTTAAAAAAACAAATAGTTTTATAAAAAGAAGAAAAGAGATTGCGAAAGTTTATAAAGAGAGACTTACTGGTGTAAAACATATAGAGATTCCTAAACAAAAAGATGAGCATATTTTTACACACTATATTATTAAAATCTCTAGAAATAGAGATGCTTTTGCAAGAGAGTTAAAAGAAAGAGGTATTAGTACAGGGTTAAATTACATCCCTTTACATCTTTTACATTATTACAAAAGTAAGTATAATATAAAAATCACAGAGTTTGGTGGAGCTTTAACTTCATATCAACAAATTTTATCGATTCCGATTTATCCAGGACTTACTACTGAAGAGGTAAATTATATCTGTGATCAAATTATTGATATAGCTTCTGAGTGGGTATAATTGTTGCTAAAACAAAAACTTAATATTTGGATAGAAGAGTATCTCTTCTTTCCGACTTTCTTTCAAAAAATCATCTCTTTTTTATTTATTCCTTTTACTTTAGTTTATATGTTAATAGTATCATTTAAAAGAATCTCTTCCAAAACACAGGATTTTGGAATACCTGTTATCTCTGTAGGAAATTTAATTGTTGGTGGAAGTGGTAAAACACCTGTTACAATAGCTTTGGCTAAAGACAAAAGTGACTATGCAATTGTTTTAAGAGGATATGGAAGAAAATCTAAAGGACTTTTTGTCGTAAGTCAAAAAACAAAGATTTTAGTAGATATAGAAACTTGTGGTGATGAAGCTATGCTTTTAGCTAAATCTCTACCAAAAGCTACTGTAATAGTTAGTGAAGATAGAGTAGAAGCCATCTTAAAAGCAAAAGAGCTTGCTTGTAAATTAGTTTTTTTAGATGATGGATTTTCAAAATACCAAATAAATAAGTTTGATATACTTTTACGACCTAAAAAAGAGCCTGAAAATATCTTTTGCCTTCCAAGTGGTGGATATAGAGAACCCAAAATGATGTATGCAACTGCAAATATGGTTTTAAAAGAGGGTGTTGATTTTACTAGAGTTGTAAAGTTTAAAAAAGATGGTAAAACTTTAGAAGAGTTACCTTTTAATATAGTGATATTAACTGCAATATCAAAGGCAAAAAGACTTTTAGACTTTGTTCCAAAGCCTTGTGCACTTATCTCTTTTCCTGACCATTATAGTTTTACTAAATTAGACATAGAGGTAGTTGAAAAGTCATATAAAGATTTTACTATATTAACTACAGCAAAAGATTTTGTAAAATTAGAAAAGTTCAATATTAAAAATCTTGTTTTGATGGACTTAGAAATAGAATTTAGTAAAGATGTTGATTTTTCAAATTTAGAAAAATACCTTAAAATGTATAAAATAACACATGACTAACATATATTATCCAAGTGAAGAGAGTTTAGGACACCTTGATGGGACAAGAACTATTAATTCTATTCTTTGGAAGTTTTTGTACAAAAGAGTACAAAAGAGATTAGAAAAATCTATTATAAATATAGAAAATATGAGAAAAATAGTTTTTAATAAAAAACTTTTACTCCAATGTAAAATAGATAGTGATTTACCCTTTGTAATATTAAGACGTGAGCCAAGTTGGTATTATGCAGAGGATGGTGAAGAATACCTTATTCCTTTTAGTATTTGTTTTATGGATGGGAAAAGAAAATATGATATTGTCTTAGTTGATGGAAAGATTGATTTAAGAGATGATAGTAAAAGAGGTGAAAATCTCAATAATAGACTATCTCACACACCTGTTTTATTGGTAAAAATTTTTAAAAATATAGAAAATAGTTTTGAAGTTTTATTGGCTTATATAAAAAAAGAAGAGGAAATATAAAAATTAATCAAATAGATGCTAATATTAGGCATGAATTAGACATGTGTGAGGCAAAATGAATAAAAAGAATAGTGTAATAAAATTTATTATAATAGTTCCAATTTTTTTTATTATTGTTACGATAATTACTATGTCTGCTATTTCAGTTTCACTAGTATATAAACACTATAATAGTGACTTGAAAAATTATACTAATCAAGAAGTTGAGTTACAAAAACAATATATTAAAAATCAAATAGATAATATTTATAGTTATATAGAATACAAAAAAACAGAAGCTCCCAAACGACTTAAAGAAAAACTCAAAAATAGAGTTTATATGGCATATGACTTAGCCAATAATATTTATAAAAATAAAAAAGGAAAAGTTTCTGAACAAGAGTTAAAAAAAGAGATTCTAGAAACGATTAGAAAAGTAAGATTTGGAAAAAATGGTTATTATTTTATTGCTGAAATGGTAGGGGATAATGAAATCATATCAAGAATGTTACCAGCAACTCCAACAAAAGAGAATATAAGTGCATATGCACTTAAAGATATAGATGGTAAGTATTATGTACAAGAATTAGCAAATGTAGCAAAAACACAAAAAGAAGGATATGTTACTTATAAGTGGTATAAACTTACAAAAAAAGAGCAATATGATAAAATCTCATTTGTAAAAATATTTGAACCTTATAATTGGTTCATAGGATATGGCGAATATATTGATGATTTTGAAAAGAACATAAAAGAAGAGGCACTAAAACGATTAACCCTTTATAGATATCCTCCTAATGGTTATATTTGGACATCATCAACTGACAATATTTTATTAGAACACCCTTTTAGACCAGATGCAATAGGTAAATTTGATTTGGGCAGTGATAAAAAAACAGGTCTTCCATTAAATAAGTTATTTATAAAAGAGGCTTTATTAAATCCTGATGGCACTTTTGTAGAATATTATTGGAATAAACCCAATGAAAAAAGAGCTTTAAAGAAAATTGGCTATGTTAAACACATAAAAGACTGGAATTGGGTTATTGGTACAGGTGTTTATCATGAAGATATTAACACTAAGGTAAAAAAGTTAATTGAAAAAGAAGAAACAGAAGTTAATGAAATAATATTTAGTATATTAACTATATCACTTATCCTTTTGTTAACAAGTATTGCTATTTCAATTTTAATTTCAAAAAAGATAAATAGAAATTTCTTAGATTATGAAGAGAGTTTGAAAGATAAGCAAAGTGAATTAGAAAAGTTAAATTTAAGCCTTGAAGAAAAAGTTAAAGAAAAAACAAGTGAGTTACTAGAGTTGAATGAACAATTAGAAATAAAAGTTCAAAATAGAAGTGATGAGATTAAGGAAAAAAATAGAGTTCTTGAAGAACAATCAAAGATGGTTGCATTAGGTGAGATGATAGGCAATATTGCTCATCAATGGAGACAACCTTTAAGCTCTATTTCAGTTGCAGCAAGTGGTATGAAACTCAAAAAAGAATTAAACCTTTTAGAAGATGAGGACATTTTAAATTTATCTGACAATATTGTAAAAAATACTCAATATCTATCTCAAGTAATTGATGATTTTAGGAATTATATAAAGGGTGAAAAAGAGTTAGTTAAATTTAATATAAATGAGTCTGTCTCTCAAGCCTTGAGTATATTTGACTCTTCTATTAATAATCACAATTTAAAAATAATAAAACTTCTTGATGATAATATTATTATTAACAACTATTTAAATGAATTGATACAAGCATTGGTAAATATTTTAAATAATGCAAAAGATTCTTTAAAAGAAAAACAAGAAGATGAGAATAAAAGAATCATAGTAATAACTACTTCAGTAAAAGATGGTAAAGCTAACATAAGTATAAAAGATAGTGCGGGTGGAATCAAGGATGATGTGTTGAAAAAAGTTTTTGAACCATATTTTACAACAAAAGATAAATCACAAGGTACTGGTTTAGGATTGTATATGACATATCAAATTATAACTGATAGTATGAAGGGTAAAATTTATGTTGAAAATAGTGAGTTTATCTATAATAATAGTCTATATCATGGGGCAAATTTTATTATAGAATTAGATAAGTTATAAAACTTATCTAACTTATTTAATAATATGTCCTACAAATTTTGACATATTATTTAATATCTTTCCACCTTTTCTAAATCCTAAGGCACAAGCTTCATAGGCATAAAATACTCCTGCTTGGTAAGAATCTCCGTTCTCATCTACGGGAAGCTCTACATACTCTTGATAGATAGCTTTAAAGCCTTCATAATCACCTTCAGTTTTCATATCTAAAGAGTTATCACTATTTATAATAGCAACATTTGCACCTTCTCTTCCAAAACATCTTTTTTCAACTTGTTTTTTACCACTGAGAGGTTCAAAAGAGGTTTCAAGTAGAAGTGGATGATTTGGGTATAAATCCCAAAGTATTTTCATAAAACCTTTTGATTGGAACATTAAAGTGTATGCAGGGTTGAATATAATAGCTTTTTTATTGGCAATTATATCTTCTAAAATTAAAGCTAGTTCACTTTCATCTATTGCAATATTTTCCCAAGGAATAAGTTTAAACCAAAATTCAAAATTTATATCATCTTTATAGATACCTTCATCATTGAATTGAACTTTGTCAATATATTCAAAATCAGTGTTAAATCCAGCTTCTGTTGCAATATGCTGTAAAAGTTTTGTTGTATTTTCATCTTCCCCACTTGAACTAATAGAAGAGAAAAGTATTTTCCACCCTAAGTCTTTATAATATTCTTCAAACTTTTCTATATCATCTTCCATAGTAATGATTCTTTTAAAGTTATCTTTTAGTGCATCATAAAGGTTGTTAAATTGGCTTGCTTCATCTAAATTATTTGCTTTTAGCATGGCCCATTGGATAATTGCTGTTTCAAAAAGAGAAGTTGGAGTATCAGCATTAAACTCTATTAACTTTATAGGTTTACCATCAATTCCACCAGCCAAATCAAATCTTGAATAAAGATGCCAATGAACATCATTTTCCCAAGATTCTTTTATTAAGTTTACTAAGTTAAATGGAATATTTATTTCATGAAATAGATTATTATCTATAACATAGTCACCAGCTTCACAAAACATATCATACAATTCATTTGTTGCTTCATAATAGGCATTTGCTTCATCTTCACTTACTTGAACTATTTCATCTGCTATGTATGAAGTTTCATCTTCATCCGTATGCCACACAAAGCCTATTGATTCTAAATACTCTTTAGTAAGAGGTTCTAATTTTTGTAATTTCATTAATCAACCACCAAAGAATCCAGATGATCTAGACCCAAAAGAGGATCTAGATTTTGAAGAGCTTCCTCCACCAAAAAAGCCACTTTTTTTACTTGAAGCTGAGCTTGTACCTGTTTTAGCTGCTCTTGTAAAAGAACTTTGACTTTTAGAGTATGTTTGAGGAGATTTGTATTGAGTTCTTCTTTGGTTTTGGAAGTTTTGGTTATTAAATAGTTTATTACCTATCCATGAACCAATCATCGCTCCAGCAATAGATGATAATAAAACTCCACCAAGTCCCATTCCACCATTTGATACTTCTGGATTTGTTAGGGGAGAGGTTCCTGCTTCTATTCTTGCATTTTCTTGTTTTACAAGTCTATCTATCTCTTCTTGAGTTAGTATTCTTTCACTTCCATCAGGTTTTCTCAAAACTACAGTTGTTTTAGTAGCAGGAAATTCATCTGCAATAGCATATCTACCATCAGCACTCTCTTCTATAATTACAAAAGCACCTTGCTTTTGACTTGCATTTGTAAAGGCATCATTTTGTCCTTGTCTATTATTAGAACTATCTCCACATCCAACAAGTCCTGTAATTAAAATAGCACCTAATCCACCAACAATGGCATAGTCTGATATTTTTTTAATATGTTTCATCTATTTCCTTTGTATTATTTTTTAAAATGAATAATATAAGTGTATCTATTCTATCAAAGTTCTATTAATTAAAAATGAATAGACTTCTTTAAATAAACTCTCTTATATCTCTTCTTGTTTATTCTTAAAGTTTTTGATTTTTTTGTCAGTATTATATTGACTCAATGAATATACTGACCATAAAGCTGCAGGTAACCAACCAATGATTGTAATTTGTAAAATTAGACAAATTATTCCAGAAATTGGCTTACCAATTGTAAAAAAGTTAAGCCATGGGATTAGTATAGCTAAAATCAATCTCATAAAATACTCTTACTTTTGCTCTTCATTATCAATTGTATCTTCTACTGGATCTTTTTTTAAAGCTTTTCTCATCACTTCAATAGTCTCTTTATCTAATAAAGTATCAGTAAATAATTCAAATGCAAGAACACCTTGATATAAAAGCATATCTTCACCATCCTTTGCTTTTAAACCTTCTGCCTGTGCTAGTTTTAAAAAGGGAGTATCTTTTCCATATATACAATCAAAAGCGTATTTTGCATTTAAAAAGATACTTTCAAGTGTAGTTTTCTTGATAGGATAGTCCTCATTATTTAATCCTGCACTTGTAGAGTTTACAATCAAATCATAATGATTCATTTGAAAGTTACCCCAAGTATAAGTTTTGAAGCCTTGTGCTTTAAAAAAGGCTAGTTTTTCAGCACTTCTATTTAGTATTCTTACTTCAATGTTTTCTTCTTTTAAAGCCATTGCTATAGCTTTTGCAGTACCACCAGCCCCTAAAATAAGTACAGATTTTATTTTTCCAAAATCACTTATGGCTTTTAAAAATCCTGGAGCATCTGTATTATATGCATAAATCTTATCATCTTTTTTTACATAAGTATTTACAGCTTCAATTTCATTTGCTATTCCTACAACTTCATCTGCTAATCTAAAAGCATCCTCTTTATGGGGAACAGTTATATTAGCACCTTTTATATTTTCTGAATTAAAAATTTCTTTAATCTTCTTGCCATCAGTTAATAAGTATTTATCATAAAATGAATTTAGATTTAGATGGTCAAAAGCACTGTTATGCATTTGAGGAGATTTTGAGTGTTCTATTGGATTACCAAATATTAAAAATTTTTCGTTTTCTTGCGACATTGATTTCCTTAAAATAAAATCTGATTCTATCCAAAGATTAATAAGAGGATATTAAAATAATTATGATAAATTAATATAAAAAAAATTTGGGAAAAAAATGGACACTATAAAAAAGATAATAACAACAAAAAATGATGGAAATATAGCCTATCATGTAAATGATTTAAAAAGTAGTGTTGATAAAAACAGATTGAAACTTTCCCAAAAATATAATTTTGATATGTCAAAATTGCGTTATATGAACCAAGTTCATGGTGAAAACATAAAAATTGTAGATTTTAATTCTCCTTTATTAATAGATAATTGTGATGCTTTGGTTACAAAAGAGAAAAATCTACCTATAATGGTAATGGTAGCTGATTGTATACCAATACTTTTATATGACAATAAAAAAGATGTTATTGCAGTAGTTCATGCAGGAAGAAACTCAACTTTTTTAAGTATAGTTCAAAAAACAGCACTTATGATGATAAAAGAATTAGGATGCAAAGCAGAAGATATAAATGCTTATTTAGGACCTTCTATACAAAAGTGTTGTTATGAAGTTTCCAATGAACTAGAAAATATCGTTATTAAATCTTATGGTAAAGAGTTTTCACAAAATAGATATATAGATTTACAAGCTATAAATGTGAAACAGTTAAATGATATTGGTATTTTTAATGTGGAAGTATCTAGGATTTGTACTAAATGTTCCAATGAAGCATATTTTTCATATAGAAATGATAAAGATTGTGGAAGATTTTCAATAATTGCAATTCTTAAATAAAACTAAAAATGTAAAAATTATGTAAATAAAGTGTATAAAAAGTGTATAGAAAGCTTAAAATTTGATTAATTTGATGCATAATTTAGAAAAAAATAACTTTTAAGTTTCGATAGGTTACAATTTCATCCAAAATAAATAAAGGAGTTATTTATGAGTAAACCTGTAACTAAAGAAGAAGCTTTAGATTATCATCAATTTCCAAAACCTGGAAAACTGGAAATTGGAACTACAACAAAACTTGGAACACAAAGAGATTTAGCTTTGGCATATACGCCAGGTGTTGCATTCCCTTGTCTAGAAATTGAAAAAGATTCAGATAATGCATTTAAATACACAGCTAAGAAAAATCTTGTAGCTGTTATATCAAATGGTACAGCTGTACTTGGTCTTGGAAATATTGGAGCAGTTGCTTCAAAGCCAGTTATGGAAGGTAAATCTGTACTATTTAAAAAGTTTGCTGCTGTTGATTCTTTTGATATTGAAGTAGATGAAACTGATGTTGATAAATTTGTATCAGTATGTAAGGCAATTTCACCAACATTTGGTGGTATTAATCTTGAAGATATTAAATCACCAGAGTGCTTTGAAATAGAGAGAAGATTAATAGACGAAGTTGATATTCCTGTTATGCATGATGATCAACATGGTACTGCTATTATTACAACTGCTGGATTAATTAATGCTTGTGAAATTATTGGAAAAAAGCTTGAAGATTTAAAAGTTATTGTTGTAGGAGCTGGGGCGGCTGCTATTTCATGTGCTAGAATGTATAGAGCTGTTGGAGTAGAAAATATCATTATGTGTGATTCTAAAGGGGTTATCCATGATAAAAGAGATGATTTAAATAAATATAAAAAAGAGTTTTCTATAAGTGAATCATTGACACAACTTGAAGCTTTTCGAGAGGCTGATATGGTTTTAGGATTATCTAAACCTGGAACTTTTACAGAAGAACATATTGCTGTAATGGCTGATGAGCCAATTGTATTTGCACTATCAAATCCAACTCCTGAACTTTTCCCGGATGATATATTTAAAATAAGAGATAAAGCAATAGTAGGAACAGGAAGAAGTGATTTCAATAATCAAGTAAATAACGTACTTGGTTTTCCATTTATTTTTAGAGGAGCACTAGATGTCCAAGCTAAAAAAATAAATATGCAAATGAAAAAAGCAGCAGCATATGCAATTGCAGACTTAGCTAAAAAGCCAGTAACTGCTGAAGTAAAAGCAATATTTGGAGATCATTTAGCTTTTTCAAAAGATTATATTATTCCTAAACCTTTTGATAAAAGACTTATTGTTGAAATATCTAGTGCAGTTGCAAATGCGGCAGTAGAATCTGGTGTTTCAAGAATAAAAGATTTTGATTTAGTAGCTTATAAAGAAGAGTTAGCACAAATGATTTAATAAAAATAATGGTATTATTCCAATCTTAAAACAGGAATAATACTATTATATGGGATAAAGATGAAAGAGTACATACTTCTAATAAACACTTCTGATTCAAAAGGTTTAGTATACAACGTATCTAAAGTTCTTTTTGCAAATAATCTAAATATCGAACAAAATGCTGAATATGTTGATGCTGAAACAAATAAATTTTTTATGAGAACAGTAATAAGTGGTGATTTAAACGCAAAAATACTTTTAAAAGAGTTAACAGAAGTTTTACCAAAAGAGTCACAAGTTAAACTAAGAGAAAAATCAAAAAAAGATATTGTTTTGTTAGCTACAAAAGAATCACATGTTTTAGGTGATTTACTTATAAGATATCTAGATGGAGAATTAGAAGCAAATATAAAAGCAGTAATTGCAAACCATGACTATCTAAAAGATTTAGTAGAGAAGTTTGATATCCCTTTTCATTGTATTAGTGCAGAAGGTTTAGAGCGAGAAGCACACGAAGACTTAATAATAGAAAAAATAAAAGAGTATAATCCAGAACTTATTGTTTTAGCTAAGTATATGAGAATCTTAACTCCAAAATTTGTACAAGAGTTTCCTCAGCAAGTATTAAATATCCATCACTCATTTTTACCAGCTTTTATAGGCGCAAACCCATATAAACAAGCACACCATAGAGGTGTTAAAATTATTGGGGCAACTGCTCATTATGTTACTGATGATTTGGATGAAGGTCCAATTATTGCTCAGGATGTTGTTAGAGTTGACCATACATTTTCTTGGCAAGATATGAGAATTGCAGGGAAAAATGTAGAAAAAGTTGTATTATCAAATGCTTTACAACTTTTACTTGAAGACAAAGTTTTTGTTTATGGCAATAAAACGGTAATTTTATAGTGTTTAATATTGTTTTATTAGAACCCAGAATTCCAGGAAATGTTGGAACTATAGGACGGCTTGCTTTTGCTTTAAATTGTAGATTACACTTGATAAAACCATATGGCTTTGGTGAAATAACAGAAAAAGAAGTAAGACGAGCTGGACTTGATTATTGGTATGATTTAGATATCACTGAATATGAAAATATTGAAGAGTTTTGGGCTAAAAACCCATTAGATGATAGACATTTTTTTGCTACAACTAAGACAAAACAAGTATATTTTGAAGCTTCATATAAAGTAGGGGATTATTTTTATTTTGGAAGAGAAGATGCTGGCTTGCCAGAAGAGTTATTAGCAAAAAATGAAAAAGGTTGTATTACAATTCCTATGACAAACGATGCAAGAAGTTTAAATATTGCAAACTCTGTATCTATTGTTGCCTATGAGGCTTTAAGACAAAACTTTAAAGAGTTTAAATAAACTCTTTTTTTGCTTTTTTTATAAGTTTTTTTATAGCTTTTCTTTTCTCTTCTAGCTTTTTTTCATCCTTTTTCTTTTCACACTCTTTTAACTTATCCTCTATGCTTTGCTTTTTGTTATAGAGTTCTTTAATCATTTTATTAATTTCAACAGTATTTTTTTTTACCTCTTTTTTATCCCATGAAAAGTATGTTTTAAAAGTTTTTACAAGTTTAGATATTTTCATTATTTTCTCCTAAGGTTCTTAGTTTTGCATCATTTACAAATAGTATATTTGCTATTCTAAATAAGTTTTTGCTCATATTTATTACACTTCCTGCATCATTCATTAGTGAAGTTCCCATTTTAGGTGTAATTTTATCATTTCTTATCAATTCATCTATTTTTTTATTGAATTGTATTTCTAGTTCTTCTATGTTATCTTTATAAACTTGAATTTGAGTTGATGTTTCAACATCATCTAAATCTTTGTTTCTTAATTGATTTGTTCTTAAAATATTTAGTGCTAACTCTTTTTTTAAGGCGATGTATTCTGTTTTTATATATTCATTTTTACTATATAGATATATATTGATATTACGTTGAATATCTCTTGTATCTTTTAATATTTTTACAATTATATTTGAAGATAGTCTTAACTGTCCAATATAAAAAAGTTGATGTTCATTCATATTACTTTGAGACCTTAATAGATAATCAATTATCTCACTATATAAAGACTTTAAATCATTTTGATAAATTTCATCTAAATTAGTATCTATTTTAGCAGGATTTTTAATTGCCTTTTCAATATCTTCTTCTTCCTTTAAATTAGAAGTATGAATTGACAATGCATGAAGTATTGCTTTTTGTGCATTTTCATATAGGTGAAGAACCTCTTTTTGTACAGATACCATTGCATTGTAAGGTATTTTGATATTTGACTCATCTAAATATATAGGTTTTGATGCTTTTTGGGTTTTTTCTTTTATTGCTTTTTTTGAAAGTGTAACAATAAAGGCAATAAATGGGAATAATATAACAATTCCTAAAAGATTAAATATGGTATGAAATAGGGCTAATTTCATAGAATAGTTTTCATTATCAATCCCAAAATATGGTGCTATTAAATCAACTAAGTCTTTTAAAACATAAATAAGAGCAATAGCAACAGCTGCAGTTATAATATTGAATACAAAATGTCCAAAAGCTAATCTTTTTCCATTTACATTGGAAGTTAAAGAACCAATTATTGCTGTAACTGTTGTACCAATATTTGCCCCAATTGCTAAGGCAATAGCATCGATATAAATAATATTTGTACCAGAAAGTGCTGTAATAATAATAGCCATAGTTGCACTACTTGATTGTATAACTACAGTTGCAATTGCACCAATTATTATATATATGAGGATACCTGTTAGTCCTCCTACAGAGTATGAAGCTAAATCAATGGCATCTTTTAGGGTTTCAAATCCATCTTTCATATAAGAAATACCTAAAAATATAAAACCAAGTCCAAGTAAAATATTTCCAAGTCCTATATACTTTTGGTTTTTTGAAAATCTAAAAATTACACCAAATATAATCAAGGGCATTGCATATAAAGATATTTTTATCTTAAGTCCAAAGGAAGAGACAATCCATGCTGTAGTTGTACTACCTAGGTTTGACCCAAAGACTATTGCCATACCTTGAGTTAGAGTGATTAGTTCGACTGTTAAGAATGATATAACAATTACAGAGATTAAAGAAGAACTTTGAACTATAGAAGTAGTAACAAAACCTGTCAAGACTGCTTTAATATTTGTAGCGGTAAATTTCTCTAAAACTTTTTCTAAAGCACCACCTGAAAAGAGCTTAAAGCCATTTTCCATAAAGTGCATACCAATCATAAATATTGCAATTCCTGTAGCTATTATTTTTACATTTTCACTTGAAATTATAAAATAAGCTAAAAGAACTAAAATTAGGGGTAGGGTTAATTTTTTAATCATAAGTAATTATATATAAATATTTTAAAAATTCAACTATTTTATAAGTTTTAGTGTAGAATTTTGGAAAAATATTGTAAAAAGACTTAAGATGAGAATATTATTATTAGAAGATGATGAACTCTTTGCACAAACTATAGAGGACTTCTTAGATGAGGAGGGGTTTGTAGTTGATATTGCAAACGATGGTGAAAAAGCATTAGAATTAAACTATGAAATAAATTATGATTTATATTTACTAGATATAAATGTTCCAAAAATAAATGGATTAGAGTTACTAAAAGATTTAAGAGAATCAGGAGACAATACCCCAACCATATTTTTAACTTCATATAAAGATAAAGATACCTTAGAACAGGGCTTTTTAAATGGAGCTGATGATTATCTAAAAAAACCAATTGATTTAGATGAACTAATTTTAAGAATAAAATCTCTTTTAAAAAGAGCAGGAAAACAGACTGAAAAAATAGTATTAGATGAAAATCTAGTTTTTAATCCAAGTGATAAGAGAGTTTATAAAGATAATAAAGATATGAAGTTACCTACAAAAGTTGTTGAACTATTAGAACTATTTTTGGAAAACAAAGATAAAATAGTTACAAAAGAGATGATTGTTGATAAATTATGGTCCACCCAAGAGGATTATAGTGAAGGTTCAATAAGAGTATATATTAATCACGTAAAAAAGATATTTGTAAATGAAAAAATTATAAATATAAAAGGTGTAGGATATAAAGTTGAATAATAAAAGAAAGAATTTTTTAATTTCAAACTCAATTTTAATTGCCTTTATAGTAATTATGGTTTTAGTTGCAAATTATTATTTAGTATCTACCTTTGGGTTTAATCAAGAAACTTTTATAGCTATAACATTAGTTTTGATTATTCTTGCAGTTGTTTTAAACTTTTTTTTAAGCAAACCCCTTTATGAACCTTTGTTTAGAAGTGATGAAAACCTACAAAAAACAATAAAAGAGACACTTCATGAACTAAATATTCCAGCCTCTACAATTCAAGCAAATTCCCAAATGTTAGAAAAAAATATTAAAGATGAAAAAAACAAAAAGAGACTAAATAGAATAAAACTAGCTACAAATGAGCTCTTAAATCTATATAATCAAATGGAATATGAAATCAAAAAAGAGATAGACAAAATAGATAAGCAAGAGTTCTTATTGGATGAAATAATTGAGAACTCAATAGATAAGTTCGAAGATATAAAAGGAGATGTTTCAATACAAAACAGTATAGAAAATATAGTAATCAATAGTGATAAAAATGGTTTTCAAAAAGTTATTGATAACCTCTTATCCAATGCAATAAAATATAATATTGAAAATGGTGTAGTTAAAATTGATTTTTCAAATAATACTTTGACTATTTTTAATACAGGAAAGAAAATTGATACAAAAAACCTTTTTATTGTCTTTGAACAATACTTTCAAGAAGACCCTAAAAATAGTGGTTTTGGTTTAGGTTTAAATATTGTAAAAGAGTTTTGTGATAAAAACCTAATAGAAATCAAAATTGAACCAAATGAAAATGGGACACTTATTAAATTAAATCTTTTAAAACTAATATCTTAAAAATATCTTATAAATAAAAATTAACACTAAATTAACACTTTTCGTTTAATATTCTTAAAAAAACTTAAGGATAAGAATGAAATTAAACTATTCATTGCCAACTTTATTAGTGCTTTTGAGTGCTAACTGTTATTCTCAAACAATCTCATTAGATAAATTATCAATTACTGCAACTAAAGTTCAAAGAGCAACAAAAGATGTTACACAAAGTATTGATGTTGTAGATGAGAAAGATATTGAAGATAAAAATATAATTTTTGCTTCTGAAGCAATTAATAGTATCCCTGGCGTTATTGCTGAAAATACAAGTAACTCTTCAAGTCCAAGGTTAATTATTCGAGGTGCTGGTCTTAAAGCACGATATGGAGTACGAGAGATAATGGTGATAAAAGATGGTGTCCCTATGACGGATCCTGATTCTTTTACACGATTTGATTATATTGATATGCAAGATGTAAAAGCTGTTGAAGTTCAAAAGGGTCCAGGTTCAATTGCTGCTGCCAATGCAACTGGTGGTGTTGTTCAATTAATCACTAAATCTGTCTTTGAAGATAATCAAAATCGTATTAAATTAGGTTTAGGAACTGAGCACTCTTCTCAATCAAATATAAAATATGCAAAAGCTATTGATGAAAGTAATTTTATGTCTGTTAACTTTAGCACAACTAAAAATGAAAATAATTGGCGAAAAAATAATAAAGTAGATTCTCTTCAGTTTGGTTTGAAGTATGGTCATATCTTTGATGATGAATCAATACTAGAGAGTGAGCTAGCTTATACAGAATCAAATGTTGACCTGCCAGCATCTATGACTGAATCAGAGTTTAATATTTTTCAATCTACTGGCAAGCAGGGAAATACTTCATCTGCATGGCAACATAGCTCACGTGACTCTAAAATCCTGTTTTTTAATTCAAAGTTTGAAAAAGATTTTGGTAATTTAACTATAAAACCACGTTTTTATGTCAATGCTTGGGAACACTTTCACCCCGTAACAGCCATGATTAATGATAGTGATAATAATATTGTTTTAGGTACAGATTTAGAAAATAATTATAGCCATAAACTTTTTAATGAAGATGCAACTTTAGTGTTTGGTTTAACAGCAAAACAAGATAGAACACGAGATGCTAAAAAATATACTTATAAAGATTATTCAGTCACTGGACCTACCGTGGGTGCTTTTGCCAATAGGGACTATACTATTTCAAGTACTTTATCTAATGAAAAAGGAGATTTAGCCAATACAGAAAACTCTACGGCAACTCTTTTGGGAGCATATGTTCAAGAGAGTTTTAATCCTACTGCAAATACTTTAGTTGATGTATCATTAAGAGTTGATAGGGTCTCTTTTGATGTATCAGGAAATGAAATCTTAAAATACAATTGGGGTGGAAGTGCTTTTACTTCTACTAATACATACTATACAGGTGATGGTGCTTATAATATAAAGGAATCATATACTTTGATATCTCCTAAAATAGGATTTAGTTATGCTTTAAGTGATACTCATAGCATATACTCTTCACTTGCAAGTGCAAATCAAGCACCAACAGATAATGAATTAAAAGCTAATAAAACAAATAACAAAGGTACTTTAGATAAAACTACAAGTGTTAATTATGAAATTGGATTAAAAGCAAGAGATGTTAAATACTCTTATGATATAGCTCTATATCAAAATGATATTAGTGATGAAGTAACTGCAACAAAAGATGGCTTTCTCACTTATTATCAAAATGCTGGAAAAACTCAAAAAAGAGGTTTAGAATTTACAGGAAGTTATAATTTAACTAGTGAATTATCTTTTGGTGCTTCATATGCATACTCTTACTATAAATTTAAATCTTTCATGGAAGAGGGTACAAATGATAGAGCTAATAATTATTTACCATATATTCCTCAACATAGGTATTCTTTATTTGCAACTCTAAATTTAAATAATGGTTTTAAAGCACGTATAGAGACAAAAAGTAGTGGGTCATACTACATGGATAATGCGAATACTGAAAAGTATGCTGGCTATGATTTTGTAACAGATCTGATGCTAGGATATACAAAAAAGAATCATACTATTCAACTAAATATAAATAATTTATTTGATAAACATTATGCCGCACAAGTACAAAAAGATACATCAGGTGTTAAAACATACAAAGCTGCAGCTCCACAATCTGCAATGATTACTTATAACTATAGGTTTTAGGAAAGCATTATGGTAAATCATATAAAACGTGATAAAAATGATATTTATAGTTTTCCTCTTATAGGATTTATATTTAAAAATGCAAGATTTATATTTGTCTTAAAAGTTATGATTGCAATTTTATTTGTTTATGCAATATTGTTTGGGTTTATTAATCCAACTAAAGAGAATGTTTTTACGACAGGATTGTTTTGGGGACTATTTTGGCCATTTTTTATGGTTATAACATTAGCTTTTTTTGGACGAATTTTTTGTGGAATTTGTCCCCATGGATTTATGGGAAAATATTTAACAAAAATAGGTTTAAATAAAAAACTTCCAAAGCTATTTTCAAATTATTTTATAGGTTTGTTTATTTTGTTTATAGGATGGTGGCTTATATATTATATGTATCCTTCTTTATTTAAAACTCCTTATGCTACTGCTATGATGTTTGCAGTTTTAACTTTAGTAGCTAGTATTTTCTTTTTTGTCTATGAAAAGATGTCTTATTGTAAATATATCTGTCCTATAGGTTTGGTATCTAAAGCATTTAGTAAAGTGTCTTTTACAAAACTAGCGACGTATAGTGAGTCTTGTAAATCATGTAAAACTTTTGAATGTGCTAAATCTTGTACTTATGATTTAAAGCCTTTTACTTTTAATAAACAAAATACAATGTCAGATTGTACCTTATGTATGGATTGTAGTGATTCTTGTGAAGCTGTTAGTTTTAAAATAACGAAGCCATCTGAAAGTATGTTTAAAAAGTTTAAATTCTCAAAAGCAGAAGTTTGGGCTTATTTGCTTATTACAGCCGCTATTTCTATTACTATGAGTTTTCATCATGCATTAGGAAGAAGTGCTATTGTAGAAGATTTTTTTTGGACAAAAACAGCACGATATTTTGAATCTATTTTTAATTTTGGAACAGTTGACATGATAGGGTTGTTTGCTTTTTTATATGCTGTTGCTATAGTAGTTATTTTAAATATAATTGGTATGTTTATTGCTTCAAAAATTTTAAAAGTAAGTTATGAAAAAACCTTTTATACCTTAGGGTATGCTTTTGCTCCATTGTTTATTATTGGTGGTTTATCTCATATGGGAGAGTTCTTTTTTTATTCATATGCTTCCCAAATTGTTAATGCGTTTATTCAAGCTTTTCATTTGGATATGGCATACATTGAACCCTTAGCAAGCAGACGAGATAAATGGGTACATGTTTTTACCTTATTTAAATACATTGCGATTATTTGGGCATTTGTTATTATGATAGGTCGATTAAAACTTTTAAAGAGCACAAAGTTGAGAAAAATAATTGCAATGCCATTTGCATCATTTTTGATTATTCTATATTTAGGATTGAATTTTTATACAGGCTATGTATTTAAAACCTACGGAGCTAAAAAAAGTGGTCACAATCATTCTTCGATGATAAAAAAAGAGGTTAGAAAAAATGGACATTGAATTATTAAAAAATTTAGTTGATTATGGTGTGGTAGCTCTTTTAGGGTTTATGAGTTTTTTATCTATTTGGTTTTTTATTGAAAGAATCTTTTTTTATAAAAAGATAGACGTAGATTCCTATAAATCTAAAAAGTCATTGGAAATAGTTATAACAAAACATCTTTCTATTATAGGAACAATTGCATCAAATGCACCATATATTGGATTACTTGGAACAGTACTAGCTATTATGCTGACATTTATGACGATGAGTTCTGGTGATATAGAAGCTACAAAAATCATGGCTTCTTTAGCCTTGGCTTTAAAAGCTACTGCTGTTGGCTTGGTAGTTGCAATTATCTCACAAATGTTTTATAACATATTGGCTCGATATGCAGAAGTGATTGAAAGTAAATATGATGAAATTGCAGAAGTTTAACTCAATAAATGTAATACCATTTATTGATGTTTTATTAGTATTACTTGCAATTGTATTATTAACTACAACATTCATTGCTAAAGGAGATATAAAAGTTGCCCTTGCTCAGGCAAATAGTGCAACTAGCTTAAGTGTTGAACAGGAAACTATAATTAGTATAAAATCAAACAATTCTATTTTTTTAAATAATTTACATATCTCTTTAGAAGCATTAAAAGTTGAAATTAATAAGTTAAATAAGTTATCACATATTTATATTAGATGTGATAAAAAGGCGGATTTTGAGGCTTTTGTTTTGCTATTAGACCTTTTAAAATCAAATAAATTTGAAAATATTTCTATAGTAACAAAGAAATAAAATGCAGACTCAAAAACGATATATATACTCATTTTTCTTAACTATTTGTATTTATATCTTAATACTATTTATATTGTTTCTTAGTTTTAGAGAAATCAACCAGCCCAAAACTTTAAAAAAAGAGAAAGTTATATCCATGAACCACATCTCTTTAATTGAACAAAAAAAACGAGAGATAAAAAAAGAAGAAAAAAAAGAAGAAAAAGTTATACCAAAACCCATAAAGAAAAAAAAGAAAATTAAACCTCTAAAAAAAAGATTAGAAAAAAAGGTAACAGAAGAAAAGGTAATAGAAAAAAAAGAAGTAGAAAAGAAGCCAAAAGAAGAGAAAAAAGAAAAAGAGCTTAAAGAAGACAATAAAGAGCAAGAAGTTATTAAAAAAAGTTCTAAGAATTATAAAGAAGAGTTTTTAGATGCCCACTTACAAAAAATAGTACAACTCATCCAAAAAAATGTTATTTATCCCAAAAGAGCAAAAAGGCTTAATATTCAAGGTAAAGTATTTATTTTATTTAAAATTTCAATAAATGGTGAAATTACAGAGTTAAAAGGAGTTTCAGGACATCGATTATTAATCAAATCTGCGCTTAAGGCCATAGAAAAAGCATCAAAAACATTTCCAAAAGTAAAAAAAGAAATAACAATAAAAGTCCCCATAGAATACAAACTTACCTAAGCTTATTAATAAAAACAATGTTATCATTCATTTATGAAAAATAGTTATAAAAGAGTTGATGCACATCTTTCTAGTTTGGGTTATTGTACAAGAAGTGATGCTAAGAAATTTTTAAAAATGAATGAACTTACTGTAAACAAAGAAAGAATATATAATCCATCTATAAAAGCATATCATGATGAAATTAAAATCAATGAAAAAATTCTTGACCCAGAAAGCTTTACAATTCTTTTAAACAAACCTGCTGGTGTGATTTGTTCACATAATGATGCTGGAGTATTGATTTATTCTCTTCTCCCACAAAGATGGAACCAAAGGAAACCAAAGATATCAACGATAGGTAGACTTGATGTGGATACTACTGGTGCTATACTAATAACTGATGATGGAGTTTTAAATCATAGATTGACAAATCCTAAAAAAGATATTTCAAAAGTTTATGAAGTAGATTTGAAAGTGCCTTTAAAAGGTGATGAAGAAGATATATTTGCAAGTGGAGAACTTCTTTTAAATGGAGAAAAAAAGCCATTATTACCTGCTAAACTTGAAATAATATCACCTACAAAAGTTAGGCTAGAGATATTTGAAGGTAAATATCATCAAGTAAAAAGAATGTTTGCAGCTGTTGGAAATAGAGTTGTGAAACTTCATAGAGTTAGCTTTGATGGCTATACTGTTGAGGATTTAAAAGAGGGTGATTATAAAATTATAAGGGTTAATTGAACTTTTTAAATATTTTATCTTCTAACTCTTTTATTGTCTCAATTGCATTTTCTTTATGATTTGAAAAACCCCAGTTTACTAAAATAGAATCAACTCCTGCACTTTTTGCTGCTTGAATATCTTTATGACTATCTCCTACTAAAAGGGACTTCTCTTTTGTAGTATTAATATCTTCAAGTATTTTATAAACCATTTCTGGATGGGGTTTTGGTTTTAAAACATCGTTATATCCAACAATTGTTTTAAAATAATTTCCAAGTTCTAAGTGGTTTAGCATTCTATTTGCAAATTCACTGTTGGCATTTGTAGCAACTGTAAATATATAGTCACTTTTTAAATCTTCAAGTAACTCTTTTATGCCATCATAAATCTCCAAGTCAGTTAAACAGTTTTCATAGTAGTAGGTTTCAAAAAGTTTACCTTGTTCTTCAGTAAAATGTTTTGTCCCATAAAAAAATTCTGATGAGCTGATATTTGGATCATTTACTTTTTCTAGGATAATATTTTTTTCTAAAAGTTCAAAGCCTAGGTTTCCTCTAACATAGTTGATTGTATTTGCAATCATGCTACCACTATTGATTAATGTTCCATCCATATCAAACATTATAAGTTTCATAAATTCTCCAAATTAAATTTTTTAATTAACAATTGATTAACACACAATTGCTACAATTTCCTTACAGATTTTGTATTTCTCCTACTATTTTATACAAAAGAATAACGTACCACCCTAATAAGTCCTACTTCAAACACCAGAAGTAGGGCTTTTTTATTTTAAGACCTCACATCTTTCATAATCTCTTTCCAATCTCTTAAAAAGTGTTTTTTTATATAGGGCTCTTTATGTGGAACTAAACATCCTGCACAGTTTTGGTGAATATAGTCATCACCTTCATATTGTGCACCATCTTTACTATCTATATTGCAGTATGAGTATAGAGTTTTATCTTCTACTTTTTTAAATCCATTATCATCAAATCTAAAATTAGGACAGGCGCATAAATAGCAGTTTAACCCTTCATAATCATGACATTTTTTATTGTCTTTATAAAGTGGACAAAAGTCAGGTTCATTTTTAACCATATTGTCAAATCTAAAATATTTTATAACTTCTTCATCACTTAAGTCTTTTAGTTTTTCCATGATATTTTGATGTCTAGTGGCATGTTTATCAAACCATTCATTATAAGTCAAAGTATCTCCTTTAAAGTGCCGTATTGTATTTAAATAGCTTTAATCTAGCTTGAAATAAAACATTTATATTTTTTTGAATATAATACGCGAATTAAAATCTAAAGAAAGGAGAATCAATGATTAGTAAAAGTAAAAAATACTTCACACTTTTTGGAATGTTAGCTGCAACTGCTGATAGAAAAACATCATCTATTAATAGTCTGATTGAAACATTATTATCTACGCAAGTACCCAAAATAGTAAATATACTTATATCAAGACAGTTAAAACCTGCAAAACTAAATTCAACAAATAAAATAAAATTAGGATAAATAAAAAATGAACAAAAAAATAACCACAAGCTTAGTTGCAAGCTTTCTATTAGCAACATCAAACCTTTATTCACAACAATTATCAGAAATCACAGTCGTAAGTGCTACAAAATCAGAACAATCAATAAAAGATGTTACTTCAAATGTTGAAGTTATTACTAAAGAAGAGATTGAAGAGAGACATTATACAAGTGTAAATGAAGCATTAAACAGTTTTCCTGGTTTATCAATAGTTTCAAATGGAGGCTTAGGTTCAACTTCATCAATATATTTAAGAGGAATGTCTAATTCAAGAATTTTAGTATTGGTTGATGGTATTAGATATCAAGACCCATCAAATACAAGTGGTGCAAATCTATCCCATTTAATGATAAATGATATTGAACGAATAGAAGTGATAAAAGGTGCACAAAGTGGTGTTTGGGGTGCAGATGCTGCAGCAGGAGTTATAAATATAATAACAAAAAAAGCAACTTTAGGAACTAGCGGGAATGCAAACTTAGAATTTGGAAGTTATAATACAAAAAAGTATGGTGCTACTATTTCACATGGTACAAAAAAGTTTGATATAAAATTTAGTGCAAATAAAATTACAACTGATGGTTTTACAAACAAATTAACATACGGTAATAGAGTAAAAGACTATGAAAAAGATGGATATGAAAATAGAACATTGTCTTTAAATACTAATATGTATATTACAGATAATAGTAAATTGACTTTTGATATTAAAGATATTGATGGTTTAGTAGAGTATGATAGTAGTTCAGCTAACGATACTACAATGAAAAGTGATATAGATACAACAATATATAGTACTTCATATTCACAAGAAATAAAAAATCAAAATATAAAACTAAAATATGAATTAAGTAAGTTTAAAAGACATGAAATAGGAACTACATCAGGAGTGCTAAAATTTTCTGGTGAAACACAAAATATTGAACTAAGTGATGAATACAAATATTTAAATAGTGATTTTTTAATTGTAGGTATTGGTTCAAGTATTGACGATGTTAATTATATAAAAGCAGATAACACTACAAATCAAAAAGAGAGTAAAGATAAATACCTTTATTTAACAAATTCTAATAAATTTACAAATACTATTTTTACTCAAAGTTTAAGATATGATAGATATGATAATTTTGATAATAAATTCACGGGAAAAGTCGGATTAAAATATAGTTTTAACCAAGATTTAGAGTTTAAAACAAATATTGGAACAGCATACAATGTACCCAATATTGTAAAAGAATTAAATCCTTGGGGTACAACAAATCCAGATTTAGAGCCAGAAGAGACAAAAAGTTTTGATATAGGTATTAAATATAAAGATTTTTCTTTAAGTTTCTTTGAATCTAAAATTGACAATTTAATTGATTGGTCAGGAGGAGGATATCAAAATGTAAAAGGAGAATCTATTTTTAAGGGGTTTGAATTAGAGTATAGTAAGTTAATAGAAGAAAATACTTTATTCACTTTTAATTATACTAGATTGAGTGCTAAAGATGAAGATGATAAGTATTTAGCTAGAAGACCTATTCAAACATTAAAAACATCATTTGATTATTATGGAATAAAAGATTTTCATATTAATTTAAATAATGAGTATGTTGGAACTAGGTATAATTCAGCTGATAAAGCTGGAAGACAAACAGGTAGATATGTTTTATGGAATAGTGTAGCTAATTATGAGCTAAATAAAAATACAAAACTATATGTGAGAATTGATAATATTACAAATAAATACTATCAAAAAATTGATGGTTATGCAACAGCTGGTCGAAGTGCATATCTAGGAGTGAACTATAAATTCTAATATGAAAAAAGCTATATTAATTGTATTACTAATTTTTACTAATCTTTTAGCAGAAGAGCGTATTGTTACGCTCTCTCCTTCTGTCAATGAGATTGTATATGCCTTAGGTATGGGAAAAAATGTTCTTGCCAATACAAAGTTTTGTGATTATCCTGAAGAGTCTAAAAAGGTAAAAAAAGTAGGTGGTTATGCAAATACTTCTTTAGAAAAAATTTTAGCAGTTAAACCAACTGTTACAATTGCTCAAAACTATGATGAAAAACTACTCAAGAATCTTGAAGCTCTAAATATAAAAACTCTAGTTTTTAAAACAGATAGTATAAATGATATAAAATTTACAATAAATAAACTGGGTGATTACTTTAAAAAAGAACAAAAAGCAAAAGAGATAAGTGATTCTATTGATAATGCTTTATTATCAGTTGAAAATATTACAATTAATAAGAAAATCTTAATAGTAATAAGTCCAAAAGAGACACTTTCAAATCAAATTTTTGTCTCAGGAAATTATTTATATTTTGAAGATATTATAAAAGCTAGTGGAAATAAAAATGCTTTTCAATCAAAAAGTAAAGCTCAGCCTGTTGTAAATACAGAAAAAATAATAAAGATGAACCCTGATATTATTATTTTATTGGCTGCTTTTTTTGAATACAAAGATGAAGAGTTGAAAAAAGTAATTGGTGCATGGGAAAACCTCCCTATAAATGCAAGTAAAAATAAAAATATTTATGCGATAAATAAAGATTATGCAGGGATACCTAGTAATAGAGTTGTTTATTTTATAAAAGATTTTAAAAAGATATTAGAAAATGTTAGAGATAAATAATTACACAAGTTCAATTTTAAATGATATAACTTTTACTCTAAAAGAAGATGAAAACCTTGTAATATTGGGACATAATGGTGCCGGTAAATCAACTCTAGCAAAAGTTTTATCTAACCTAATAGAAAATAATAGTGTAAAAATATTTAATCAAAATATAAAAGATATAAGCGATAAACAAAGAGCCTCTTTTATAAACTATATACCACCAAAGTTTGAGGTATTTGATGAGTATATTACTTTAAGAGAGTTTTTTGAGCTTTCTTGTATAGATTATGTGGATAATGAAAAAATTCAAAAGACAATAGAGCTATTAAACTTAAAAAGACTAGAAAATAAACACTGTATAACTTTTAGTTCAGGAGAGAAACAACTACTTTTATTGGGTTCTAGTATCATGCACAATGCTGATATTACAATTTTTGATGAACTAACTGCAAACTTAGACATAAGTAGAATAAAAGAGGTTTTTGATATCTTTAAATCAGATTTTTTAAAACAAAAAATTATCATAACTCACAATCTTGATTTAGCCTATGCTTTAAAATACAAGATTTTATATATGAATGATGGCAAGATAGAATTTTATGGTGAAAGTGAGAAGTTTTTTTCAAGTGAAAATCTAAAAAGGTTTTATAACAACTCAATCATAAAAGTAAATGAACATTTGGTAGTAAATCTATGAAAAAACTACTTTATTTAATAGCAATAATTATTTTAATTATAGCTCCATTTTTAGGAGAGATAAAATTAAATATTAATGATATATTTAATACTACTACAATAAGTTATCAAGTTTTTTGGGACTTAAGAGTTTCTAGGGTTTTATTGGCGTTTTTTGTGGGTGGAATATTGGCTTTAGGTGGTTTGGTTTTTCAAATAATATTTAAAAACTCACTTATTACTCCATATACCCTAGGAATAGCAAGTGGAACTACACTTTTTACTGCTATTTCTATTGTCTTTTTCCCTGCTGTTATTCTGTCTATTTCATCAGCTTTTGGCTCTCTTTTAACTATTACAATTTTATATTTTATTTCTAAAAATATAAATAAAAACACTATAGCAGTCTCTACAAACTCTATTTTACTCATAGGTATTGCATTATCATATTTTTATTCTTCTGCTTTGATGTTGGTTTTTTATATGAGTAATCTTGAACAAAATTACTCAATAGTTAGATTTACGTTAGGAAGCTTAGATACAGTTGGATTTTCTAGTGTTATTATTTTAGTAATAGTAAGTTTGATTATGTATTTTGTTATTTATTCAAATAGGGCTAAAATCAAACTTTTACTTATCTCAAATGATACAGCTTTTTTAAAAGGGCTCAATGTTCATAAGCTAAATCTTCTTTTGCTTATAGTTATATCTTTAGCAGTAGGAATAAGTATAAGTTTTGTAGGACCAATTGGTTTTGTAGGTTTAGTTATTCCACATATAATAAAGCTTATTTATAAAAAAAGTGCAGATAAACTTATTTTTCCAGTGTTTTTTTATGGAGGAGTTTTTTTAGTAGCATCTGATCTTATTGCAAGAAATTTAAATACAGCATCAAACTTACCAATTGGTGTAGTTACAGCCTTTATTGGAGCTCCATTTTTTGTATACTTGTTGGTAAAAAGAAACAAAAGAAGAGAAGATTAATTTTTAAACTAATAAAAAGAAGATTATTGCCATAAGTAAAAGTAGTGAATCAAGTTTTGATTTAAAATTAAGTGCTTTTAAAATATCCTCTTTTAATATTTCTTCTCTTCCCTCACCAAAATATGCCTTCTTTTTTATCTTACCAAAATAAGAAGTTGGCCCTCCAAGTTTTATTTCTAAAGCTAATGCCATAGCTGAAATAGGATGACCTGCATTTGGACTTTCATGTTTTTTACCATATGAGTAGAAGTTATTTAAAGCCTTAAAAGAATTAAAAAACAAAGCTATCAAAACAGCTGTTATTCGTGATGGTATATAATTTACAACATCATCAAGTTTTGCTGAAAACTTACCAAAGTTTTCATATTTTTTATTTCTATAACCTACCATAGAATCAAGAGTATTTATTGCTTTATAAATAAATGCTCCCATAAGTCCAAAAAACAAAATATAAAATATAGGAGCAATTACTCCATCATTTAGATTTTCAGCATAGGTTTCAATTGCAGCTTTGTTTATGTCACTATTACTCATATTTTCTGTATCTCTACTCACTAACATAGAAATAGCTTGTTTTGCATCACTTGAATGAACAACTTCTTTTACACTATCATAAAGCATTTTAGAAGATATTGCAAATGAACATAAAAAACCTTGCACTAAAATATTATCAAATAGACTAAGAAAATATGTGATTATAAAGACTATACTAAGTAGAGAAATAGTTAGAGTAAAACCCCTTGAAACAGAGTCTTGATAAAAACTTTTCTCAAACCATTTGATATAATCACCCATAAAAACAATAGGGTGTTTGAAAAACTTTACCTTCTCAAACTCCGCAAAAATATAATCAATAAGATAAGCAAGTAAAACAGTTGTGAAATACATTATTTAAACTCTTTTTTCAAAGCTTCAATAAAGCTTTTCATGGCTTTTTTATCTTTTATGGCAACCCTTACAAAACTATCATTTAGAAAATCAAAGTTTGAACAATCTCTTATCATGATTTTATAAGGTATTAGTTTTTTTTGAAATGTTTTTGCTTTATAATTTTTGAGTTCGAATAATAGATAGTTTGCTTTACTTTTATATATCTTTTTTATAAAGTCAAACTTTTCTAAGTGCTTGATTGTGTAGTGCTTATTTTTATTTGTTATTTTGATTGTTTTATTTATAAAGCTCTTATCTTTTATTGCATTTTCTAAATATATAGAATCAAAATGAGAGATTTTCCATAAAGGCTCTTTCTCTTTTAGTTTTTTTATGTTTTTTGAAGTTGAAATTATAGTACCAACTCTTATACTTGCACTACTATATATTTTTGTCATAGATTTTAATATATAGAGTTTTTTATAGGTTTTTAGTCTATCTATCATTGATTTTTTATCTGTGAAATCCAAGAAGCTTTCATCTATAAAAATAGTACAGTTTTTTTCAATCCATGAATTAAATAGTTCATCTAACTCATAATGTGCTCCATCAGGAGTTGAAGGATTTACAAAGATTACTAAAGAGTCTTTTTTTACTTCTTTTTTTATATCATAAAATCTATTTATCAAATCAATTTGATATCCAAAAGTTTGTGCTGCTTTTTTGTACTCTAAATATGCTGGAGAGTAGATTGTGCAATGCTTCAAATCAAGATATCTAAAAAAAGAAAAAATAGCACTACTTCCACCGTTGAAAAGTTCTATTTCATCAGCTTTTACACTATATTTTTTTGCTATTATTTTATATAATTTTTCATATGTTGGATAGTTTGAAATATCTAGTTTATTTAGGTCTGTTTTTATATTTAGTTTTATAAAATTTATGTTTGAAGATAGGTCTATAATATCTTTTTGTTTTGAGCCAATTTTTTTGCTAAAAGTTAAGATATCTCCACCATGACTAAATTGATTGTTTGAGTTCAAAAGTTCTCTTTTTATGCAATGGTACTATAAAATTTATATATAACAAATAAGAGGAAAAAAGTTTAATGAAAGAGTTTTCATCAGATGATATTACATGTTTAGAAGATATTATAGAAGCTAGACGTGATGTAAGAGGAAATAAGTTTTTAGATAAAAAAATAGATGATGAAATCTTAGACAAGCTATTAAAAGCTGCTTCAAATGCACCATCAGTAGGTTTTTCTCAGCCTTGGAAATTTGTAATAATAAAAAACAGTAAAAAAAGAGACGAGATATACCAAGACTTTGTAAAAGAGAATGAAAAAGCAAAAAAGATTTTTAAAGATAAAGAACTCTACAGTAAACTAAAACTTGAAGGTATAAAAGAATCATATCTAAATATCGCAGTTTTATATGAAAAAAGTGATAAGGAAATATTGGGACAAACATCTCAAAAAAAGATGGGTGAGTATAGTGTAGTTTGTGCTATTCAAAACTTTTGGCTTATGGCACGAGCTTACAATATTGGTGTTGGTTGGGTGAGTATTTTAAAACCAAAAAGAGTAAAAAAGATTTTAAATATAGAAAAAAAACATAAACTAATAGCTTATTTGACAGTTGGATATGTAAGTGAGTTTTTAGATGAACCAGAGCTTTTAACCCTAGAGTGGGAAAAAAGAAAAACTCTGCAAGATATCAAGGTAATCTAGTGGGAGTAAAAACAAAACTTTTACAGAAAGATATAAAACCTTTTTTGGATATAAAAACTTTAGAAGAGACAAAAAGTGGGCAAAGTCATACTGTGTATATTTTAGATGATGAGTATATTTTGAAAATATATGAAGATGAAACTACACCATTTAATGTTGATGCAGAAATTGAACTTCTAAATTATGTGAGCAATCTTACCGTTCCAAAAATCATAAAAGATGATGTTTTAATAAAAGGGAAAAGAGGTATTGTTTTTTCTAAAGCAAAAGGTGAGAGTGTAGTTGATTTTGTAAAATCGACACATTTAAGACAAATAGGAGAGTTTTTAAGCTCTTTTCATAAAATAACAAAAAATAAAAAACACAATAATCTCTCTACTTTTGGTAAGAATGAATTAAAATTTCTGATAAATAAAACCCAAAACAAAGAGTTCCAAGATGAGTTTTCTTCTTTAAATATAGAGCTTGAAAATCATGGAGTCATTCATGGAGATCTCTTTTTAGATAATGCAACTTTTTGTGAGGATAAACTAACTTGTGTCTTTGATTTTAGTGATGCTTGCGAGGGTGATTTTAACTTTGATTTAGCAGTGGTTGCTCTGTCATGGTGCAGTAATAAAGATGAGATAATAACACTTCTAAACTCATACAATAGCACAATAACACTAGATAAGTTTATCCCATACTTAAGATATGCTTCACTTTATTATTGTGTTAAAAGATATTTGACTAATAGAGATTATGATAATATTATTTTTAAAAATAAATTTATAGATTTGATATAGGAAAAAACTTGATAAAAAATATTATAGGTAAGATTGATTTTGCAGAATTTTTAAGGGGTAAAAAGGCTACTTTTATGTTAAGCCTTAGTAATACACAAACAGTAAACATAGCAGGTATAACACAGGCTGGTATCCCAGGAAAGATACACTTAACTCCAACCCTTGACAGTGAGTTTTTATGTACAGGAGAACTAAGAAGTTTAGGTGAGATAGCCACAACACCAAGTGGAGTTCCTACTCCTGCCCTTATAACTAGAGCTGTTCATCTTTTAAATCCATATTCTAATATAGAACTTCTTGATTTAGGACTTGAAGTATCTCCACAAGTTGAGTATTCTAAAACACACTCATTTGGAATATCACCATCTAAATCCATAGCCCTTGATGCCAAAATAGATGCCTTGGATATCTTCCAAAAAGGTTTAGCTTTTGGACAAACTTATGAGTGCAAAGATAATTATATAATCTTAGGAGAAAGTGTCCCAAGTGGAACTACTACAGCACGTGCAACATGTGAAGCTTTGGGTTATGAGTGTAAAGAGTTTTTTTCAAGTTCTTTTAAAACAGCCCCTTCAAGTATAAGAGATGAAACAATTAAAAATGCCTTAGAACACATAAGAAGTGATGATGACATATTCGCAAAACTAGGACGAGTATCAGATAATATGCAGATATTCAATGCTGGCTTTATTTTAGGCTTAAACAATAAAACAAAAATAATCCTAGCTGGTGGAACACAGATGGCATCAGTACTTCTAATAGTAAACTCTATTTTGAGAACTATGGGTGGAGAATTTGACACTTCAAACTTATCATTATGCACTACAAAATGGGTATATGAAGATAAAAATAGTGATATAAAAGCACTTTTAGAACTACTTGATTTTAAAATAGATGCTTTTTATGTTGATTTTGATTTTTCTTTATCTTCACATCCTGCACTTAAATTATATGATGAGGGTGAAGCAAAAGAGGGTGTTGGTGCAGGTGGTGCTCTTATGTATGGAGCACTAAATGGCTTATCAAAAGAAGAAATAACAAAACAAGTTGAGAACTTTTTAGGATAATATTATGGATATTTTTATAGCAACATTTTTAAAAATGTTTTTTATCATGACACCATTTTTTGTGTTGTCTGTTTTTTTAACTGTGACCAATGATTCAACAGCAAGAGAGAAAAAGTCATTAGCTATAAAAGTTACAATTTCAGTTGTGATTATGAGTTTAGTTTTACTATTTTTTGGTAAACATATATTTGCTGTCTTTGGTATAACTCTTGATGCTTTTAGAATAGGTGCAGGGGCATTACTGTTTTTATCAGCTGTTGAGCTAATAAAAGGAAATAAAGATACTGGAAAAGTCGGAGACAAAGATATCTCACAACTAGCAGTTGTCCCTTTAGCAATTCCTGTTACAATAGGACCAGGCACTATTGGTATCTTACTTGTAATGGGTGCAACATTTGATAGTACATCATCAATGATTATGGGATGTTTAGCTCTAATTAGTGCTGTTTTAGTAATAGGAGTCATGCTTTACTCTTCAAGTATCATTGAGAGTATCATTGGTAAACAAGGACTTCTTGTAATCTCAAAAATTACAGGGCTATTTTTATCAGCACTTGCTGCACAAATTGTATTTACTGGTATCAAAAACTTTTTAGGATTATGATGAAGATATTATATTTTGGTGGACAAAAATCAGGTAAAAGCAAACTGGCAGAAGCAAAAACTATAGAACTCTCAAAAAATAAAAAACCATACTATATAGCTACTTATGATAATGGCTACGGTGATGAAGAGATGCAAAATAGGGTTTTAAAACACCAAAATCAAAGAAAAGAAAAATTTGAAACCATAGAAGAAAAATTTGATTTATCAAAGGTCATCAAAGATGATAACACTTATTTGATAGATTGTATCTCCATGTGGCTTTTAAATGGACTTGAAAAAGACGAATCTGAACTCTTGCAAGAGATAGAAAAACTAGCTTCAACAAATGCAAATATAGTTTTTGTACTAAATGATGTAAGTAGTGGAGTAATCCCTTTTGAAAAAGTAAGCCGTAAATATGTAGACATAAGCGGAATTATCGGACAAAAGCTAGCAAGTATTTGTGATGAAGTTTATGAAGTGAAACTTGGACTTGCTTTGAGGTTGAAATAGTTTTTTGTATAAATATTGACAATATTATCATATTACGATAATATAATTTAGATAAAAGTTATCATAATAGGATAATAAGATGTTAGCACCAATAGACTTTTTAAAAGAAAAATATATAGAACCAAATAAAATAACTCAAGATAAACTTTGTGAAGTTTTACAAATAGGTAAAAAAACAATAAGTGAACTCTATCAAAAGAAAAGAGGTTTTACTATTCATACAGCCAAAAAGTTTGCTAAGTTTTTTGGCTTAAAACCTGAGTTTATATTGATGAAGCAAGTTGAATATGATTTGTCTTTAAATAAAGAAGAATATGATTTTATAAAACCTTATAATGAGCTCTTTCAAGAAGAGAAAAAAATATCTACTGCAAAATGGATTTTATCATCCATAAACAACTCAATAAGTGATAAGCGATTGCATTATGATTTAGATGATTTATATACGATTTTTTCAACAGCAACTACGGATATAAAATATCAATATGCTATTACTACTCTTTTTCAAGAGGTAAGTTATGATGATGTTATTAAGTACTGTGAAGTTTATGATATTGATAAATCAAATCTAAAAAAACTTTATGAATACTACACAAATCAATACAATACAAAGGTGATTTCACAGTATGAATGGCTACTTAAATAATTTTGAACAGCAAATAAATACATTAAATAGTGTTTATTATGAATTATTAGCTCCTATTGAAAAGCAATCTAGCATAAAAAACTGGTGGGTATTTGGTGGAGGAACAGCCTTGGCTATGTTTCATTTTAATCATAGAAAATCTTTTGATATAGATATATTTATAACAGAATCTCAGCTTTTTGATTTCTTAAATCCAAAGTGGTACATAGATGAAACAAAAATATTTGATAACAATGAGTATAGATTTGATGGCATGACCCATCATATACAACTTAAAACAAAAGATGATATAAAAGTTGACTTTTTACTAAACGAATCAATCATAAATAAACCTATAAAAAATACAATACTAGATATGGATTATGAACTCTTCTATGAATCAATAGAAGATATAATCGCCAAAAAAATAAAATACAGAAAGCAAGACAATCTTACAAGGGATATTTTTGATATTGCTATGGCTATATCTTTTGATAAAAGTATTATTGAAAGACTTATTTTTTCAAGATTTATAATATTTGATGATTTAGAAGTTTTAAATAGATCTTTAAATAAACTTGATGAGAAAAAATAGAACCCCAAACAAAAGAGTTCGAGAAAATAGCTTTAAATGGTAAAAATATTATTCAAGAAAATATTAAATCAATTATGAAATAAATAGGAAAATATGAAAAATATCTCAATCTTTGGTACAAGTAGTGATTCTGGAAAATCAACTATAACCTTTGTAATAGGAAAAATATTACAAGACTTAGGAATATCTGTAGCTCCTTTTAAAGCACAAAATGTATCAAACAACGCTTATGTTTGTGATGATGGAAGTGAGATTGGTGTTGCTCAATATTTTCAAGCAAAAGTTTTAGACGTTTCTACTTCTTATCATCTCAATCCTGTACTTTTAAAATCAGGGCAGGGTTCAAATGCTTCTGTTGTAGTTGAAGGAAAAGTATTAGCTTCTAAAGATGTTTTATCTTATTATAAAGATTTAGACCTTTTAAAACCAGCTGTAAATAGATGTTTTGAGTATCTTGATGAAAAGTATGATTGTGTAGTTTGTGAGGGTGCTGGAAGTCCTGTTGAGCTAAATCTTATGGATAAAGATTTAGCAAATATTTACATCGCTACAAAATACAATACAAAAATCATACTAGTTGCAGATATAGAAAAGGGCGGAGTTTTTGCTTCTATTTATGGAGTTTATAATCTTCTTCCAAAAGAGTTACAAAAAAATGTAATAGGGGTGATTGTAAATAAGTTCCGTGGGGATTTATCTTTATTTGATGAGGGTATAAAAATCATAGAAAATGATTTTAAAATACCAGTTCTTGGAGTGCTTCCTTATATACCTTTTAATCTTGGTTTTGAGGATTCTCAAAGTTTGAAAAACTATGCTCAAAATAGTAAAGATAGCATCATAAGAGTAGGAGTTATTTCTTATCCTTATATGAGCAATTATAACGATTTTGAGCCTTTGATTGCTGATGGTAATATAAACTTAGAGTTTATAGAAAGTAGTATCTCTCTTGATAAATTTGATATGATAATTTTACCTGGCTCAAAACTAGTGATAAAAGACCTACAATGGCTTAAATCAAATGGTTTGTTTGAAAGAGTAGAAGAGTATCAAAAAACTATTTTAGGGCTTTGTGGTGGCTATGAGATGATGTTTAACTCTCTTGATGATAAGTTTGCTTTAGAAAATAGTATAGCTTGTACAGAAGAGGGCTTTAGCTTTATAGATGATGAAATAGTTTTCGAAAAAGAGAAAGTTCTTAAAAAAGCTAGTTATGAAATCTTTGATTGTAAAATTGAAGGTTTTGAGATACATCATGGTATTTCAAAAAAGTATCCAATCTTTTATGAAAAGAGTAATATAAAAGGGACTTTTATCCATGCTATTTTTGATAATGACAATATCAGAACTAGCTTATTTAAAGCTATAAATAATGACTATAAAGAGTTTGATTTTAAAGCATATAAAAAAGATACAATAGATAGCTTTATTTCAAATATGAAAGAAAGACTTGATGTAAATAAAATATTGGAAAATATAAATGAATAATTTTATTTTAGGATTTAAATTCGCCCTTAGTTACTTTACAATACTTCCTGTAAAGTTTAAAGAAGAAGATGACTTATCAAAAAAAGAGATTTTGTCTTTTATGCTTTTTTCACTTCCTTTACTTGGATTAATTCTTGGTTTTATTACTCTTGTTTTATATCATTTTTTAGCTGACTTATCTTGGTTTGGTGCTATTATTTGTGCTGTGCTTTATATGATACTTTATGGATTTATCCATACAGAAGCCATCATAGATGTAGTTGATGCTATTTATGCAAAACATAGTGGAAAAGATGCTTATGAAGTTATAAAAGAGCCAACAATTGGAGCTATGGGTGTTTTGTATGCTTTTGGTTTTTTTACTCTTAAAATCGCTGGTATTGTATATCTATTTATAAATGATTATCTTTTTGAGTTTGTTGCAATCATTATCATAAGTAGGTTAATGCTTTTATTTGTAATAAAAACCTTTGAGTTTAAATCAACTTTTGTAAATCAATTAAAAGAATCACTTAGTAAAAATATCTTTTTTAGTGCAATTATTATTTTTACTTTATTAAATATTTTTCTTATTGGCTTTAAAGCTATAGTAATTATAATTCTTGCTTTTGTATTTTCATATTTTATTGCTTTGTTTATAAAGAAAAATGTAGGTTTCCTCAATGGTGATGCACTAGGTACTATATTGGAAATATCGGAGATATTATTAGTAATATCTGTTTTAATAGTATAAGTAAATCTTATGAAACTTTTTATAACACTTTAATAAATCAAAGATTATAATTGATTTAGTTATTTGGCTTGACTAAAGATTTGATAGCTTTTGGAAGATGAGCAAAGGGTAGGGTTTTATTTTGTGTCAATTTCTCCTTCTCAAAACAAGATAATTCCACATTCATATTAGCTTTATTTAAAGAGAGTACCTTATATTTTATCCCCTCAAGAGTATAAGTTATATCTTTATTTCTAAAATCTACTATCTCTTTTCTCTTTGCCATTTATAATCCTTTTATAAAAGAAGAGTACCAAAATATGGATAATGAAAGTATAAAGTTAGTTCCGAACAGATTACAGTTTTTTCCAGTTATGATGTTTGCAGTTGTTATGGGATTGTCAGGGCTTAGCTTAGTTTATGGAAAAGCACATGAAGTATTAGGAATAAATAAAATATTTTATGAACTACTTTCTTATTTTACCATAGTTGTTTTTTTTATTATTTTAATAACATATTTTACAAAAATGATGAAATATCACGAAGAAGTAAAACAAGAGTTTTCTCATCCCATAAGAATAAACTTTTTTGCAGCTATATCTATATCTTTTATTCTTGTTTCTATGTTATTTAAACCTATAAATATTCAATTTTCACTTAGTTTATTTACTATTGGAACAGTATTACATCTATTTTTTACCTTTTACACTCTTAGTTTTTGGATTAATAAACCCTTGAACATACAACATTCAAATCCAGCTTGGTTTATTCCCATTGTCGGAAACCTTATGGTGCCTGTTGGAGGAGTGGGATTTTTAAGTAATAATATTTTGATGTATTTCTTTTCTATTGGAATCTTTTTTTGGATAATTATGTTTGCAATTATATTAAATAGGATTATCTTCCATGATCAGTTTGCACAAAAATTTATGCCAACACTTTTTATACTTATAGCTCCGCCTACAGTAGGTCTTCTTGCATACTATAAGATGTCACATAACTTTGATACTTTTTCTATGGTTTTATTTAATTTAGGACTGTTTTTTACACTGTTATTATTTTTTATGTACAAAAACTTTTTAAAAATAAAATTTTTCATTTCATGGTGGGCATTTACTTTTCCTTTAGCTTCTATGGCTTTAGCTACACTTTTAGTTTACTCAATTACTAAAGAGATTATTTATTTTTATTTATCATATTTTTTTATTATTTGTGTAACGGTTATAGTGGGCTTAGTTGCGTATAATACCTTGAAACATATTATGAAAAAAGAGATATGTATAATGGAATAGTAATTCTAATGGTAATATAATAAATCTATAAATATTAAAAGGTATTACTATGAATTATAAATATATAGGAAAAACAGGACTTAGAGTAACTGATATTTGTTTAGGGACTATGACTTTTGGGACAACAACTTCAAAAGATGAAGCTTTTAAAATCATGGATAAAGCTTACGAAAGAGGTATCAACTTCTATGATACAGCAGAAATATATCCAGTACCACCAACTGCAAAACTAGGTGGCTTAACTGAAGAGATAGTAGGAGAGTGGCTAAAAACAAAACCAAGAGACTCTATAATCCTTGCAACAAAAGTTGCAGGTGCTGCTTCTGGCTGGTTTGTACCACCTACAAGACATGGATTGACAGCAATTGATTCTTTTCATATTAAAAGAGCTATTGAGGGAAGTCTAAAAAGACTTCAAACTGACTATATAGACCTTTATCAAATGCATTGGCCAGATACTATTGTACCTATTGAAGAATCACTAAAGGCTTTTGATGAGCTTGTAAAAGAAGGAAAAGTTAGATATATAGGTACCTCAAATGATAGTGCCTATGGATTAACAAAAGTAAATGAAATCTCAAAATATAATAAATTAGCTAGATTTGAATCTATTCAAAATAACTTCTCTCTTCTAAATCCAAGATTTTTAGATGAACTTAGTACAGTTTGTAAAAAAGAAGAAATCTCACTATTGCCATACTCTCCAATAGCTGGTGGAGTTTTAAGTGGAAAATATAATGCAGGTTTTTACCCAGAAGATGCTAGATTTAGTTCTTATATTCAAAACAAAAGTAAAAGAGTTCAGGCTATGGCAAATAGGTTTGTCAATGATAAAACTATGGAAGCAACAGCTAGATATATGGATTTGGCTAAAAAGCATAATATGAGTCCAGTTACACTTGCTGTAGCTTGGTCAAAACAACATGACTTTGTTGCTTCTACTATTATAGGTGCTAGAATCTTGACTCAGTTAGATGCTTCATTAGATGCACTAGATATAAGGTTAAGTAATGAAATTCTAGATGAAATTAAACAAATCCAAAAAGACATCTTATATCCCATGGGATAATATTATAAGTTATATTTATTCTTAAGAAGGTATAATTACCAAAAAATATTCTTAGGGGTAAATAAGTATGAGTAATCTTACGATTTCAAAAAAGTTTTCATTTATGATAATAGCATTGACTATTGTCATGCTTGCTATTAGTTTTTTTATTTTAAATAATAAGAAAACTAGTATAGTTAGTGAAGTTATGAATAAGACAAAAGAAGAACTGCAAAAAACTTCTGAAACAAAAATTAATGGAAAACTTGATGTAGGTATTTCAAATGCAATATCTATTGCAAATGATTCTATGATTCAAAATTCTCTTTTAGAAAATAATAGAGAAATGGCTATTAGTGCTCTATCAAATCTATCTAAAAAGATGAAAGAGTCAACACCTTTTAAAAATATAAAAGTTCACCTTCATACAAAAGATAACAAGTCATTTGTAAGATCTTGGAAATTAGATAAATATGGGGATGATTTATCATCATTTAGACAAAGTGTTGTTAAAGTAAACAAAGAACAAAAAGTTGTAAATACTTTCGAAGTAGGGAAAGCAGGTTTAAGTATACGTTCGGTAGTGCCAGTGTTTGCTAATAATGAGCATGTTGGTTCTTTAGAGTTTATGCAAGGCATTAACTCTGTAGCAAAAGAGTTTGATAAAAATGGTGATGCTTTTATTTTGTTCATGGATCCAAAAGTAGCTATTGCAGATATTTCTAAACTAGAAAGGCTAAATGGTTATGTTGTTTCTCAAAAATTTATAAATAAAGATTTTTTTGAAGATGCTAAGAATATAGACCTAAAAAAGCTTGTATCAAAAGGTTATATTCAAACTTCAAAATATTTTTATACAACAACTGCTATTAAAGATTTTGAAGGTAAGACTTTAGGTCTTGGATTAGTTGGTAGAAAATATGCGGTTGTAAATGTTTCTATTCATGAAGCTTCAGATATTATTTGGCAGGCTTTAGTATTGTTATTGGTTTCTTTATTATTAACAATGTTAGGAAGTCTCTTTAACTTAAAACAGGCAGTTCTTTCTCCAATAAAAAACTTAAAAAATTCAATTGATAGCCTGGTTAATAATAACTCAGTTGAATCAACAAAGATTGAAGTAAACTCAAATGATGAAATTGGTGATGTTGTTAATAGTTTCAATAGTTATTTATCTGAGTTAGATAAAGGGAATAAATTAGATATAGAAGTAATTGAAGAGACAAAGTTAATTATAGAAAAAGTTAATAAGGGCTTATTAAATGATAGAGTATCTAAACAAGGTCATTCAGAGTCTGTAAATCAACTTGTAAATGAAGTAAATTCTATGATTGGTGTTTTCCAAACAAATCTATTAATGCTATCTGATGTTCTAATCAATCTATCAAATGCTAAGTATGACACAAAACTTCCTGATATAAAAGTTACAGGTACAGTTGCTTCTATTTTTAGTGGAATAAAAGTTACACAATCAACAATAAATGAAGTACTGTGTTTAATAGACAATGCAAACAATAAATTAACAACAAGTGCATTTGAGTTAGCTGGTGCATCAAAAGAGTTAAGTAACTCTTCAAATACACAGGCTGCATCTTTAGAAGAGACAGCAGCTGCTATACAAGAGATATCTTCAACTATCCAAAGTAGTAGCGAAACTGCAACCAAGATGTCATCATATGCAAAAAATGTAAGTGAATCAAATGAAACTGGTAAACAACTTGCCTTTAAAACAGCTGGAGCAATGGAGGAGTTGAGTTCTAAAGTTAGTGCTATTAATGAATCAATATCGATAATTGACCAAATTGCATTTCAAACAAATATCTTATCACTAAATGCAGCAGTTGAAGCTGCAACAGCTGGAGAAGCAGGTAAAGGCTTTGCAGTAGTTGCACAAGAAGTTAGAAACCTAGCTTCAAGATCTGCTGAAGCAGCAAAAGAGATAAAAGCTTTAGTGGAAGATGCTACACAAAAAGCAGGGGAGAGTAAAGAGATATCAAATCAAATGATTACAGGATACAATCAATTAAATGAAAATATCACTGCAACTATTGGACTTATTGAAGATGTTAATAGTGCATCAAAAGAGCAAGAGCAAGCTATGACACAAATAAGTGATACAGTAAACTCTTTAGACCAAGCTACACAACAAAATGCATCATTGGCTTCAACTATCAATGAGATGTCATCACTAACTTCAGATCTTGCTTCTCAATTACAAAATGCAGTAAATAGAACAAGCTTTGATAAATCTGCAAGTAATAGGATATGTGATGAAAATCTAATATTTGATGCAAATAAATTAAAATCTGACCATATTACCTTTAAAAATACAAATTTTTGTGAGTGTAAAAAAGGTCATAATTTTATAGTTAAAACCCATCATGAGTGTAACTTAGGTAAGTGGATTGACCAACATGAAGATTCAGATATGGCAAGAACTAATGAATGGGCTCATTTAAAAGAAGCACATAAAGAAGTCCATGGACTAGTTCAAAAAACAGTTGATTTATATGCTTCAAGTGGATCAAATGAGGAAATCTTTGAAGTTACAGCTGGAATAGAAAAAAATATTGATATCGTTTTTGATGCTCTTAATAATATAAGAGTAGAAAAGTGTAAAAATAGCTAAATTCTTGACTAAGGTTATTGATTTCTCCTTTTTTTTCTATTAAAATATAATTAGACTAAAAAAGGAGCGCTTCATGCTTGACGAAAAAATATTACTTTTACTTGACTGCAACATTTATAAATATAATTATACTAAACATTGTTTCCAAATAAGAAATTATTTTAAGGTTAATAATGACTCACTACTAGAAGAACTAAAAGAGATTTTAAAAATATTAGAAGAAAATGAAGTTAAATATATAATTCAAAAAGATAACACTATCAAGATAACTAAATAGAAGACTAAAACTTGAATGAAGAAGAGAACATAGCTTTAAAAGAAGCATATAAACTAAGATATGAATACTATAATTTTTATGAAAACAAAGAGACAAAATGGCATGATAAATATAAAAATCATAAACTATATGACGCTGTAGTTAAAAGTTTAGAGTATAGATTTCATGAAATAGCAAATATCATGCCCGAGCTTTTAACAAATCATGCTAAATAAACACTGTAAAATTAAGATGAGCAACTGACATGTGATACTCCTGCTATATTAAAAAGTTCTAATGGTTTTTTTGTATAGTATTTTTTTTCTATTTCACTTGATTGTTCATCATATGGATTTGTCATTATATTTTGTAATTCAAGTATTAAAGTGTAATTACCATTTTTAGCCTCTTCATAAGCTGGAACTAAAAACCACTCTCTTAAAGTATATTTAGGATTTATATCTTTCATCTGTTTTGAAGTTGCACTAAGCTTTAGATTCCAAGATTCAAGCCATTGTGCCCATCTTTTTTTGATATTTTCATCTTTTAATTCCTTATAAAAGCTTTTTTCTAGTTTTGAAATATCTTGTGGAACAGATGATAATTCACGGAAAAATATTATATAGTCAACAGAAGTTTCAATCATAAGTGACATAAGAGAGTTAAATAACTCTTCATCAAATTTATTCAATCCAAGTTTTAAAGCCCACATTTCTTGTAGTTTTTCTTCCATAAGTTCTGCAAAGTCATTTCTAATACTAGCCAACTCTTCTAAAGCACTTGGATGTGACTCAAGCAGAGGCATTAAAGCACTACAAAACATATTGAAGTTTTTTCTTGCAGCTTCACTTTGATTAAAAAATGAGAAGTGTCTTCCTCCCCCTGTCCATGGCTGATAACTAGGATTAAACAAATCAATAAATCCAAATGGACCATAATCCAAAGTAAATCCCCCAACAGCTGTATTATCACTATTGAAATTACCTTGACAATATCCTACTCTTATCCAATTTGCTACCAATGAAGTTAACCGTTCTCGAAATAGGCTTGCAAATAAAAGAATTTTCTCTTCAAGTGGTAAGTTATCATCTATTTGTTCATTGTATTCTCTTTGTATTGCATGTAATACAATTTGTTCTAACTCTTCTTTTGCTTTTGGATGTTCATTTTTACGTGCACGTCTAGCAAAAAGTTCTAACTGACCAACTCTAATAAATGATGGGGCAACTCTAGTGGAAATAGCAACAGCTTCTTCTATCATAACTTCTGGGTCTTTAGAATAAGAACCTTCTGTAAACCATGGACGAGTTACTGTTTCAGTAGCTGAAGTATATAAACTCAAAGAACGAGAAGTAGGTATATTTAATGCAGACATAAGTTCTTGAGCTAAAAACTCTCTAATACTAGACCTTAAAACTGCCCGACCATCTGCACCTCTACAATATGGTGTTTTTCCACCACCTTTTAGTTGCATTTCCCAATGTTTACCATTTATTATAGCTTCAAGTATAGATATAGCTCTTCCATCACCATATCCATTTCCCGTTTGAAATGGACATTGTTGATAATACTCTGTACCATAAATTGAAAGGGCATATCCACATGCCCAACCAATATTATGCAATGGCTTTGGAACATTGGATGTATCACCACTAAACATCTTTATAAAATCATCAGACTGCGCCAAAGAATCATCCAATCCCAACTCTTCAAAAAATGTTTTACTATGAGTAATATATATTGGATTTTCTATAGGAGTAGGAGTTACAGGTACATAGTGCCCATTATAAACCTCTCTAGGATGAAAGTTTTGTCCATCTTTGTTTGCCATTGGGTCACAAACAAGAGTATTGGTAAAAGAGTAATCAGCCAATTTTCCAAGTTCTTCAAGAGTATTGATTTTTTTGTTTTTTATAGTATTTTCATTTTTCATATTTCTTCTTATTATTTTTTCCAATAATATCATAAGCAGTTAAAGAAAATATCAAATATCAATACTAAATTAAAATTTAATTTTAGCTAATAAAGACGTATCAACAATCTTAAAAGTTTATGCAAAATTTATAAAAGAAGATGAAGAAATTAGACATATCAAAATTGGAAAAACATTCAATTTGTGATACAATTCACAATAAATTAAAAGGTTTATAAATGGCGTTAGCAATAAAAAACAACAAAGTTATTACTATTGTTCCCCCTAAAAAGCTTTCTGTAGAAGATAGAAAGAAATTAATTAGTACTCCTGTTAATAAAAAACTTATTCAAAAAGCTACATCACGAAAATATAACATAGTATAGAATTAATTTGGTTAAGATAAAAAAACACCATCATCAAGACTATCTTTAATAGAACTTACAGATTTATTTGAACAAAAGAATAGGAAAAACTTTTTATTGAGGACATTTGTAATCTAAATCTGTTCTATACCTACTATGTATTGATGTTATTGTATAATCTAATATTTTAAAAAATCAATAAATACCAAAATAAGGGATATTATCTTGAAAATCAGAGTATATTATGAAGATACAGATTGTGGTGGGGTTGTTTATCACTCTAATTATTTGAACTTTTGTGAAAGAGCTAGAAGTGAGCTTTTTTTCCAAAAAGGATTATCTCCACATAAATCAGATGAGTTTTTTGTTGTAAAATCACTTGAGGCAGATTATAAAAGTCCAGCTGTTTTTGGAGATGAACTTTTTGTAAAAACTACACTTCTTGAAAGAAAATCTGCATCATTAGTTTTACATCAAGAGATAAAAAAGGATGAAAAAGTACTTTTTTCTATGAGAGTAAAAGTAGCATATTTAAAAAATGCTAAGCCATCAAAAATACCAAGTGAGATGTTTGAGGTGTTTAAAAATGATTAAAATACTTCTAGTCTTTTTACTCTTTTTTAGTTCTGTATATCCTAGTAGTGAAATTTATTTTTTACCAAAAGAGGCAAAAAAATCAAGAAACAAAATCATATCTTTAATAGATAATTCTAAGAGTACTATAGACCTTGCCATGTATAATTTATCATATAAAAAGCTTATAAAAAGCTTAACTAAAGCTTCAAAAAGAGGTGTTATTGTAAAGTTGTATCTAGATAAAGCTAAAATTAAGAAAAGTGATAAAATCAATAAACTTATTAAAAAAAGTGGTATTGAATACAAGATTTTAGATAAAAAGAACCATTTAAAGCTTGCACTATTTGATAAAAAGCTTGCTGTTTTTGGAACAGCAAACTGGACAAAAGAGTCTTTTGGTGATAACTATGAACTTATTTTTATGACTTCACAAAAAAAAGAAATAGAAAAAATAAAAGATATCTTTTCTTCCTTGGAAAAAAATTATTAATTACTATAAAATTTTTACTACTATGCAAGTTTCAAAAAGATAAAATATCTAAAATTTAAAAGGATATTTAGTGTTAGAACTTTTTGTTATTGCATATTGTTTTTATTTTGTAGTAAATATTTATACCTCTTTTATGCAAGTTGGTTTTGTCCAAAATGCAAAAAAATTATCTCCTGTAATTCTTTCAAATGATAAATATGAAACAGCAGCCCAGTATGCTATTGAAAAAGAGAGAATCTCAATTGTTTCAACTTTATATGATTTTGTTATCTTCTTTTTATGGATTAAATTTGGATTAGGATTTTTGGATTCACTTATTGTGGTTGAAGAATCATGGCTAAAAGCTATACTTTTTATAGATGCATTTATAATCATAAATTGGATTTTAGGTTTACCTTTTGATTTGTACTCAACTTTCAAATTAAATAAAAAGTATGGTTTTTCAAATATGACAGCAAAACTATATATCATGGATACTATTAAAACAGGTATTATATTTTTAGTTGCTGGTTCTTTGGTTATTGCTAGTATTTCATTTATAATTGAGTCTTTTCCTATGTGGTGGATTTGGGGTTTTGTTTTTATCTTTGCTGTAATTATTTTAATAAATATGCTTTATCCAGTTATTAGAGATAAGATGTTTGATAAGTTTGAGCCTTTAAAAGATAAAGACCTAGAAGGTAAAATCAACAATCTTCTAAATGAAGTAGGTTTTAAAAGCTCTGGTGTATTTTCTGTGGATGCAAGTAAAAGAGATAATAGACTAAATGCTTATTTTGGTGGTCTTGGAAGTACTAAAAGAGTGGTTTTATTTGATACTTTAGTTGAAAAACTCTCTCACAATGAACTTTTGGCAGTCTTAGGACATGAATTGGGACATTTTAAAAATGGTGATATTTTAAAAAATATTGGAATCATGGGCTTTGTTATGTTTGTATTTTTTGCTATCTTTGGAAACTTAGGCGATGAAATCTTTTTAGGATTAAATATTTCAAATGAGCCATATGGGATTATTGTAGTATTTTTGATGTTTTCACCAATACTTTCATTTTTCCTTATGCCTTTGATATCTTTAATTTCAAGACATAATGAGTATGCAGCTGATGAGTTTGGCTCAAACCTACAATCAAAAGAGGATTTGGTAAGTGCTTTATTAAAACTTGCAAATGAAAATAAATCATTTCCCTTATCTCATCCTTTGTATGTCTTTTTTTATTACTCTCATCCACCACTAGTGGAGAGATTTAAAGAACTAGGCTTCGATGTACACGCTAAAAAGGAAGATGCCCTGAGAGATGAGTTTAACATAGATGTATGACCAAATAATAATCTTTGCTATTATAGTTTTAATATCTATACTAATCACATATTTTTTAGTGAGACTTGTATATGAAAAAAAAATATCAGCTCTAAATTCTGAAAAAGAATCTATTCAAAAAGAGATAATACAAAGATTAGAGTTTGAAAAGATTAGACATGAAGAGTCTAAAAAATCAATGAATAGTGAGTTTAAGCTAAGAATAGAGTCTTATGATGAAAAACTTCAACTTTTAGAAGACTCCAAAAAGCAGATGAAACTAGAGTTTGAATCATTGGCAAATAGGTTATTTGAAGAGAACTCTAAGAAGTCATCCCTAAATTTAAATCAAGTTTTAACTCCTTTTAAAGAGCAGTTAAATAGTTTTGGTAAAAGAGTTAATGATATTTATAATGATGAAACTAAACAAAGAGTTACTCTATTAACAGAGATTAAAAATCTAAAAGATTTAAACAATCAAATCTCACAAGATGCTATAAATCTAACAAAAGCTTTAAAAGGCGAGAATAAGACCCAAGGTGATTGGGGTGAGATGATTTTATCTAGGATATTAGAGCAGACAGGTTTACGTGAAGGAATAGAGTACTCAACCCAAGGAAGCTTTACAAATGAAGATGGAAAAAGACTAAGACCAGATGTTATTGTTCATCTTCCTCAAGAAAAAGATGTCATTATTGACTCTAAGGTATCACTTCTTGCATATACAAACTATATAGAGAGTGAAAATGAGATAGATAAAGAAAGATATGCCAAAGAGTTGGCAAAATCAATTTATGCTCATATCAAAGGGCTTAGTTCTAAAAACTATGATGAAATAAGTGGTTTGAAGACATTAGACTTTGTATTACTTTTCATACCTATTGAGGGAGCTTTTATGCTTGCAGCCTCAAAAGATAGTAATCTTTTTAAAGTAGCTTTTGAAAGTAATATTATGCTTGTATCTCCATCTACATTGTTTGTAACACTAAGAACTATAGAAAATATTTGGAGATATGAACATCAAAATGAAAACTCCTTAATAATCTCAAAAAAAGCTGCAGATTTATATGATAAGTTTGCGTCATTTTTAGAAGATATTGAAAAGATTGGTACTCATATTGATAGAACAAAAAAGTCTTATGATGATGCTATCAATAAATTAAGTGTTGGAAGAGGAAATCTTCTTCGAAGAGCCCAAGAGTTTGAAGAGTTAGGTGTAAAAGCCAAAAAGACAATTGACCAAAGTAAATTAATAGGCGAATAAAATGGAACTAATATTAGAGTTTGTGCTAAATTTTTTAAAACTTTTAGATGCTATGAGTATCTATGTAATGCTTGGACTTTTTATTGCTGGAATATTAAAGCAATTAATACCAGAAGATTTTATATCTTCTCATCTAGGAACAAACTCTACAACATCTGTGGTAAAGGCAACTATTTTTGGAATACCTTTGCCTGTTTGCTCTTGTTCTGTTATTCCTTTAGCACAAGGCTTAAAAAAAGAGGGTGCAAGTAAAGGCTCAGTTCAGAGTTTCTTAATCTCTACTCCTATTACTGGAGTTGATTCTATCTTAGCAACATTTTCATTTTTTGGATTGATTTTTACTATCTTTAGAGTTATAAGTTCTGTACTTATTGCGATAATTGTTGGGTTAATCCAAAACTTTGTAGAAAAAGATGAAAAAAAAGTTGAACTAAAACCTAGTTTTAAAGCATTTACACCAAATGCAGTTTTTAGTGCAAACACTACGTTTAAGTCACAAACTAATCCAACTAGTGAAAATAAAGAATCTTGTTGTAGTTCGAGTTCTTGTTGTGATAGCTTAGCTAAAAGTAAAAAATCTTTTTCATTGAAAAGTGCTTTAAGTTATGGGTATGGTACACTTTTTTCAGATATGGCAAAATCATTACTTATAGGACTTATCTTAGGGGCTTTATTTACAACTTTCCTTCCCCAAGAGTATGCAAAACTTCTTTTTGATAACCAAATACTGACATATTTTGTGATTTTAATCGTGGCTATTCCTTTATATACTTGTGCAACTGCCTCTTTGCCAATAGCTGCAGCTTTGATGCTACAAGGAATGAGTGCAGGGGCTGCTTTTATCTTTTTAACAGCAGGACCTGCAACAAGTGCTGTTACTATGAGTGTTGTATATAAAATGCTAGGAAAAACTTCTCTTATAATATATGTGACAGTTATTTCTATATTAGCTCTTGTTTTTGGTTTTATTTTTGATTTGTATTTTCAAAATCTTGAAGTTTTATCTATTTCTCATGATATGGATGAATCAAATATATTTAAATCACTTGCTTCATTATCTATGTTGATACTTATTATTTATCACTTATATAGAATGAAGTTTCCTAAAAAAGGTACAACATGCTGTTCGAACTGAGAAAATATGATTTTAGATAAAGAGTTAGACAATAATATTAGATTCTCCCAAAATATGGTAATCTATAATCAAAAAGTAAATAATAAAAGTGATAAAGATACAATAGTTATATCTGTATCTATTATAGAAGAGATTTTAGATCAACTCTTAGAGTATAGACTATCTCAGGTATCACAAAAAGCTCAGTTACCAGATATGTCCTATCAATCAAAGGTTGATTTGTGTTATAAAATGGAGCTTATCAAAGGTGATTTGAGAAGAATACTTCAGGTATTTGGTGATTTGGTTGAAAATTTTAGTAAAGAAGATAATAATGGCTATGGAAGTCTAGAGGTTCAAACAAATATCTTAGAACTATGTAAAATAAATGAAAATGATATTTTTAATTTTATACTTAGTTTAATAAACTCTGCCCCTTCAATTGAAGCAAACTATGAAAAAGTAGATGATTTGATTGAAGATATAGGTTGGAGTGGTACTGTGAAGTTTATTTGTTCAATCATTAGTGCTTCTTTAGTTGAAGCACTAATAGAGTTGAGATAAATTTATTTATTTGTCATACCAAAATATTTTTGATAGATAAAAACTTTATTACTATTTTCTAAAAATCCCCACTGTTTATAGTTCTTTTCATCAACTGTTTTAAATGTAACTAAATTATTTTTATTAAATATTTGGTTTATGTATTTTCCACAAATAGTTTCACTATTTGGTAAAACAGCGTTGTTTTCTTTTTTTACCATAGTTAAAAGTCTTGCATTTTCTCTTGAAACCTCAAAGGTTGCACAAGAGAAATATTCACCCTTAATATTTAAAAATGAAGTATAACTATTTGTAATTTTTACATTTTCATCAAACTCTATATTTGAAAACTTTTTTAGATTATTCGTATAGTAACTTTCTCTTGGAAAAAATACTTCATAAAAAATCACACCATATGAAACCCATATTAAAATAAGAATATATTTCATATAAGGTTTATAATTCCAGTACTTAATTGTAGACATTATAGGAAGTACTACTAAAAATAGTGTTCCCATTAGTATTATAATGATGTCTTCAAACATTATAATTCACTTAGTAGTAAAATATTAACTAGTTCACCAGCTTTTATATTATTACTATCTTTCTTTTGTATAAGTAGAGCAGGGCTCCCAAGCATATTTGTTAATATGGCACTTGTTCCTTTTCTTTTTCCATCAAAGTCTATTTTATATTCTCCCTCTTCATATTTTACGTTGCAAGCTGTAAATACAGTCTTAGGCATTCTCATTGGAAAGTCTTCATTTATCCTAGCTTTTACAATAGGAAGCTTTTTATTTGAACCTTCAAGTTTATAAATCATTGGTAGAAGATAAAGTATTGCACATACTGTTGAGCTATAGGCAAATCCTGGTAGGGAAATAATAAGTTTATTTTCTTTTTTTGCAAGCAATATAGGATTGCCAGGTTTTATACTAACTCCGTGAAATAAAACTTCAGCATCCAGCTCTTTTTTTACCACATCCTGTACAAAATCATAATCACCTTTAGAAACACCACCTGTTGTAACAACAATATCTGAGTTTTCTAGTGCAGTTTTCATCATTTGTGTAATTGAATCCATATCATCTTTGATTACACCCATTTGAATTGTATTTGCCCCAGCTTTTTTTGCTAAAGCTTCAACTGTAAGATGATTTGAACTTCTAATTTGTGCTTTATTAGTTTGAGTTTCTCCGATATCTAAAATTTCACTTCCAGTACTTGCAATACTTACAACAACTTTTGAATAAACAGTTGCTTGTGCAATATTAAGTGATGCCATAACGCCTATTTCTGCAAATCCTATTGTTGTACCTTTTTTTATAAGAACTTCATTCTTTTTATAGTTCTCTCCTACATCTCTTAGGGCAAAACCTTGTGGCACCTCTTCGATGATTTTAATATCTTCACCTACAACTTCTACATTCTCTATAGGAATTAGCGTATCTGCACCTTCAGGCATTAATGAACCTGTAAATGTTTTTATACAAACACTTTTTTCAACTTTTGATTCAACAACACTACCAGCAGGATTTTTATCTATAATTTTTAAGCTTCCTAATTTTTGGTCTTCATATCTAATAGCATAACCATCCATTCCTGAAGTAATAAAAGCAGGTGAATTCTCATTTGCAATTACATCACTTGAAAGAGTTCTTCCTATTGCATCTGTTAAAAAAATCTTTTCCTTTATTTTTCCTTTTAAAATAAAACTATTTAATATGTTTAAAGAATCTTCATAATTTATAAAATTTCTCATTTTTTCCTCCATAAAATTGAAAGAGATATTAACATAATCAATAAAAAAAGTAACTTTATAAGGTAAAAAATTAACGTTTTGTTCCCCTTAAATAGCATTAGCATAGCATATTACTTTTTTTTATAGAAATAGCAAAAAATAATTGACTTAGGTCAAAAAAATGGCAATAATATCCTAACGATTATATAATTTATAGTTATATAATGGCTGTTTATAATATCTATAAGTATAAGTAATTTTATAAATAATCTCTAATTATTTTATAATTTTTATTTATACTTGTTCAATTATCATGAGGAGGATAAATGACAAGTAAGACTAACAGTTTGAAAGAAAATGAAGCTTCTACTCAAGAAGAGAAACTTAGTAGAAGAAGTTTTTTCAAAAAAACTGCTATCTATTCTGCTGGTGCAATAGCCACAGCAAATGTTTTGGCACCTGTTAAAGTTAAAGCTGATGATCCAGCAATTATGAACGAAGCGCCATGGGGGCAGAAATTAGGTGATCCTGTAGATAAAAATTTATATGGTTTACCTTCACCGTATGAACATAATAATATAAGAAGAACGCATTCATTGTTTTCATCAGGTGATTATTACGCATCTGTTTCAATGTGTCCTATTCATGAATCAGAGGGAATCATAACACCAAATGGTCTATTTTTTGTAAGAGATCATGGTGGTACAGCTCACGTTGATCCAAAAGAGTGGAGATTGATGATTCATGGTAAAGTAAAAAAAGAGATTGTATTAACTTTGGATGATTTAAAGAGATATCCAAGTGAAACAAGAACTTATTTTATTGAGTGTCCTGCAAATGGTGCTCCTGAATGGAGAGGTCCACAATTTAACTCTTTACAATTTATGAAAGGCCTTATGAGTGCTGCTCAATGGACTGGAGTAATGCTAAAGACTATTCTTGAAGATATTGGCTTAGAAAAAGATGCTATATGGATGCTAGCTGAGGGGAGCGATAATGCATCAAATCCAAGATCAATTCCAGTTGAAAAAGCCTTAGATGATATAATGGTTGTCTGGGGTCAAAATGGTGAAGCATTAAGAGCAGAACAAGGTTACCCTGTGAGATTAATTGTTCCAGGATGGGAAGGTAACTTAAATACTAAATGGTTAAGAAGATTAGAGTTCTCAGATACTCCATGGCATTCAAAAGAAGAAACATCTAAATATACCATGGTTCAACCTGGTGGAAAAGCTATTAGATATTTTTGGGTAAATGAAGTTAACTCAGTAATTACTAGCCCTTGTCCTGAAAAGCCTTGGACTCACTTGAAAAAAGGTGATATGGTAGAAATTGAAGGTCTTGCATGGTCTGGTCATGGAACCATAACTGGTGTTGATATTTCACTTGATGGTGGTGACAATTGGGTTGAAGCTAGCTTAAAAGGTTTAGTTCTTCCAAAATCTTGGACAAGATTTTCTTATGTAATTAAATGGGATGGAAAGCCACTTTTATTAGCAAGTAGATCTAGAGATGATTTTGGAAATATTCAACCAACAATTGATCAAGAAACAAGTGCTGTTGGTGTTGAATCAATTTATCATAGAAATGCAATTGTAACTTGGGAAATTAATAGTAAAGGAGAGTGTAATAATGTTCAAATTAGAAAACACAATAAAGCTTAAGACAACTCTTCTTTCACTAGGAGTTATGTCTGTATTTGTTTCTTCATTATTTGCAAATGGAGTATCAGTTGATGGTGCTGTAAAGTACCCAACAAAAGATGGTAAATATGGTCCTTATCATGTAAATACACAAAATGTTAAATATAACAATGGTAGAGAAGCTACTAAAAATGAGATTAATATTTGGAATGTTGATGTTAAACCAGATTTAAAAGATCTTCCAAAATATGATACAAAACATGGTAAAGCAATTATGGAAGATGGAAAACCAAAAATTGCAAAAGGTTCTGTAGAGTGGGGTGAAGAACTTTATGATAAAAACTGTGGTATGTGTCATGGTGAGTTTGCTGCCGGAGGAAAAGGTTATCCTACTCTAGCGGGTGGTAAAACAGCTGACTTAGTTATTCAAAGACTTAATCCTGCACATAAATCACCAAATGCAAATGTTGCATTAAAAACTGTTGGTTCTTATTGGCCATATGCTAGTACACTTTTTTGGTATATTCAAGATTCTATGCCATTTACTGCACCTAAAACTTTAACAAATAGTGAGGTATATGCTATTACAGCTTTTTTACTTTCTGTGAATGAAATTGAAATAGATGGAGAAGTTATAGATGAAGAGTTTGTTTTAAGTAAAGAAAACTTTGACAAAATAGTTATGCCAAATGTAGACGGATTTTATCCTGAAGTTAATACTAAAGATCCTAAACAAGGTGTAAAAAACATGACAGCACTTTTATCTAATCCTAAAATCTATGGTACAGGTACAAGATGTATGAAAGATTGTATTAAAGGTGATGTTAAGGAACTTTTGATGAGAATCAAGGTTGACTTAGCACCAAATGCTAATCAACCAATTACAAGTGAAAGAAGTTGGAAAGAACCAGTTAGTGAAGGTTCTGGTAAAAATCCAGTTGTTTCAGGAAACTATGATACATATTGTTCAGCATGTCACTCAAATAAAGCTATTGGTGCTCCAGTACTTGGAGATAAAGATGCTTGGACAGAAGTAATGAGTAAAGGCATAGATACAGTTTATGAAAATGCTATCAATGGAATAAATGCAATGCCTCCAAAAGGTGGTGCAGTTTTATCTGATGAAGAGTTTAAACAAATTGTAGATTATATGATTAACTCAAGTAAATAAAAGGAGAATAGATGAAATTGATTAGAAACTTATTAATGGCATCGGCAGTTACTGGTGTACTTGTTTCAAGTACATTGGCTAACGCTGATTTAGTAGCCCAAGGTGAAAAGATTTTTAACACTAAAAATTTAGGAAACTGTTTAGCATGTCATGCTGTTAATGGCAAAGAAATTAATGGACCAGGAAGCATGGGGCCAAAACTATCAGGTCTTACATACTGGGATGAACAAACACTTTATGATACGGTTTTTGATATTTATAGTGCAAGAGGTATTACAAATACTTCAATGCCATCATTTGGTAAGTCAGGATGGTTAAGCGATAGTCAAATAAAAGCAGTAGTTGCATATTTAAAAACAGTTAAGTAATATTTTTAAAAAGGAAATAAAATGAATAGAAGAAATTTTTTAAGTTTAGGTTTAGGTGCAGTTGCAGCTGCTTCACTAGCACCAACAGCATTGAGTGCAATTGATTTTAGAGAAACAAAACCAAAAGCGTGGACTGCAACAAAAGTTGATGAAGCAATGACAGAACTTTTTGGCACTGCAACAACAAGCGAATCAAAAGTAAAATTAAAAGCACCAGATATTGCTGAAAATGGTGCAGTTATTCCTATAACTGTATCTTCTAAGTTAGCTGGTTCTAAAGTAGCAATATTTCAAGATGCAAATCCAGAAGCTACTGTAGCAGTATTCTCAGTTCCAAAAGGTGGAATTATTGATTATTCATTTAGAATCAAGTTGGCAAAAACTGGAAAAGTTACAGCAGTAGTTGAATCTGATGGTAAATTATATTCTGCTTCAAAAGAAGTAAAAGTTACTATTGGTGGATGTGGTGGTTGATTTAATTCCAACTACACAAACAATATTAAGATAAAAAAAATATAGAGAAAATATAAAGGAATTAAAATGGCTAAAACAAGAATTAAAGCGAAAGAAAAAAAAGGTATAGTTACAGTTAAGGCTATGGCTAAACACGCAATGTTAAGTTATCAAGAAGCAAAAAGAGCTAAAAAAGAGGTTAACTTTATTACTAATATTAAAGTAACATCAAATGATCAAGTTGTATATGAAGTATCAACTAGTCAATTTTTATCTAAAAACCCATATGTTAAATTTAAATTTAAAGGAAAATCAGGGGATGATTTAACTTTTACATGGGTTGATTTAAAAGGTAAAACACAATCTGACACAGTTAAGATTAAATAATTAATTAATAAATTTAGTAATTATACAAAATGACAAGGAGATATAAATGTTATTGAAAATTGCAAAAACTACAGCTTTACTTGCTTTAACTGTTGGTGCTTTAAATAGTTCTTTAAACGCTACAGATTATGCAGCAACTGCTGAAAAAGATAGAGTAGAATTAGTAAAATATTTTGAAGCTAAATTCGAAGACCCTTTAAAAAATAGAGGTACTTTTTTCCCATATTCAACTGATGAAGAGCTGGAAAGTAGTATTGCGAAAGGTCTTAAGTTTGAAGAGTTCGCAAAGGGTAATTATGCATATAATATTGATGGTAGAGGACAATATGAAGATATTAAAGAGATGCCACCATATGAAGATAGTATAGATGCTGGAGAAGCATTATGGAATACTACATTTTCAAATGGTAAATCATTTGCTACATGTTTTGGAGAACCAGAAACAGCTGCAAAATATCCTTATTTTGACCAATCTAGAAATGAAGTAGTTACTTTAACACAAGCTGTTAATGAGTGTTTAACATCAAATGGTGAAAAAGCATGGAATACCAAAAAAGGTGATATGGCTAAACTTCAAGGATATATGGCATTTTCAGCACAAGAAGCAGAAAAAGTTATAGATGTGAAAATTGATTCACAAGCTGCAGCTGATGCATATGAAAGAGGAAAAGAGTATTACTATACACAAAGAGGTTACTTAAAACTTAACTGTGCAGAATGTCATGTTTATGGTGCAGGTTTAAGAGTTAGAAATGAAAAACTATCTCAACTTCTTGGTCAAACAACACACTTCCCAGTTTTTAGATTAAAATGGAAAGGCTTAGGAACTTTAGAAAGAAGAATGGCTGGATGTATTAAAGATGAAGGACAAGTTCCTCCAAAAACTACAAGTCAAGAGATGAAAGAGTTACTATTCTTCATGGCCTATATGTCTAATGGTATGAAAATAGATGGTCCAGATATTAGAAAGTAGAGGGTAATAACTATGAGAAAATTAACAACAATAATCGCAACTATAGGTTTAGCAGCAATTATAAGTGGATGTACATCTGAACCAAGTATTGCAAGTGCTACAAAATTAGATTTAAATACAGTTTGTAGTGTAGAAAAAAGTGGAATAAAAAGTGTTATTGAAACTGCTTCTACATATAATGCTGTTGCACAAGCAAAAGGTTTAGAGTTTAGAAGACTAGGTGTTAACAATAGCGCTTTAATTGCATCAGTTGAAGAAGCAATTAAAACAGGTGCTAAAGAAGTTAATCCAAATGATTTTAAAGGTAAAACTTCAAAAACTAAATTAGAAACTACTTTTGCTGCAGAAAGAGCTTGTAGATTTGCAGTAGTTGCTTTAATACAAGCAAATGAAGCTAAATCAGCTTGGAAAGATGCTGTTCCAGGTATGGGTTTAAAATATTAATTAACAAAAATTAAAGTCAAGGTAAGCCTTGGCTTTTTTTACGCATTATTTCATCAAAAATAAATACAATGACAAGAAAATTAAAAGGGGTATAGTATGACAATGTTAAAAAAAATAGCAGTAGCTACATTAATTTCAGGGGTTTGTGTAAGTTCAAGTTTTGCAGAAGGGGCTACAAAATTTGTTCCAATCTCAAAAGGTGTAAAATCAATTAAGATGAATTTAAATGGTGAAAAATTCACTCTAATGAGAAACCAAACAGCAGGTAACAAAATCTCAGATTTATATGTAACAACTAATAGAGGTGTTTCTCAACCTATGATTTTAGCTGAAGGTGTTGAAACTGTTGGTGAGTTAGAATTTATTGATTTAATGAAAAAAGCTCAAACTAATGACATGATTGCGGTTATTGATTCTAGAAAGCCAGGTTGGTTTGCAAAATTAAGAATACCAGGTGCTATAAATGTGCCTTTTACAAATTTTAATGAAAAAGATACAGCTATTGAAATGATGGAAGATGAGATGGGTGTTATTCAAAAAGAAGATGGTACGTTAGACTTTTCTGAAGCAAAAACTTTAGCTTTATATTGTAATGGATATTGGTGTGGACAAACTCCTGGTATGGTTAAAAATGCAAAATTTGCATTATTAAAAATGGGTTACCCAGCAGAAAAAATTAAGTACTATCGAGGTGGAATGCAAGCATGGACATCTTTAGGTTTTACTGTAGTTGGTTCGGGTAAATAATTAAATATTTTAAAGGTTATTTAAAATGAGTAAACTTAGTAGAAGAGAATTCGTATATATGATGGCAGTACTTGGTTCTGCGCCAGTTTTTGCTAATTCACATACAAGAATGACAAATACTAATAAGTTAGAAGATTACTATAAGCTAAAACCTTTTGGTAATGCAAGACTTATGCATATGACGGATTGTCACGCACAACTATTACCTGTATATTTCAGAGAACCAAGTGTAAACTTAGGTTTCTTTGGAAATTATGGTAAGCCACCACATATTGTGGGCAAAAATTTTTTAGAGTATTATGGAATAAAAGACAATCCAAGACTTGAGTATGCTTATACATGTGTTAACTTTGAAAAACATGCAAAAGCTATGGGTAGAACTGGTGGTTTTGCACAAATCAAAACGGTTGTTGATTTTTTAAAAAATAGTTTTGGTGCAGAAAAAACACTTTTATTAGATGGGGGTGACACTTGGCAAGGCTCGTGGACAGCACTTCAAACAAGAGGTAAAGATATGGTTGGCGCTATGAATTTACTTGGTGTTGATGTTGCTGTTGGACATTGGGAGTTTACTTATAGAGCTGAAGAAGTTTTAGCAAATGCTAAGCTTTTAGATGCTGAATTCTTAGCACAAAATGTAAAAGTTAAAGAAGCATCATTATTTGAAGGTGATGTAGAAGTTTATGATGAAGATACAGGTCATGCTTTTAAGCCATATACTATAAAAGAAATAAATGGATCAAGAATTGCTATTATTGGTCAGGCTTTTCCTTATACAACAATTGCAAATCCTCAAAGGTTTATTCCTGACTGGAGTTTTTCTATCAATGATGATGGAATGCAAGAATTGGTTGATGATATAAGAGAAAGCGAAAAACCTGATGCTGTTGTTGTATTATCTCATAATGGATATGACACTGATAAAAAGATGGCTGAAGTTTGTACTGGAATAGACTTTATTATGGGTGGACATACCCATGATGGTGTTCCTGAGGCTGTTCCTGTTAAAAATGAAGAGGGTGTTACATATGTATGTAATGCAGGAAGTAATGGTAAGTTTTTAAATGTACTTGATTTAGATATTCAAAATGGGAAAATAAAAGATTTCAAATTTACTTTATTGCCAATTTTTTCTGATTTAATTCCAGAAGATAAAGCAATGAAAAAATATATCGAAGATGTAAGAGCACCATTTAAAAAAGAGCTAACAAGAGAGATTGCAACTACTGATGACACTTTGTTCAGAAGAGGTAATTTTAATGGCTCTTGGGATCAAATTATTTGTGATGCATTAGTTGATGTAAAAGATGCAGAAATTTCTTTGTCTCCAGGTTTTAGATGGGGAACATCTGTTATGCCAGGTCAAGCAATTACTTTTGATGATTTGGCAACTCAAACAGCAATGACTTATCCTGAAACTTACAGAAGAGGAATTTCAGGTCAAGGTATTAAAGATATTTTAGAAGATGTTGCTGATAACTTGTTTAATCCAGATCCTTTCTACCAACAAGGTGGCGATATGGTAAGAACTGGTGGGATTTCTTATAAAATCAATCCTACTGCTAAGATAGGTGAAAGAATTTCAGATATAACACTTACTAGAAATGGAGAAAAACTTCATGCAAGTAAAGAGTATCAAGTTGCAGGTTGGTCTACTGTTGGTTCAAAATCACCAGGTGAGCCAGTTTGGGAGACTGTAGAGACATACTTAAGAAGTGTTAAACATGTTAAAAATTTAAAAGTTGATACTCCTGATATTATTGGTATAAAAGGTAATCCAGGGATTGTTTAATCTTCAGAATTGAAAAAGTGCAGGTTCTTCTGCACTTTTCTCAATTTAAAATGTAGTTATTGAACTCTATTTTAAATTAAGAATAAGGAAGATTGATGCTATTTAGGTTTATGATACTTTTTGTATTTATATTTACTTTAAATTTGTTTGCAGGCTATAAAGAGGGTAAAAAAATATTTGATGATAAGTGTTCTTCTTGTCATGGTACTTATATTTCTATTTCAAGTTTAAAAACAAACTTTTTTGAAAAAGATAATAAGTTATATAATTTGGATACTCCTACTGAAAATATGTTGGCTTACGCAATAATAGATAGCTCTAAAAAGATAGGTGACCCTGAAGATCCAGAGATGAGAGTTATAGAAATAGAAGAATTTTTAAAGAGCTATTTAGCAAATCCAGATTTAAATAATAGTGTTTGTGATCCTATGATAACAAAGTATTATAAGAAAAAAGAGCCTATGCAAATAACAGAAGAAGAAGCTAACCATTTAGCACAATATTTCATGGAATATAAAAAACAAAGAGAACTGGAACATCCAAAGACCTTAAAGGTCTTAGAAGATGGCTATGATGAAAATAATATATTAAAAGAAGCAAAAAAACAAGATAAAACAATTATTGTGTATGCTACTTCAAAAACATGTTATTTTTGTAAAAAAATGAAAAAAGAAGTTTTAGACTTAGAAGATATTCAATCTATGATTGATAAAAACTTTATCTTTTTAGAAGTTGATGTAGATAATATTGAATTACCTTTTAATTTAAAAAAGAACTTTTACGGGATGACACCAACATTTTTCTTTGTATCAAATGAAAACAGACTTTTAAACACATATCCTGGTGCTTGGATAAAAGATGACTTTATTCAAATTTTAAAGGAAAATATTAATAAATGAGATTTATAGGAAAAGTTTTAGATACATTTAGTGCTAAAAAAGACTCACAAAGTTCTATGCCAAGACCAAGGACAGATTTTTTAAATCTAATTGAAGGCTATGGCATCCAAAATGATAAGTTTGCACAAAAAGATTTGGATAAAACAGTTATGATTTTAGGATTTAATAGTTATGAAAAGTCGAAGAAAAGCGGTATATTTTTAGAGTTTGGTAGCTTAGGTGAAAATATTATATTTGATTTTAATCCACATGATTTAGATATAGGAACAATACTTGTAATTGCAGATAGTGAAATACAAATAACTGAAAAATGTACAATATGCAATCATTTATCTATCTTTGATAAACAATTACCCACAATCGTAAAGGATTGCAGAGGGTTATATTGTAAAATATTAAAAAATGGTACAATTAAAAAAGATTTTGAGGTTTATATAAAGGAATAATATGAAGAGTTTTATTTTAGTTATTTTATTAACAGTTCTAGGGTTTTCTAGTTCAGAGTTTAGTGAGCCAAAGCCTACTTTTGATAACCCAAGAAAAGTGGTGTTTCAATTATATGATTCAGATGTATCTAAGGTAAATCATAATTTAAGCTCAATTTATAATATTTTAAAAGAGTATCCTGCTGAAACTTTAAAAGTTATGGTAGTAACTTATGGAAATGGAATGAGAGCCTTAAAAAAAGATTATGACAAAGCTACTTTAAAAAGAATAGTTTCTTTGATGGAGTATGATGTAGAGTTTATAGGTTGTAGAAACACTATGGAAACAATGAAGTGGAAAGAAGATGATTTTATTGATGAAATTTCATATGTTCAAGCTGGAATTGTAGAGTTAATCGAGCGAAAATTTGAAGGATATGTAGGCGTTATAGCCTATTAAATTTAAAGGAGATTACACATGAAAAGAATATTTTTAATAATTACAACATTAGTTTTACTGTCATTGAATGTACAAGCAGAAAGAATTAATCACGAAAAGTGTTTAGAAAAAGGTGAAAACTATTTATTTGCAGGTGGAGAGTGTATTCAATACTTTGCAAGTAAAGGTGATAGGGAAGGGTATTTAAATATTTTAGTTCATGGTACTTGGCCAGATGGAACAAACACTTTAGGTAGATACTCTCCTTTTGCTGAAATACTATCTTTTAATACGGATATTACAACTGTTGCAGTAGCACTTCCGGGGTATTCTAATTCTTCAACTAATATTTTTACAGCTTTAGCACATGAAGGTGTTAAAAATTTAGCTGCAAAAGAAGAATATATACATTTTTTATCAGACTTAGTAAAAGAGTTAAAGTATAGATTTGAAGCAGAAACAGTAACCTATATAGGACACAGTGCTGGTGCTATGATGGGAGGAACGCTAACAGGCTTTGAACCAAATTTAATTAATAATGCCGTTTTAGTTGGTGGTAGATATAATATACATGAAGAAGATAAAGCAACTGGCTTAATGTCAATTGTTGATGTACTTGACGAGGTAAGTAAAGATACAAAATTTTTATTAATATATGGAGAAAAAGATAAAATATCTCCTGCAAAAGTTACTAAAGACTTTTATGAGTTAGCATCTAAAAAAGGTCTAGATGTAAAAATAGTAGAAGTTAAAAATGGTGTTCATTTAGATTTAGATATGACTGATACTTCAGTAGAAACAATAATTAACCTTTTAGAAGAGTAGAGTTTATGGATAAGAAAAAAGAGCTTAGTTTTAATTTAAATAACTTTTTATTGGCTTTATCTTTACCTATTGATTATCTTAGAAAAGATAAATGTTCTAGTTCAATAAATTATTCAAAAAGAGTTGCTTACTTAAGCCTAAATATTGGTAAACAACTCAATTTGACTCCTCAGGAGATGAGTGATTTATGCTCTTATAGTTTGTTGCATTCTATAGGTTTATTAAATTGTTCTAATTTATCAAAAGAGTATTGCGAATCATCAAATAATATTTCAAAGAGTTTCCCTTTTTTATTAGAAAATAAAGATATCTTAAAATACCAAAGTGAATATTTTGATGGGAGTGGACTATATGGTTTAAAAGGTGATAAGACTCCACTATTTTCTCAAATTTTATCTTTTGCTATTGCTCTTGAAAATAGATTTAACTTGTCAATAATTGATACAAAAGGAAGAGCTAATGTTACAAATTTTGTAAAAAGTAGTGAAAATGAACTTTTTTCTAAAATAATAACTGATATTTTCCTAGAAATATCACAAAAGTGTAGTTTCTGGCTTGATTTACAAAATGAAAATGAGATATTGTATTTTATTTTTAGTAATTTACATGATTTTACTATCACTTTAAAATTTGAAGAGGTTTTAAAAATTTGTTCAAATTTATATTTTATTAATAATAGTGACTCCCTTTTATTGTCGTATGTTGAACAAATGTCTGATTTTTATAAGTTTGAGCATAAAGATAAATTTACATTTTTAATAGCTGCATCCCTTTGTAAAATAGGAAAGCTATGTGTCCCTTCATCAATTATTGACAAAAAGTCTACTTTAGATGAATTTGAGTATGATGAAATTAAATCATACCCTTATTATACAAATAAAGTATTAAGTAATATTATGGGCTTTAGTGATATTAATTCTTGGGCAATCAAAATACAAGAAAGAGTTGATCAAAATGGCTATCCATATAGTTTAGCAGCTAAAGATTTAAGCTTAAAAGATAGATTATTAGCCATCTTAGTTATTTATGATGCATTAAGACTAAATAAGACTTATAGAAGTGCTTATACACATGAAGAGAGTATTGATATACTAAAAGATTTAGCAAAGCAGGGTAAAATAGATATTTCAATAGTGGAAGATATAAATGTAGTAATTTCCCCTAATAAACAAAAGTATAATTAGGGAAGGTTTTAAGTGAACTTTTTTAGTTCTTTTTCATCATAGTTATTTGTTCAAAAAGCATATTTGAAAAACCTTCTGGTAAATCAGGGTTTTCTTTCTCAACATGTTTAATTAAATCTTTTATCTCTTCATCTTTCATATTCTCTGCCATTGGCATTATAGTTTCTCTAATTTTGTCTTTAAACTGTTGAATTTCTTCGTTTGTCATTATTATCTCTTTACTTTTTATTGAAATTATATTTATATAATCTAAAAGAGAACTAAAATAGTTGAGTATAAGTGATTATAATTTCAATCTTCATGAATTTCATTTTTTAAATCATTTATGATATAATCGCGAAAAAAGTTTAGGATAATAAAAATTGGTTGAATTAAGTAAAAAAATTTCTAGTGTAGTTGGAAGAACAAATGCAGAGTATGGTTTAATAAAAGAGGGTGACAGAGTACTTGTTGGCTTTTCAGGTGGAAAAGATTCTACAACGCTTATCCATGCATTAAATCACCTAAAGAGAGTTACTCCTTTTAACTTTGAGTTTAAAGCGGTAACTGTTACTTATGGAATGGGTGAACAAGTTGTGTTTCTAGCAAAACATTGTGAAAAATATGGAATAGAACATGAGATTATTGATACAGAAATATTTGAATTATCAAAAGAGAAAATAAGAAAAAACTCATCATTTTGTTCATTTTTTTCTAGAATGAGAAGAGGGTATTTATACTCAACAGCACAAGAACAAGGCTACAATAAACTAGCACTTGGACATCATTTAGATGATGCAATGGAATCATTTTTTATGAACTTTTTATACAATGGGGCACTTCGTTCTATGCCTCCACGATATAAAGCTGAGAATGGATTAGAAGTTATTCGACCACTTATATTTTGTAGAGAGAGACAATTAAGAGCATTTGCCCAAACAAACGAGATAAGTGTAATAGGCGATGAAGCTTGTCCTGCAATGAGATTTGATATTAAAATGCCTCATGCAAGAGCCTCAACTAAAGAGTTATTAGAAAAAATGGAAGAGGAAAACCCACAAATGTTTGTTTCAATGAAAGCAGCATTTAAAAACATCCAAACTTCAACATTTTTTGATAAAGAGTTATTAGATTAAATATATTTATCGATTAGCATACCCAGTTTTATAGGGTCTAATGCTCCAGATACTCTTTCTAGCTCAACTCCTGCTTTATATACAACTAAAGTAGGGATTGATTTTATTTGATATTTACTTCCCAAGTTTTGTTCTACTTCTGTATTTACTTTTGCAAATTTTACTTTTAAGGGATATTTAGAACTAGCTTCATTAAATATAGGTGCAAACATTTTACAAGGTCCACACCAAGGTGCCCAAAAATCCACAAGTATAGGAATATCAGAATTTACAATTTGAATATCAAAATTTGAATCATTTAAATCAATAGGTTTAGTATTTAGTAGTGATTCCTTACAACTTCCACAATTAGCTACTTTGTAAGAATCTTTTTTAGGAATAGAATTTACACTATTACAAGACGAGCAGACAACTTTTATTTTATCCATAAAATTAGGCTTTTATATTTAAAAGTGATACAAAAACTTCATCTTGTACTTTAATACTAGTTCCATTTGCCTCATAAGCAATAGGGATTGGTATTTGTTCTGTAATTGATTTTATAAGGTCTGGTGTTACTTCTTGTGGTTGTTCATCACTATTTACATAGTTTTTAGGATTTGCAATATCTTTAGCTGAATTATTTAAATTAACTTCTTGCAATCTCATTGCACTTAGATTACTATTTATTTCCATTTCAAGTCCTTTCGAACGTTATTTATAATTTTACTAGATTTTATAATAAAAAGCAAATAGTTTTTTTCACTAGATTTAATCATAATTTTAATATAATAATTGCAATGAAAAAACGTATTTTTGATTCAGTTAGTTTTAAATTAGTATTATTGTTAGTCACTATAATTATGATGCTTATAACAGCTAGTTTTATATTTAATTCTCAAATTGAGAATTTAAAAAAGCACATAGATAGAATATATTTTGGAAATTTTGTTCCGGTTACAAACCTGCAAAGCATATCCTCAAACTACAAAGATATGATAATTTGTCTACAAAATAAAGAAAAACTCTGTTCAATTAAAAAAAGTCAAAAAAGTATAGAAAAAGATTGGAATGATTATTTTAAATCATATAAAACTAATGAAGAGAGAAAAGTAGTTAATTCAATAAATGAAGATATACAAGTCTCATTTATGGATAAAAACGCTATGAAGTACACTATTATGATACAAAAAATAAACTTTTTAATAGAGTATGAAGTTAGTAATGCAAAAAAACAAAGAATTGATTTTTTAAATAGATATGAACAGATGAAGAAATTGCTTTTTTATAATATAGTTGCCTTAGTAATCTTTTCTTTTGCGATAATTATTTACTTGACATATAGTATTATTAAAAAAGATAATCATTTAACTGTATTAAATAAAAAATATAAAATAGAATCTATAACTGATGCCATGACAATGTTATATAATAGAGGATATTTTGATACAATATTTGATAGTATTCCATCTGTATCCAATGCTAATAAATGGGAAACTGCTTTTGTAATGTTTGATATTGATTTTTTCAAGCAGTATAACGATACCTACGGACATGACATGGGTGATAAGACTCTAAAAGCAGTGGCAAGTGAGTTGAAAAAATACTTCAACAAAGAGTATGAATATGTATTTAGATTAGGTGGAGAAGAGTTTGGGGCAATACTGTTTGATGTTGACCAAGAGATTTTAGAAAATTGTTTAAAAGCAATTATTAAATTAATTGAATACTTGAAGATTGAACATAAAACAAGTAAGGCAAATGAGTTTGTAACAATATCAATTGGAGCAATTATTTATGAGCCAGGTTCAAACACCTCTCCTAATAGATTATATAAACTAGCGGATGAAAATTTATATAAATCAAAACAAAATGGTAGAAACCAATATACAATTTAAAGGAAAAAATTGAGTTTTTTATTTGATAAACACAATCATTTTAATCTAGCAAATCTAGCTACATTTATGAATATAAGTGCTGGTATATTAGCTATATATTTTATAACACATGGTCAGTTTTTTGGTGCTGCTTTATTTGCTTGGATTGCAGGAGCATTTGATATTATTGATGGAAAGATTGCAAGAAAATATAGTCTATCTACAGAGTTTGGAATTCAGTTGGACTCTTATGCTGATTTTTTATCTTTTGTAGTTGTTCCTAGTATGTTTATATATTTTGCAATAATTGATGGTAAAGAGTTAGAATTAAATACAATTGTAGTAGTTTTCACTTTTATATATTACATAATCTCAGGACTTAGAAGATTAATAAAATTTAACATTAGTGCTAAAGAGGGTGAAGTAGAAAAATATTTTACAGGTATACCAACACCTCTTGGTGCAATTTTACTTTTTGTTGTTTATCTTGTGTGGTTGACAGGAATTTTACCTGAAACTTTTGTTTTGATTTTTATGATTATTATAGGTTTTTTACTTAACTCAAAAATCCAGATTCCCCACCCTTAATGAAGAATATAGTATCAATAGATTTAGGTTCTAACTCTTTTAGAACCTTACTTTATGATGGTTTAAATCATAAAATTATAGATGAGTATCAAGAAGTTGTAGGTATGGCTGATGGACTTATTGATACAAGCAAAATCTCCCTTGAAGCCCAAAGTAGAGTAATTGCTGCAGTAAAAAGATCTATTGCAAAGCTAAAGTACAATCCAGAAGATACAATTTGTGTAACGACAGCTGCTATGAGAATAGCCAAAAATTCATCTGAAGTTTTAAAAAGATTTAAAGATGAGTGTAAACTTGATTTTAAAATAATTGATGGTGAAGAAGAGGCTAGACTAACTCTTTTGGCTATTAAATATGCCCTAAAAAGAGAAAAAAAAGAGTCTGAACATTTTATTTTAATAGATATTGGTGGTGGTTCCACTGAGTTAATAATAAATAGTGGAGATGAGCATTTTGCTAAAAGTTTTGATATAGGTATTGTAACCCTTGCTCAAAAACATAAAAATAGGGAAACTATAATTACTGAACTTGAAAAAAGAAAAAAAGAAATATCTAAGTTCATAAGTACTTTAAATATAGATTTAAAAAACTTTAACTTTGTTGCAACAGCAGGAACTCCCACAACTATTGCAGCTGTAAAACTTGGACTTACCTTTGCAACTTACAACAGAGATTTGATAAATGGAACGCAGTTATCATTAGAGGAAATTGAATCTTTTTTAAATAAGTTTAGGTCTTTATCTCAAGAAGAGATTTTTCATTTGATGGGGCCTGGAAGAACTGATTTTATAGAATCGGGTGTATTTATTTATAGACTCTTTTTTCAAATTTTAAATAAAGACAAATCAATAGTTTTTGATGATGGACTACGAGAGGGTGTAGCTATTGATTATGCTTTAAAATCAAACAAGTAATTTACTTGTTTGTTCTTGGATAATATGTGCTTGTGAAGCAGCTAAGTTTCCTAATTGAGTTGTAATATTTGTTTTTGAAAAATCACTAAAGTCTGAACCAAAGTTTAAGTCTTTTAATCTAGTATTATCTTTCAATAAATTTATTTGTTCGTTTAATGTTCCTCTTGCAACTTGTTTCATTTCACTGTTCATTTGTGAAAAATCTTCTGAAAAAGTTCGATTCTTTTTTAATGCATCTTCTACATTTCCTAAAGCACTATTTACATCTTCACTTGAAGATAAACTATTAGATTGTAAGCTATTGACTAAGTCTTGTGATATTGCTTTTGTATTTACACCATTGATTTGATAGTTTTTTGATTGTGTTACTACATTAATAATTTCATCACCATATTGATCATCTAAAAGTAGTTTTTTGTTATATCTAGCATTATCAGCTTCTTTGTTATATTCATTTAATTGATCTGAAATCTCTTGAGCTGTTTCAAATCTTTTGTTTTCATAATCACCACTATTTTCTAGTTTTATTAAAGAGCTTCCAATGTGATTTAAGTTTTCTTGTTGTTTTCCAAGGGCATTTACAGATATTTGTGTAGCTGCTATACCTTCATTTAGGTTTCTTAATGAGTGAGATAGCTCATCTCTTTTTTTATTATAAATTTCATGTATGGAAACTTTTAGTGCATCCTGGTTATCAATTGTCTCAACAGAACCATCAAATCTTGCTTTATCTACATATTGTTTTGGCACATTATTTACACTAACATTACTTACATTATTAAGATTATTTACTTCCACATTAAACTCCTAAAATTATGCTTGATTATAATAGAATAATAATAAATAAGATATTAAATGCGCAAGTTATTCTTATACCCAATTAAAGATGAATTAACCAAACTTTTTGTAAAATAATTAGCTATTTTATAACGGAGAAAAGTATAATGAAAATGACAGGCGCAAAGATGGTAACAGAATCATTAAATAATGAAGGGGTTGATGTAGTATTTGGATACCCTGGTGGCGCTATTATGAATGTCTACGATGAAATTTATAAACAAACACATTTTGAACATATATTGACTAGACATGAACAAGCAGCTATTCATGCTGCTGAAGGGTATGCAAAAGCCACAGGCAAGGTAGGGGTTGCTATAGTTACATCTGGACCTGGATTCACAAACGCAGTTACAGGATTGGCTGATGCTTATATGGATTCTATTCCTTTAGTTGTAATCACAGGGCAAGTTCCAACTACAATTATTGGAACTGATGGATTTCAAGAAATTGATGCTGTTGGTATTTCAAGACCTTGTACAAAACATAATTATTTAGTTAACAAAATTGAAGATTTACCAAGAATCATTAAAGAGGCATTTCATATAGCAAGTACAGGAAGACCAGGTCCCGTGCATGTTGATATTCCAAAAGATATAACAGCAGAAGTTGCAGATTATATGTATCCAGCAGAGGTGAATATTCCAACATACAAACCAACGGTAAATTACAATAAGAAACAGTTAAAAAGAGCTATGCAAGCAATTTCAAAGGCTAAAAAACCATTACTTTATGTTGGTGGTGGAGCAATTTTATCAAATTGTGCATATCAAATAAGAGAATTAGCTGAGAAATTAAATATTCCAGTTGTTGAAACACTTATGGCAAGAGGTATAATGGGACATGAAAATCCATTATTACTTGGAATGTTGGGTATGCATGGTGAATATGCAGCAAATATGGCAGCGCATGAAGCTGACTTATTGATTTCTTTAGGTGCTAGATTTGATGATAGGGTAACAGGAAGACTTGATGAGTTTGCTAAAAAAGCAAAAGTTATTCATGTGGATATTGACCCAGCTTCAATTGCAAAACTTGTACATACAAATTTTCCAATTGTTGGTGATTTAAAAGTAACTGTTCAAGGAATGATTGATTCAATTGGTGAGTTTGAATTTAACGATTATTCTAATTGGGTAACACTGTTAAGAGACTATAGAACACAGCATCCTTTAACATTCAACGATTCAGATACAAAGATTAAACCACAGTGGCCAATTGTAAGAGTTGGAGAATTAGTTGGAGAGAATGCAATTATCTCTACTGATGTTGGACAACATCAAATGTGGACAGCACAGTTTTTCCCTTTTTCTTATCCAAGACAATGGAATACTTCTGGTGGACTAGGTACTATGGGATTTGGATTACCCGGTGCTATGGGTGTTGCAAAAGCTATGCCAGATAAGGTTTCAGTAAATTTCACAGGTGATGGTTCTATTTTAATGAATATCCAAGAGCTTATGACTTGTGTTGAGCAAAAACTTCCAGTTATTAATATTATTTTAAATAATAACTATCTTGGAATGGTTAGACAGTGGCAAACAATGTTTTATGAAAATAGACTATCTGAAACTGATTTAAGTGCGCAACCTGACTTTGTAAAACTAGTTGAAGCCTTTGGTGGAATAGGGTACAGAGTTACTACGAAAAAAGAGTTTGATGAGGCTTTAAAAGATGCAATGGAGAAAAAAGTAGTTGCAATGATAGAAGTTATTGTTGATAGAAATGAAGAAGTTTTACCAATGGTTCCAAATGGACATGCACTAAATGAAATGATGCTATTAGGAGATAACAATGAATAATTTTAATCACTACTATGATACTGACAATGCTAGAAAAGTTATCTCTGTTATTGTTTTAAATGAAAATAATGTTTTATCTAGAATAGTAGGATTGTTTTCAGCACGTGGATACAATATAGACTCTTTAACAGTTGCTCCAATAAGTGATTCTGAATATTCAAGAATGACTATTGTTACAACAGGAGATAGAAGAGTTATAGATCAAATTGTTAAACAATTAAATAAATTAATTCCTGTTTTAAGAGTAAATGAGCATTTTGATGTTGTTGAAAAAGAGACAGTACTTATAAAAATCCCTGTGGATCAAAACCTAAGTGATGTTGATGTATTGGCACGAGCATATAATGGTTCTATACAAAATGTTACTCAAGACTGTATAGTTGTTTCTGCAACTGATGCACCAAGTAGAATTGCAAATTTTGTAAAGGTTATCAAAAACTACAACCCTATTGAGATAGTTAAAAGTGGTGTAGTTGCAATGGAACGATAAGAATTTCTCTTGTCGTTTGAATTAAAGGATAATTATTGAAATTAAAAGATATTGCACATGAATTAGATATAAAATGTGATAGTGACATTGAAATAACTGGATTAAGTACTTTACTTGATGCTACATCAAATGAATTGACATTTTTAGAAAATAAAAAATATGTCAATGATTTGGAAAATACTACAGCAGCAGCTGTTTTAGTAAAAGAAGATTTTCTATCAAAAGTACCAGAAAATACCATAGCCTTAGTTTGTAATGAACCATATATAAAACTAGCCCTTGCCTCAAAACTATTTGCACCAAAAGTTGTAGAGTCAAATGGTGAAGATTGTTTACTTGGTGCAAATACTACTATTATGCCAAATGTTTATTTGGGCAAGAATTCTATTATAGGTACAAACTGTACAATAATGAGTGGCGCTTATGTCGGTGATAATGTAAAAATAGGGGATAACACTACTATTTATCCAAATGTTACTATTTATAGAGATTGTAATATAGGTAATGATTGTATAATCCACTCTGGAACAGTAATAGGAAGCGATGGTTTTGGTTTTGCACAAGATAAGGGTAAATATATAAAAATTTATCAAAATGGAAATGTAGAAATTGGAAATGATGTAGAAATTGGAGCAAATTGTACGATAGATAGAGCTGCCTTTAAATCTACAATTATAGGTGATGGTGTCAGACTTGATAACCTAGTTCATATCGCACATAATTGTAAACTTGGTAATGGATGTATATTAACAGGACAAGTTGGATTATCAGGTTCTACAACACTTAATGAGTATGTAATAATGGGTGGGCAAAGTGGAACTGCAGGACATCTTGAAATTGCTCCTTTTACAACTATAGCAGCTCGAGGTGGAGTAACCAAAAGTATAACAGAACCTAAAAAACAATGGGCTGGTTTCCCTCTAATGGAACACAAGACATGGTTAAAACTACAAATTAGAATTTCAAAATTATTAAAATAAAGGGTCTCAAATAGTTAAAAAAATATTATCCTTAATATCTCTATTTATAATAGTATATTTTGAGTATGCAACAATTGTATCAGATAAGGCAACAGTTGGCCAAATAGGCTCTGTTTTTGCAATGTATTCACATACTTATTTTGGATATTTATCATATGTTTATCTGTTTTTATTAATATATCCATTATATAAAATTAATTTTAAACAAGATGAAAACAAAGAGTATTTAAAATATTTTGGTGTATTTATATTTCTTTTATCAGCTTTAATACTACAATCATTAGTTTTTACAAAAAAAGATATTTATTCAGGAGTGATTGGAAATAGTGTAGTTGATTCACTATTCCCTTTTGTTGGATTTGCTGGATTATGGTTATTGGTTTTAATAGGATTTTTAATTGTATTTTTAATTTTTATTGATGGAAAAGAGATAAAAAAACTAGATGTGCAAAAGATAGCTTCAAATATCAAAAAAGATGTAGTTTTATTTCAACCAAAACCTACAGAATCAAAAAGAGAAAAAAGAAGAGAAGAGAGACTGACAGTAAAAGAAGTAGGTGATACTGCTGAAATATTAATCATGGAATCCCCTTCTAAAGAAGAAAAGAAGAGCAAAAAAGACAATAGTGTTGAAGAAAAACAGATTATTGAGAATAGTGAAGAGAAACACTCTATTATCGTAGATGAACTAGAAGAAAATAAGAAACTACAAGATGAAATTGAAGTAGGGGAGTCTGAAAAACCAAAAGACTTTAAACTTCCAAGTAGTAAATTCTTTCAAACTCCAGCAAAAGTTTCTACTTCAAAAATAAATGAAGATATTATTGATAAAAAAATTGCTGATTTATTAGAAAAATTATTAATGTTTAAAATAGAAGGTGATGTAGTTAGAACATATACAGGACCAGTTGTTACTACTTTTGAATTTAAACCTGCACCTCATGTAAAAGTATCAAAAGTATTAAATTTACAAGATGATTTAGCAATGGCACTTAAAGCTGAAACAATTAGAATTCAAGCTCCAATCCCAGGTAAGGATGTTATAGGAATAGAAGTTCCAAATGAAAATATGCATGTAATTTATATAAAAGAGTTATTAGATAGTGAAATATTTAATAAAGCAGCATCTCCTCTTACTATGATATTAGGTAAAGATATTGTTGGAAAACCTTTTATTACAGACCTTAAGAAACTTCCTCATTTACTAATAGCTGGAACAACAGGTTCTGGAAAATCAGTTGGTTTAAATGCAATGATTCTTTCACTTTTATATAGAAATTCACCTGATAATTTAAAACTTATCATGATAGACCCAAAGATGTTAGAATTTTCAATTTATAATGATATTCCACATCTTTTAACTCCAGTTATTACAAAGCCAAAAGAGGCTATTTTAGCCCTATCAAATATGGTTTTAGAGATGGAAAGACGTTATACTCTTATGTCTCAAACGAAAACAAAAAATATAGAAAACTATAATGAAAAATCTAAAAAAGAATCATTTGATGCTTTACCTTATATTGTAGTTATTATTGATGAGTTAGCTGATCTTATGATGACAAGTGGAAAAGATGTTGAGCTTTCTATTGCAAGGCTTGCCCAAATGGCAAGAGCAAGTGGAATTCACTTAATTGTCGCAACGCAAAGACCATCTGTGGATGTTGTTACTGGATTGATTAAAGCAAACTTACCAAGTAGAATTTCATACAAAGTAGGGCAAAAAGTTGATTCTAAAATCATACTTGATGCAATGGGTGCTGAATCATTACTTGGACGAGGAGATATGTTGTTTACACCTCCTGGAAGTTCTGGACTTGTAAGACTCCATGCTCCATGGTCAAAAGAGGATGAAATAGAAAAGGTAGTAGACTTCTTAAAATCACAACGTGAAGTTGAATATGATATGAATTTTGTAAAAGATAAAGATGGTAGTGGTAGTGCAATTTCTAGTGGAGATATGTCATCTTTAGATGAACTATATGAGGATGCTAAAGAGGTTGTATTAAATGATAAAAAAACTTCTATATCATATATACAAAGAAAGCTTAGAATAGGTTACAATAGAGCTGCTACAATAGTCGAACAATTAGAGATGACAGGTGTTTTATCTGAGGTAAATGCAAAAGGTAATAGGGATATCTTACTTTAGGGCTATAATTAATAAATAATACGTAAAATTTATTATTATTTTAATAATGATTGTGTTATTATATTAATTATATTAAGAGTAAGAAGGAGTATGTTATGAATACAAGTATTGTAGGAAGACACATAGAATTAACAGATGCGATAAAAGACTATGTAAATAGTTCAGTGGAAATTTTTAAAAAGTATAACTTAGATATTATTTCAGTTAATTCTATTATTGATAAAGAAGAGAGAAACAGTAAACCTGTATTCGTTTTTGAATTTACATTAAATGTAGCACATTTAGACACAATTGTTGTAAAACAAAAAGATAAAGATTTATATGCAGCAGTTGATATTGCTGTTGATAGAGTTTCAAAAGTTTTAAGAAGACATCATGATAAAGTAAGTGCTCACAAAGCTACAAAACTTACAGAAATCGTTTCAACAGAAATTGAAGATGCAATCGCAGCTGAATTAGATAAATTTGAAAGTGAAATTATTCCAGTTAGATTAGCTTCATATAAACCAGTAGATATTGAAGAGGCATTAACTGAACTTAAGGGTTCTAATGCTGTATTTAAAGTTTTCTTTGATAAAGATGATAACATGAGAGTATTATACAGAACAAGTGAAGAAGGAAAATTTGGTTTATACTAAAATTTTTTAGAGAATTATTAAAAAAGGGTGTTAGTCTTGAGGCTAACGCCCTTTTTTTTGTTATAATACAAAATTGAAAAATTAGGAAATAGATGCAAGTAGTTAATAGTAGAGATGAATTAAAGAAAATAGCTTTAGTTGGACAACCAAATGTTGGGAAGAGTTCACTTTTTAATAGAATAGCAAAACAAAGAATAGCCATAGTATCAGAACAAGCTGGTACAACAAGAGACATAAGAAAACATGAAGTAGAGATATTTGATAAAAAAGCATTGATGTTAGATACAGGTGGAATTGACGAAACAAACGATGCAATATTTTCAACAGTAAAAAGAAAAGCTGTAGAGACTGCAAAAGAGGCTGATATAATACTTTTTATGGTAGATGGTAAAAAGCTTCCAGATGATAAAGATAAAGAACTATTTTATGAGCTTCAAGCCTTAGGAAAAAAACTAGCATTAGTAGTAAATAAAATTGATAATGATAAAGAGAAAGAGAGACTTTGGGATTTCTTTGAGTTTGGTATTAATGATGAAAACCTTTTTGGTATATCAGTATCTCATAATAGAGGCACAAAAGATCTATTTGACTGGATTTATAATATCTTACCAGAGTTACCAGAGAGTGAAATCATAAAAAATAGAGAAATTTTAGGTGATGATAAAGAATATACAGAAGGTGAATATCCTTTAGAAGATGAAGAGGTTGAAGAAGAAATTGATGATAATAATATCAAAGTAGCAATTATAGGTAGAGTTAATGTTGGTAAATCATCAATTCTAAATGCCTTAATAGGAGAAGAAAGATCTGTTGTTTCTCCAATAGCAGGAACAACAATTGATCCTGTTGATGAGTCATTTGAGTATAAAGATAAAAATATTACTTTTGTTGATACAGCAGGTTTGAGAAGAAGAGGAAGTATTGAAGGGATTGAAAAATTTGCTTTAATGAGAACAAAAGAGATGCTTCAAAAAGCAAATCTTGCTTTAGTAGTTTTAGATGCTTCTTCTGAACTTGTTGATTTAGATGAAAAAATTGCTGGATTAGTAGATGAATATGGATTAGGTACTATTATTGTTTTAAACAAATGGGATGAAAATATGGATACATTCCAAAAAATACAAGAGACAATTAGAAGTAAATTTAAGTTTTTATATTATGCTCCAATAATTGCAGTATCTGCAAAGACTGGTAGAAGTATAGATAAACTAAAAGATAAGTTAATTGAAATTCATGAAAACTATAGTCAAAGAGTTTCTACCTCTGAATTGAATAGAATAATTGAGCATGCTCTAATAAGACATGCACTTCCTAGTCCAAATGGTGCGTATTTAAGAATATACTATACAACACAATTTGAAACAAAACCTCCAAGAATAGCTCTCATTATGAATAAACCAAATTTATTACACTTCTCATATAAAAGATATTTAATAAATATCTTGAGAGAAAACTTGAATTTTGAAGGAACACCTATTCATATTTTAACTCGTAAAAAAGGGCAAAGAGAAGAGGAAGAAGATACAGCTCAATAAGCAAAAGGAGTTTTTTTGTTTAAAAATATTAAAAATGATGTTTTAGGTGGTATTACTGCTGCTGTTGTTGCTTTACCCTTAGCTTTAGCATTTGGAGTTGCAAGTGGTGCCGGGGCACAAGCTGGTATTTATGGGGCAATAATACTTGGTTTTTTTGCTTCATTATTTGGTGGTACTGCAACCCAAATATCTGGACCTACTGGTCCCATGACTGTTATTATAGCTGCTGCAATTGTATCTTTTCAAAATGATTTAGCATCTGTAATGACAATAATATTTTTAGCTGGATTAATTCAAATATCTTTTGGTTTTTCAGGTATAGGAAAATGGATTAAATTTATTCCTTATCCTGTTATTTCTGGATTTATGTCTGGAATTGGAGTTATTATTATTATCCTACAAATTAACCCTTTTTTAGGAGTTGATGGTTTTGGTTCAGTTATCCAAACACTAATAGAAATCCCAAACACTTTGCACTTAGCTAATGATGATTCTTTAGTAATTGCATATATTACCTTAATCATAATGTTTTTAACACCTAAAGTAATAACAAAAGTTATACCTTCTGCTTTAATTGCACTTATTGTTATGACAATTTTTACAATCTATTATGGCTTTGATGTTAAAGTTATAGGAGAAATTCCAACTTCTTTACCAGAGTTTGTACTTCCTTTTAATTTTGATATTCTTAAATTAAGTGATATTTTGATGTATGCAGTTACATTAGCACTTCTAGGAACTATTGATACACTTTTAACTTCATTAGTAGCTGATTCCATGACAAAAACTAAACATAGACCAAATAAAGAGTTAATAGGACAAGGGATTGGAAATACACTTTGTTCATTTGTTGGTGGAATACCTGGTGCAGGTGCTACTATGAGAACTGTCATAAATATAAAAAGTGGTGGTAAAACAAAAATCTCTGGAATGACACACTCTATTATGCTTTTAATAACAGTAGTATTTTTTGCAAAATATGCTGCACAAGTACCTTTGGCTGTTTTATCAGGTATCTTGATAAAAGTTGGCGTTGATATTATTGATTATCGTTTTTTTAGAATTATGAATGTTTTACATAAAAATGATTTACTAATAATGATTACAGTATTACTTTTAACTGTATTTGTAGATCTGATAATGGCTGTTGGTGCAGGTATTACTTTTGCTGCAATATCTGCTGTTTACAAAATATCTAAACAGACCAGAATTCAAACAATAAAATCTTTTAAAGATAGTCCTTTTGATATAGATATTGATAATTCTGATATAAGAATACTAAAAATAGATGGAGCCTTTTTCTTTGGAAGTGCTATGTTGTTAGAGCGAAGAATAAAAAAAGTTTTAAGAGCAAAACATATTATCATTGATTGCAAAAACATACCTTTTTTAGATATATCTGCAATTATTACTATTGAAGAGACTATTAATTTATTGAATGAGTATGGAATAAAAGTTTCACTTGTAGTAAAAGAGAGAGATAGAAGAAGACTTGTTAAAATTGAAGATAGTGAACTATTTAAAAATATTAAAATCTATAAAGATATAGATTTAGCAATAAATGAGATACAAAAAGAGAAGTTGCAAATAAATGAATAATATTATTTTATTATCAAATGTAAAGTATGAAGGTGTTACCAACCTACCTGTATTTGATATCGAGTATTTGGATATAAAAATTGATTTAGAAAAGTATGATTCATTAATTTTCACTTCAAAAAATGCTATTTATGCCCTTGACAAATTAAATATGCCTTGGAAGAGCTTAGATTCATATGCTATTGCAGAAAAAACTTCAGATATTTTAAAAAAATATAATTCAAAAGTAGTCTTTACAGGTACCCATTCACATGGTGATGAGTTTGCTTATGAGTTAATTCCTTTATTGAAAAATAAAAAAGTTTTATATGTAAAGGGTGAAAAAAGTGTTTCAAAACTATTTACTATCTTAAAAGATAATGAAATAATCATTGATGAACTTGTTGTCTATAAAACTATATGTAGTAAAAAAGAGTTTAAAGCTCCTAGTTTAAACTCAATAATAATATTCACTTCTCCTTCATGTGTAAAATGTTTTTTTGATAAAATAGCTTGGAATAATACATATAAAGCTATTGTAATAGGAAAAACAACTGCAAAATATATGCCCAAAAATATAGAATATAAAATCTCTCCTGTTCAATCAATAGAGTCTTGTATTGAACTAGCAAAAATATTTCAATAAAATTAATCTTTACTTCAATCATAATTAGGTAAAATAATACTATCTAAGTAGTTCGGGATTTCCATTGTTGAGGGTCCGATACTGTTTTTTTGTGCGTAATGTAAATATGTGGTGTGCAGCGTTTGCTTTTAGCATTTTCGCTCCTAAAACATAATTCTTATGTGCTAGTGTTGGCTTTTAGGGCCAGTTTGATGGTTAACGGCTACTTGGAAACTTACAATTTTAAGGAAAATCATAGTGAATATTTTAATACTTGGTAGTGGTGGTAGAGAATACTCTATTGGATTAGCTATATATAAAGAGAATAAACACAACATATATTTTATGCCAGGAAATGGGGCAACTGATAATTTAGGTACTAATATAAATATAAAAGATTATAATGAATTAGCTTTATGGGCAAAAGAAAACAGTATAGATTTAACGATTGTAGGACCTGAAGCTCCTTTAGTAGATGGAGTTGTAGATATTTTTAAAGAGAAAAATTTAACTATTTTTGGACCAAGTGCAGCAGCTGCTAGACTTGAAGGTTCAAAAGTTTATATGAAAAACATATTAAAAAAATATAATATTCCAACAGCTGCATTTATAGAAACAAGTAGTGAAAAAGAAGCTCATAGCTTTATTGATAATATGAATAAAACACCAATAGTAGTAAAAGCAGATGGCTTATGTGCAGGGAAAGGTGTAATTATAGCCCAATCAAAATATGAAGCAAAACAAGCTGTTTCGAATATGCTTAGTGGTGAATCTTTTGGAGATGCTGGAACTTCAGTGGTTGTTGAAGAGTTTTTAGATGGATATGAGTTATCTATTTTTGCTATTTGTGATGGTGAAAATTATAAAGTACTGCCAGCTGCTCAAGACCATAAGAGAATAGGGGATGGGGATACGGGACCAAATACAGGTGGAATGGGTGCCTATGCTCCAACACCTTTAGTAAATGATGATATTTATAAAAAAGTTGAAGAGAGAGTTATTAAACCAACTTTAGAAGGTATGAAAAAAGAAGGAGCTCCTTTTGAAGGTGTTCTTTTTATTGGTGTAATGGTTGTAGATGGTGAACCAATTATTTTAGAGTATAATGTGAGATTTGGTGATCCAGAGTGTGAAATTATAATGCCATTACTTGAAACTCCTGTTTCTGAACTTTTTTACAAGGGTGCAACAAAAGATTTAAAATCACTAGATATTAAAATAAAAAATGAGTTTGGTGTAGGTGTTGTAATGGCTAGTAAAAACTATCCTTACTCTTCAAGTGAAGCTGCTGAAATAATTGTTGATGATATTGTTGATGTTGATATTTTAAATAATACGCATATATCTTATGCTGGTGTTGAAAAAGATGATGATAAACTTTTTGCAACGGGTGGAAGAGTTTTAGTTTGTGTAGGTTTTGGAAAGAGTATAAAACAAGCAAGAGATAGAGCTTATGCATTATGTGGGCAAGTTCATTTTGCTGGTAAGAAATGCAGAACAGATATAGCATATCAAGCATTAAAGTAGTTTTATGGCTTTAAATACTGACATGAATAACTTACAACTAGCTACAATTAATTCAAGAATTAAAGCATTTATAATTGATGATGTGTTAATTACCTTGATTGTATTAATTGTTTTTTGGGATACTATTTCCAATAATGATAGTAATTTAACTACAGTTTTAATTTTAATGAATGAATTTGTTTTACAGGTTTTAGCATTAAAATTTATCTATCAAACATTTTTTGTATGGTATTATGGTGCAACTGTTGGTAAAATAATAGCAAAAGTAAGGGTTGTTGACTTTGATGATCTTTCTAGAGTTAATTTAATTCAATCAGCTTTAAGATCTTTTGGTAGAATCTTAAGTGAAATGTTTTTTTATATAGGTTTTATGTTTTCATTTTTTAATGATGGTAGGCAAACATTTCATGATAAAATTTCAAAAACATTGGTTATAGATGCATAAATTATTTTTAATTTTACCAATACTTATTGGTACACTGTTTTCAAAAGAGTTAAAAAACGAAAAACTTCAAATATTATCAAATGATTTAAATAGTAAAGATAATATAGTTATTGCAAAGGGTGATGTTGTTATTTTCTCTCCTAAATATTACATCTCTGCACAAAAAATAATTTATGATAAAGAGAATGCAACATTAGAACTTTTTGACGATGTTGTAATTTTAAAAGATAATCTTGTTCAAACACAAAGTGACTATGCTTTTATGGATTTAAATGAGGAAAGTTTAACTCAAAATCCAATTCTTTTATTAGATAAAAAATCTGAAGTGTGGATTACTTCAAATAATGCAAACAAGCAAAAAAACTTTTATCATTTTAAAAACTCTATTATGTCAAGTTGTGACTGTATTGATCCTGCTTGGAATATAAGAGTTACAAGTGCAGATTATGATACCAAAGATCAATGGCTAGATGCTTACAATGCAAGACTTTATATAAAAGATGTTCCTGTTTTTTACACACCTTATTTTGGTTTTTCAACAGATACGACAAGAAGAACAGGTCTTTTACGACCAACTGTAGGATATTCATCTTCTGAAGGGTTTTTATATTCTCAACCAATTTTTATAGCTCCTGCTGATAATTATGACATTGAACTTGTTCCTCAAGTAAGGTTAAATAGAGGATATGGACTATCTGCATATTATAGATATGTTGACTCAGCATATTCTAGTCTTGAATTTGGAGTAGGCTACTTTGAAGAAGATAGTGAGTATATATCAAAAAACTCTTTAGAAAATGAAAAACATTATGGATGGAGTTTAGATTACACAAGAAGTAAACTTTTAAGTGGTAAAGAGAGTGAAGATGGCTTATTTGCAAAAATCAAGTGGATCAATGATATTGAATATTATAATGTCGAAGATCCTACTCACAAAGATTCATCTACAGTGAAAAAGATAGAATCAAAAATTAATTATTATTATAAAAATAATAATTATTTTATCGGAACCTATCTGCGTCATTATTTAGATACAGATCTTTCCTCAAATGATACAACTTTACAGCAATTACCACAAGTTCAATTACACTCTTTTAGTGATAATTTCTATTTAGATAAACTTTTATATTCAGCAGATTTACAAGTGACTAATTATACAAGACCAAGTGGTTTAGAGGCGGTTAAGACAGACTTTACTATACCTTTATCTTACAGTTTTTCATTTTTTGATGACTATTTAAGATTAGTTTTACAAGAAGAAGTTTCTGTATCAAAAATAGAGTATGATAATGGAACAGCAAATTATAAGAATACAACATTTATTGAAAATAGACATAAAGTTTCTCTAAACAGTAATCTAATTAAAAAATATGAAAGTGGAATACATACCATTAATTTTAATACTGACTTTGTTATACCAAATGTTATAAAGTCAAAAGGTGATATATATCCATTATCTAACACATCAAGTGAATTGTCTCCTTTTCCTTTATCAAAGACAACAAAAACTATAACTTTTGCAGTAAATCAATCTTGGACAGATATTGAGGACTTAAAAGAGATAATTAACCATAAAATTAGCCAATCAATAATTTATGATGATTTTAATAATACAGAATTAGGTGATTTAGAAAATGAGATTAGATATAACTATTTTCTTGGAAGTATTGCTAATAGAATTATTTATAGTAATTTAGATAATAAAGTCACTGAATCATCAATAAGCTTTTCTTTAACTTATGAAAACTATTTTTTTAATGCAAGTCATTATTTATCAAAAAATACACCAAACTCAGGGAAAGAGGATCTCGAGTCATATGCTATAAATACAGGGTTTACCTTTTATAAAGATTATAGCTTGAGTTATAAAGAAAATTATAATTTAGAAGATAGAATTAGAACTAAACAAGCTTTTGTTTTTGGTATTAATGATAAGTGTTGGAGTTTAGATTTATCTTTTGAGAAGTCAATTACACCAACTGCATCAACAACAGCAAATTCTGTTAAGCAAGATATCGTTTATTTAGAGTTGACATTAAAACCTTTAGGTGGTTTGAAACAAGAATATATGGTTAAGGATAAATAATTGGACTTTGAACTTAAATGCAGTGGCAGTAAAATATATTTTAAAGATAGAGAAGATGCTGCAAATAGACTCATAAAGGTTTTACCAATTGAACAGATGAAATTAGAAGATTGGATAGTTGTTGCTTCTTCTTATGGTGGCTTTTCAATTGCTAAAATCATTGCAAATAAATTAGACGCACAATTTAAAATACTTTTTACAGAAAAAGTTGTAGCACCAAATAATGAAGAGTGTGAGATTGCAATTGTAACAGAAAGTGAAGAAGTTGTAATTCATGAGGAGTTAGCTAGATCTTTTGATTTAAGTTTAGATTTTATTTTTTCAAAATCAAAATATGTTTATGACAGCATGATTTTAAATAAGTTAAGTAAATTTAGATCAGGAGAAAGAATAAAAGATATAAAAGATAAGAATATTCTTCTTGTTGATGAGGGGCTAAATACAGGTCTTACAATGATGGCTTGTATTAAAACAGCAATAAATCTAGGTGCTAAGTCAGTTTCAGTTGCAATTCCAATACTGCCAAATGCAAGTATACAAACTATTGAATCTATTGCTGATGATTTGTATTATGTAAAAAGTTTAGATCATTTCATCTCTATTGATTATTATTATAACAACTTAGAAGAGATAACGTTTGAAGATATTAAAAATATAAAGGATAAATAATTATGTCAACTGTATGTGAGTTTGAATTAAATGAAAAAGAGGAAATATTTGAGTTTAATAAAGTTGCAAAACAAGCAAATGGCTCAGTTTTAGCAAAATGTGGTAAAGCAGTTGTTTTAGCAACAATTGTAAGTGAGTTTGATAATCCTGTTTCTGAAGATTTTACTCCATTGACTGTTCAATATATTGAAAAAACATATGCTGCTGCTAAAATGCCAGGTGGTTTTTTCAAAAGAGAGAGTAAACCAAGTGAATTAGAGACATTAACTTCTAGAATTATAGATAGAAGTTTAAGACCATTATTTCCAAAAGGTTATGTTTATCCTACAACAATTACAGTTATGGTTTTAAGTGCTGACAAAGATATTGATTTACAAACTTTAGCCCTAAATGCTGCAAGTGCTGCCTTTTATACTTCTGATTTACCAGTTAAAAAATCAGTTGCAGGAGTTAGAGTTGCTAGAATTGAAGGTGAATATATTGTTAACCCAAATATTTCAGATATGGAAAATTCAACCTTAGATTTATATGTTGCAGGTTCAAAAGATGAACTTCTAATGATAGAGATGAAAGCAATTTCATCTGAAGAGATGATTGAAGTTGATGTTGAAGCATTTACAAAAGTACATAAAACAAATGAAATGAGTGAAGATGAATTAGTTGATGCAATTGGTATTGCTCAAGAAGCACTTTATGAAGTTAATAGTACATATGAAAGTGGATTTGAAAATGTATGTAAAGAGATGAAAGAGATTGAATTAGTTGAATTTACTATCTCAAAAGATTTAATTTCACATGTTCAAACAACATATTTAAATGATATAAAAGATGCTGTTAAAAAATTAGCTAAAAGTGAAAGAGCGACAGAGTTAAAAGATTTAGCTAAAAAAATTGCAGAGGATGAGTATTGTATATCAAATGAACTTCCTTATAGTGATGTTTATGAAGCTGTATCTATTGTAAAAAAAGATGTTGTTAGATCAATGATTGTAAATGAAAATGTAAGAGCAGATGGAAGAGGGTTAAAGACTGTTAGACCTATATCAATTGAGACAAATATTTTACCTTCAGCCCACTCTTCATGTCTATTTACAAGAGGTGAAACTCAAGCATTAGTTGTAGGAACTTTAGCGGGTGCTAAAGATGGACAAATGTATGAAGTCTTAAATGAAAAATCAACTTCTATGGAAAATTTTATGGTTCATTATAATTTTCCAGGATTTTCAGTTGGTGAAGCAAAGCCTATGTTTGGAGTTGGTAGAAGAGAGTTAGGACATGGAAATTTAGGTAAAAGAGCATTAGAAGCAACTATTGATAGAGATTTTGGAGAAACTATTAGATTAGTATCAGAAATTTTAGAATCTAATGGTTCATCATCTATGGCAACTGTTTGTGGTGGTTCATTGGCTTTAAAAGCAGCTGGTGTACCTATCTCAGATTTAGTTGCAGGTGTTGCTATGGGTATGGTTGTTGAAGATGGTAAGCATTGTGTATTAACTGATATTATGGGATTAGAAGATCATGATGGAGATATGGACTTTAAAGTTGCTGGACCAAAGTCAGGGATTACAGCATTACAGATGGATATTAAACTTGGTGGAATAGAATTAGATATTTTAAAAGAGGCTCTTTTACAAGCAAAAGAGGGTAGAGAACATATTTTAGAACTTATGGAAACTGCTGCTGTTGATATTGTACCAAGTCCAGCATTACCATTAATGGAACAGTTTGCAATTGATCCTAGTAAAATAATGGTGGTTATTGGAAAAGCGGGCTCTACTATAAAAGAGATTATTGAGAAGTTTTCTGTGTCAATTGATTTAGATAGGGATAGTGGTAATGTAAAAGTAGCAGGTGAATGTAAACAGAATGTTTTAGATGCTTGTGAACATATTAAAACTATATCAAATAATGCGCCAGCAAGAAGACAAAGTGAGAAAATTATTTTTGATTCTGTATATAAAGAAGAAGAAGTTTTAGAAGGTGTAGTGGAAAGAATTGTCGATTTTGGAGCATTTATGAAGCTTCCAAAGGGTGGGGAAGGTTTATTACATATTTCTAAAATATCTAAAAATAGAGTTAAAAATGTAACAGATGTTTTAAGTGTTGGTGATAAAGTAGAACTAAAAGTACTAAAAGTAAATAGAGATAGAATTGAATTAGCATCGGCTAATATTTAATTTTTATACTAAATTAATAGTTCTTTAGTTATTATTTATAAAATATTATTTTTTCATATTAAGGAAATACTATGGCAAAACTTTTAATAGTGGATGATTCGACTATGTTAAGAGATATGTTAACATACGCTCTCAAAGAGGGTGGATATAGTGACGTTATTGCAGCAGTAGACGGTGTAGACGGTTTAGAAAAAGCAAAGGCTCATGATTTTGATTTGGTTATTACTGATGTAAATATGCCAAATATGGATGGATTAACATTAATTGGTGAATTAAGAAAAGTAGATAAATATAAAACAAAACCTATTTTAGTATTGACAACTGAAAGAAGTGATGATATGAAAGCAAAAGGTAAAGCAGCAGGTGCAACTGGTTGGATTGTAAAACCATTTGTTCCAGACCAATTACTAAAAGCTGTTAATATAGTTTTAAATAGATAGAAAGGTATTACAATATGGCTGGTTTTGATATATCAAAATATCGAGAGATGTTTTTAGAAGAAGCTGTGGAACTTTTCGAGTCTGCAGATAATGTTTTATTGGAAGCTGAAAATAATGGCTCACTTACAGATGAAGAGATGGGACAACTTTTTAGGGATGTTCATACTCTAAAGGGTAGTGGTGCGTCCGTAGAGCTTCCATTATTTGCAGAGTTTACCCATGATGTTGAAAACATGATGGATAAATTAAGAAATCATCAAATAGTTTTTATTCCAGAAATGGCTGGTACACTGATTGATGCAATGGATATAATGAAAGAGATTTTAGAATTAGAAGTAGCAGAAGATATAACAAGAGAAACTTTTGATGAAATGACATCTGAAATGCTAGTACAAATTAGAGCATATATTAATGGGGAGAATGTTTCTGCACAAGAAGAGGTTGTTGCTGTAGAACCTGAAGCTACTCAAGAAAATTCATCAGCAGAAGAGTCTGCAGATAATTTTGAGAAACAGAGTGTTTCTAGTTCATCATCAAGTTCATATGGAATTTTTGAAGATGATTTTGATGAAGAAGATAGCTTAGAAAATGATTCTTTTGGTTTCTTTAGTGAAGATATGAAAATTTCGAACTCTCAAGAGTATGATTATGATAATGAAAACTTTGGTTTCTTTGATGATGCTGAAGAAATAACACCTGCCTCTACAATAAAAGTAGAAAAAGTTGAAGAAAAACCTACACAAAAAACACAACAACCAGAATCAAAACAAGCTACTCCTGCCCCAAAAGCAGCTGTACCTGCAAAAGCACCTGCTAGTAGACCTACTTCAAGAAATAAAGAAGAGAAAAAAGCAGCTGTAACAAATAATATTAGAGTTAATCTTGATAAAATTGACTTATTAATGAACAATGTTGGTGATTTAGTTATTACAAATGCTATGCTTAAGCAGTTTACATCAACAATAGAAGATAATAAAGTACAAAATTCAGTATATGAAAGACTAGAACAACTAGAAAGACATATTAGAGATATGCAAGATTCTATAATGAGTATAAGAATGGTACCTATGGAATCTATTTATTCTAAGTTCCCTAAAGTTGTAAGAGATATTTCTAAAAAATTAAGTAAAAAAGTTGATTTCAAACATTTTGGAGATAATGTTGAAATTGATAAAGCTATGATTGAAGGTTTGACAGATCCTTTAATGCATATTATTAGAAACTCTTTAGACCATGGAATAGAGACTCCTGAAGCTAGATCTGCCTCAGGTAAAAATGAAATGGGTGAGATTATCATTTCTGCAGAACAAGCCAATGGTCAAATGATTATTACTATTGAAGATGATGGTAAAGGTATTGATGGGGATAGAGTTGCTCAAAAAGCTCTAGACAATGGATTAATTGATGAAAATCAGTTCTCAAAAATGACAGATAATGAAAAAGCAATGTTAGTATTTGGTGCTGGTGTTTCAACTGCTGATGAAGTTACTGATATCTCTGGACGTGGTGTTGGTATGGATGTTGTTAAAACAAATATTCATAAACTAGGTGGAGCAATTAACCTAGATACAACATTAGGAGCTGGTACAACAATTACTATTATGCTTCCATTAACACTTGCAATTTTAGATGGACTTGATATTGCAGTTGGTGAGCAAAGATATATTTTACCACTTAATTCAATTGTTGAATCACTACAACCAACTCATGAAATGATTAAAAAGATTGGTGATGGAGCACAAGATTTATTGATGTTAAGAGAAGAGTTTATACCTATAGTAAGGCTATATAGTCTTTTTGGAGTAGAACCTGCTTATCATAAACTTGAAGATGGAATGTTAATTGTTGTAAAACAAGGTAATACTAAAATTGCAATAGCAATTGATGAGTTTTTAAATCAATATCAAGTAGTGGTTAAACCTTTAGATAAGAATTTTAGACCTGTACAAGGAATAGGTGCTGCAACTGTAAGAGGTGATGGTAGTATTGGATTAATTTTAGACGTATTAGGTATTATTAATGCTCAAATTAAAAAAGAAAAAGAAATAGGGATTGTGAAAGCCTCTTAAACATGGACAATACTCTTCATTTACATGAAAAAGTAAAAGAGTTGTTATACTCTTTTACAGGAATAACGCTTACTGAAAATAAAGATATTATGATTTCAAATAGACTTCATAAACTAAAGAGAAATGCCTTATTTAGCGGAACCTTAGATGAACTTCTGGAAGCAATTAGGGATGGTAATTATAAAACAGAATTTATAAATGCTTTTACAACTAATAAAACACATTTTTTTAGAGAAGAGTTTCATTTTGCAGACTTAAAAAATAGAGTTTTACCAGAATTATCTAAAAATAGTCAAGAAATAAAATTGTATTGTTCAGCTTCTTCAACAGGAGAAGAACCTTATTCTATGGCAATGACTATTTTAGAAGCTCAAGAAGAGTTAGGCAAAAAAATAAATACATCAATTATTGCAACTGATATTGATACAAATGTTCTTCAATATGCAGCAAATGGGATATATCGATATTCAAAAAGTTCAAAAGAGTTTCCTTCTTGGCTAAAGCCTCAAAAGTATTTTAAAAAGAGAATTGAAAAGAACTTAGCTTCTGAAGAGATTTTGATAAAAGTAAAAGAAGAACTACAAAGAATGGTTAAGTTTCAAGTTATGAATTTAAATGATGAAAATTATCCTTTTTCTAAAAACCAGTTTGATGTAGTATTTTGTAGAAATGTTTTAATATATTTTTCTTCTGAAGATCAAGAAAAGATTTTATTTAAACTCTTTCGACATCTAAAAATGGGTGGTACTTTATATATTGGACACTCTGAAAGCCCTGGAAAACTAGAAGGATATGTAAAAAGAATAGGGCAAAATATTTTTATTAAAGAGAAGGAAATATCTTGGTAATTTTAGGTCATAAAGATGGAAGTATAGAAAAAATTGCCAATAATCTATCTACCCAAACAATAAAAGGATATAAAGCACATACCGTAATTGGTGGAGAGTTTGCTGTTAGCTCTGACAATTATGATATTGCTTTTAAAACACTGCTTGGTTCTTGTGTTGCTATTATGTTTTATGATACAGTTAAAAAGATAAAAGCTATGAACCATTTTTTATTGCCAACAACAAGTAATTCAAATGAAGATATGAAATACGGACTTTATTCTGTTGAAGCAATGTTAAATGAAATGTATAAATTAGGTTGTTCTAAAAAAGATTTAAAAGCAAAAATTTCTGGTGGGGCTGATATTATGCAACTTATGGCTGCAAATAATAACTCAATAGGGCATAGAAATGTAGAGTTTGCGAAAGATTTCTGTAAATCAGAAGGATTTGAAATTCTTTCAGAGCATACAAGAGGTGATCATGCAAGATTAATTTTGATGACTAATGAATTTGAAACATTTATAAAAGTAACAAATAAAAATGAAACAGACTCTAAGGTTATCCAAGAAGAAAAATCTTTACAAGTGGAAATTACAAAAGCACCTGTTCTCAAAGAGTATGTTGGTGGTGTGGACTTATTTGGTAGTGATCCAGAACCAGAACCAGATATGGATATAGAGTTATTTTAAAGGTATTTTAATATGTATACAGTAATAGTAATTGACGATTCATTATCAATGAGAAAAATTTTAAGAGATATGATTAATTCTATTGATGAGTTTGAGGTTATAGATGAAGCTGTAGATGCTTTTGATGCAAGAGAAAAAATCAAGAAATATGAACCAGATTTAGTTACTATTGATATTAATATGCCAAAAATGGATGGTGTTACATTCTTAAGAAACCTTATGAGGTTACACCCCATGCCAGCTGTTGTTATTTCAGGTGAGGGTGCAAGGGGAAATGATATCTTTGATGATGGAGCAGTGGGTTACATAGAAAAACCAGATAATGGTGAATCTATGAGCTCATTTCAAGAACGTGTAAAAGATAATCTTCTAAATCTTACCTTTTTATTAAAAAGATATACACTTAAAAAACCAAAAGCAGAAGTTGAAATAAAAAAGAAAAGTAATTTTGAATCAAGCGAAAAAGTACATCCTGATATATTACTTCCTTCTACTCCTGCAAGACTATCAGGTTCTAGAGTTATTGCAATAGGATCTTCTACAGGTGGAGTAGAGTCACTTTTGAGAGTTTTCAAGTCTTTACCAAATAATCTACCTCCAATAGTAATTACACAGCATATTCCATATGGATTTTCAAGATCTTTTGCACAAAGATTAAACAATGAATCATCACTTGATGTTTATGAGGCTGAAGATGGTATGAAGCTTGAAAAAGGAAAGGCTTTTTTAGCACCTGGAAATATGCATTTGAGCATTGAAAAAAAAGGTAGTGATTATTATACAAAACTTATAGATGGTATAAGAATTTCTCATCATAAACCAAGTGTTAACATAATGTTTAGATCAGTAAATAATGTTATTGGTTCATCGGCAATGGCTATTATGATGACTGGAATGGGTGATGATGGAATGATTGCTATGAAAGAATTATTTGATAATGGCGCATATACGATTGCTCAAAATGAAGAGAGCTGTGTTGTTTTTGGTATGCCAAAAAAAGCAATTGAAGCTGGGGCAGTAAAAGATATTGTACCTTTAGATGATATAGCACAATATATGGTAGACTTTTCAACTAACAAAAAAAGATGATAAGTTTATTTTGATATAATAATTAGTATTGAAAACTATAATTTTCAAACTATAATATAAAAGGACTAATATGAGATATGATTTAGACTTCTGTGATACTTTTGATAAAACACTTCTATTTTGGATTGAAAGATTTATAAGAAATAAATTAACATCACTTAGTAACTCAAATGTTAATGATAAAAATAAACTAGCAATGATAATAAAAGATTTAGTAAAAGGTACAAAAAATTTAAATGAATTAACAGTGTTAGTAAAAAGTGCTAGAAATATTGGTTTGGCAGGAATAAATACATATTATAATCCAATAGCAAAGCTATATGAGTTTTTGACAAATTTAGGTTTGGCTTCAATGAAAGAGATAGATGAAGAACTTTTGAGTGATTTTTTAGCCACAAGTACAAGTGGCTTGTCAGATGCTAGTAAAAAGAATCATAGGATTGCCCTACTTGCTCTTTTTTCCTATATAGATAAACAAAATGAAACAAGAGACAATAATTCATATATGTTTAAAATAGAACTTAAAAATTGGGGAGGCTTAAGTGGCAAGTCTGGTACTAAACTGCCCTCTTATATGAATAAAGATGAGATTACTAGGTTTTTAGATGCAATTGAGAGTTTTGAATTTTCTAAAGATGTAATGTATCGAAATAGATTGATTCTAAAAATTATAATTTATACAGGAATTCGTGTCTCTGAGATGCTAAATTTAAAATTAAAAGATATATATAAAGAAGAAGATGTATTTATAATACAAGTTAGAGGAAAAGGAAATAAGCCAAGAGTTGTAATGATAAAAGCAAAAATAATTGAAAATGAGTTAAAACATTGGCTAAATCAAATGGTATGTGAAGATGATTTCCTAGTTTGTAATAAAAAAGGAAATAGGTTAACTCAAGCTTATATAAGCAGAATTGTTGAAAAGCTATTAATAAGTTGTGGAATAAGAAAAGAAAAAAATGGTGCACATATGTTAAGACACAGTTTTGCAACACTTTTATATCAAAAACACCATGATCTTATTCTTGTACAAGAAGCTTTAGGACATGCAGATATAAATACTTCACGTATTTATACGCATTTTGATAAGGAAAGATTAAAAGCAACTACTAATTTAATGGATTAGCTACCATAAACTAGAGGTTTCAAAATCTTCTTTTTCATCACTTATCTCTAGGTATATTTCATCTTCATAGTCTAAATATATAGCAAAATCGCCAATATTTAGACTATTTTGTATGTTTCTTTTATTTAGATATATATTCTCAATACCATTTGACAAATCTGATAAATAGTATTCAACCATTGATGGAGCCATATTGTTTATGGCTCCATCTAAAGAGTCAAAATCATTTACCCCAAATGTGGAATATAGAGATATTTTATTTAAAAGTAATATCATACTAAACTATAACTACTTATTGTTAAATCCATTGAGTAAAGAAGCCATCCTGTTTAAGTCAATCTTTTCATCTGATTTTTTTTCTAGTTGAATATCATCAACCTTGACAGCTTCTGCTTTTGGTTTAGCAAAAGTTTCACTAGAAACAACTGGTGTTGTTAAAAACTCTTCCTCTTCCTCAATATTTATTGAAGTCTCCCTCGAAGTTTCTGAAAGAGTAGATTTAGCCTCTTCTACATCACTTTGAGAAGTCTCTTTGCTCTTATCTCCAACATTTAAAATTGTTTCTATTTTACTTAACATAGAATTTATATTTGTTCCATGCTTTTCATTTGTAGAGTTTATATCATTTAATTTACTGTTTAAATCGCCATTTAAAGCATCTAAATCTTCTATATCATTTTTTAATTTTTGATTCTCTTTTTCTAAATCTTCTTTTTCTTTTTGTAAAGTTTCATATGCATTTATTAAATTTGAAAGAGCATCGCTCAATTTAGAAATTGTATCACTATTATTACTCATTAACTATCCTTATTTGATATTATATCAAGTGCTATTGTGCCAAAAATTAGCTAATAATTCCATCAATTTTTAATAAAGAATCAACACTTGGTTCTCTTTGTGCAAATTCATAAAAAAGTTCATTCATATCAGATGAACCACCTTTTTCTAAAATTGTTTCTTTATACTTTAAAGCTAGCTTTTTATTAAAGGTATTTTCTGATTCTATAAACATATAGTAAGCATCTGCACTTAATACTTCCGCCCACTTATATGAGTAATAACCAGCTGCATAACCTCCTCCAAAAATATGAGCAAAACCATTTTGAAACTTATTATATTTTGGTGGTTTTATTACTGAAATTTCATCTCTAATTTCATTTAATAATTTTTGCACTTCATCCTCACTTGTATATAAATTTTGGTGAAGTTTAAAATCAAAAAGTGCAAATTCTACTTGTCTAATCATATTTAAAGATGATTGAAAATTTCTTGCTTTTATGATTTTATCTATGGCCTCATCAGACAAAGTTTCACCTGTTTTATAATGTTTTGCAAACTGTTTTAAAACAGTTTTATCATAAGAAAAATATTCTAAAAACTGTGAAGGAAACTCTACTGTATCCCAAGCTACACCTGCAATACCACTAATAAATGGCTCAGTAACTTTACTCAAAAGATGATGTAATGCATGACCCATTTCATGAAAAAGAGTTACAACATCTGAGTGTCTTAATAGTGATTTTGTTTCATTGGTAGATTGAGGAAAGTTACATACAATATAAGCTGTTGGAAAATGTAAATTATTATGTCTATCAACATAATGAGAATGCCAATTGTTCATCCATGCCCCTCCTCTTTTATCTTTTCTTGACTCTAAATCAATATAAATTCTAGAAGATAATTTTCCTTTTTCATAGATGTCATATGCAGTTGCTTTTTCATCCCAAGTAGAAGTATTTGCTTGTTTAAACTCTATGTCAAATATAGAATTAAGAAACTCAAAAAAACCTTTTAAAACAGATTCTTTTTCAAAATATGGTCTGTAGAACTCTTCATCTAAATCATATTTTTCTTTTTTTAATTTTTCTGAATAGTAAGAGATATCAAAAGATTTTAGTTCTTCAATTCCATCTTTTTTTGCAAACTCTTTTATCTCTTCTATCTCTTTCTTACCACCATCTTTACCTTTTTTGGCCAATTCATATAAAAAACTTATAACATCATCTTCACTTTTGGCCATTTTAGTACTTAATGAGTACTGTGCGTAAGAAGAAAATCCCAGTATGTTTGACTTCTCATCTTTTAAATTTAGTATCTCTTCTATAATTTTACCGTTCTCTGGTGCTCTAGTACAATAAGCTTTATAAAGTTCTTCTCTTTTAGCTCTATTTGTTCCATATGTAATATAAGCTACATATGAAGGCATTTGTAGGGTGAATTTATATTTTGTTTTACCCTCTTCTTCAAAACTAGCCAATTGTAGGTCTGATTCTGGTATCTCTTTTACGTCCTCATAATCTTCAATTATCATTTCATAAGAATTTGTTGCATTTAATAGGTTGTGTGAAAACTTGTGAGACAATTCACTTTGTCTTAAATTTATCTCTTTTAGCCTAGCTTTTAAATTATTATTTAAATGGCAACCTGATAATTCAAAATCTCTTATTTCATTTTCAAGTACTTTTTTTTGTATATCATTTAATGTATCTTTATAGTTATATTGTATATCTTTTAAAGAGGTATAAATATTTACATTTTGACTTAACTCAGTTTCATAGTTAGATATTAAAGGAAGGCATTCTTCATACACTTTTGTCGTTATTTCTGAGTTTTTAACAGAATCAATATGAAAGATGGGAGTTAAGAATATATTTATCCCCTCCCCTATTTCTTGATATGCTTTCACAAAATTATCATAATTTTTGTTTTCTATTTCTAAAAGCTTATCTATTTGCTCTTTTGATTCTTTTAGTTTTACTTCTAGTATCTCTTTTTTACTCTCTAAATCATTTACATTAAATTCTTCAAACATATTATTCCTTTTATTTATTATTAAACTCTATTAAAAATCCCCTATCAAAATCAGAATAGTCTTTATAAAACTCTAGTGATTTGACCTTGAATTTCTTCATATATTCTTTTATTGATTCTCTTTGATCATACCCATACTCACAATATAGATATCTTATTTTTTTAGATGTAACTTCTTGAATTAAATCTTTTAAAAGTTCATCACCAATTGTTCCTCCAAACAAAGCATTTGTTGGCTCAAATTTAACATTATGTGGTAAAACATAACTATCTGAAATATACGGAGGATTTGAAATACACATATTAAAATCACCACTAACCTCTTTTAATAAATCAGATTTTATAAAAGAAATCTGATTTTCAACGTTATGTTTTATTGCATTTTCTTTTGCTAAATTTAAAGCATCATCATTTATATCTACTGCAATAATTTTAAGTTCTGGAATTATTTTTGCAAGCATTACAGAAATTATTCCACTTCCTGTTCCTACTTCTACTATTTTTGGATTTTTTATTTGTTTTAGCGTTTCAAATGCTTTCTCAACTAGTATTTCTGTTTCTGGTCTTGGAATTAGTACATTCTCTTTGATAAGAAAATTTTCTCCATAAAAAGAGACTCTTTTTGTAAGATATTCCAAGGGATAATGAGTAGCTCTTTTTTTCACTAAATCGTTTAGCTCTTTTTCTTTTGTAAAGTCTTTATTTCCATTTAAATGAATCCAAATAACATTTTTTTCTAATAAAAACATAATTAATATTTCTATCTCTTTTGCTGGTATATGGGTTATATCTTTAAGCTCATGCGAATATTTTTTTATGCACTCTTTTATTGTCAATTAAACTCCTTTAAAAAATGTATTATACTAATAGTGGATAAATTACTCTTTAATAAAAATCAATCCAAGATAAATAAGGAAATTTCATCGGAAAGTAAGAAGTTATTATTGTATAGTCTGTTTTTTACTCTATTTATTTTATTCTCAGCTATTAATATATTTACTTTTTCTAGTTCATTTTTATTTAGCATAGTTATATCTACTCCTACACTTGACCTCAATCCCAATAAAATTTTTTCTGTTTTAATATCATGTGCATCCATATACTCTTTTTCATAATTTATAGGATTATGGATATATTCTTCGATATTTTTATTTGGATAATATCGAAAGTTTTCTATGCACCCTACTGCACCTGTCCCTATGCCTAGATAGTTTTTATATTCCCAATACCCAAAGTTATGATTTGATTGAGTCTTCTTTGATTTTGAGAAATTAGAGATTTCATATTGTTCATAGCCTAAACTTTTTAAATAACTAAAAAGCTCATAAGATAACTCTTCATCATCAATTTTTACTTTAGTTTTATTGTAAAATTTTGTGCCCTCTTCAAGTGTTAAAGAATAAGCACTGATATGATCAATATTTAACTCATTTATTTGGTCAAAATCGTATTTTAATTTTTCAAAACTATCTCCTTGTACTCCATAAATAATGTCACAGTTAATACTATTAAAACCTATACATTTAGCATTTTGTATAGCAGTTATAGCACTATTACAGTTATGTGCACGGTTTAGATATTTTAGCTTTTTATCATTAAAACTTTGTACTCCAAAACTGATTCTATTTACTCCTAGTTTTTTCATCCCTTGAAGCCATTCTTTTGTTGCAGAATTTGGATTGGCTTCACTTGTAATCTCACAGTTTCTTATTAAATACGGAGAAATTATTTTAAAAATATTTTCATACTCTTTAAAGTCAACACAACTAGGTGTTCCTCCTCCTATGAAAACTGTTTGGATCTTTTCATCTTTTAAATAATGTTTTATATCGTGAAGAAGTTGTTTTTCAATAGCTTTCATATAGGTTTGTTTTAAGTGAAATCTATCCACATATGAGTTAAATGCGCAATAAAAGCATTTACTGTCACAAAATGGAATATGTATGTATAAAAGCAATTTTTAATCCTAAGTTTATTATAATATTTCCCTTATTATAAGGGAAAAGATATTTATGATTGATAAAAGTGAAAAAATACCTACAAATGTAAATGGTAAAAATTATAGACCTAATGTAGCAGCAATTGTTTTATCAGCAAAGTATCCTCAAAAATGCGAACTTTTCATTGCTTCAAGAACTGATGTAGAAAATGCCTGGCAGTTTCCACAAGGCGGAATAGATGAAGGGGAAAGTGCAAAAGAAGCTCTGTTTAGAGAGTTGAAAGAAGAGATTGGTACAGATGATATAAAAATTATTGCAGAGTATCCACAATGGGTAAGTTATGACTTCCCTCCCGCAATTGCTGAGAAAATGAAGCCATATGATGGTCAAATACAAAAGTATTATTTAGTTAAGTTAAATGTAGGTGCAAAAATAGATATTTATACTCATCACACTCCTGAGTTCAGTGAATATAAATTTGTTCCAACAAAAAATATTTATGATTATATAACTTTTTTTAAAAGAACTGTATATAAACAAGTATTAAAGCATTTTAAAAATGAAGGTTATATTTAAAAAGGATTATAAGTTAAATGTTAAAAGTATTAAAGTTTGGTGGTACTAGTGTAGGTACTCTAGATAGAATTCAAAATGTAGCAACTATTATAAAAAAAATCAAAAATGAAGGTCATGATGTCATTGCTGTAGTTTCTGCAATGAGTGGAGAAACTAACAAATTAATCGAATATGCCCAAAGTTATTCTAAAAAACCAGCTCCTTGTGAAATTGATATGTTATTAAGCTCTGGAGAGAGAGTTACATCTGCTCTTCTTTCAATTGCTTTAAATGAAGCTGGATATAACACTGTTTCAATGAGTGGAGGAGAAGCTGGTATAATAACTGATGAAAAGCATACTAAAGCTAGAATTGAGCATATAGATACAACAAATATGCAAAATGCAATAGCAGATGGTAAAATAATTGTTGTTGCTGGTTTTCAAGGTGTTACTCAAAAAGGTAAAGTAACTACACTAGGACGAGGTGGCTCTGATTTAACAGCTGTTGCAATCGCAGGAGCAATCAAGGCGGACTTTTGTGAAATATATACAGATGTAGATGGTATTTATACAACAGACCCACGAATTGAGCCAAAAGCTAAAAAGCTAGAAAAGATATCTTATGATGAGATGTTAGAATTGGCTTCTTTAGGAGCTAAGGTATTACAAAATAGATCTGTTGAGATGGCAAAAAAATTAAATGTAAATTTAGTATCAAGAAGTAGCTTTACACCTGATGTTGAAGGTACTTTAATAACAAAGGAAGAGAATATTATGGAACAGCCAATAGTAAGTGGAATTGCTTTGGATAAAAACCAAGTTAGAGTGGGAATGTATGGAGTTGTTGATAGACCGGGGATTGCTTCTTCTATTTTTACAGCTCTTGCTGATGCTAATATCAATGTTGATATGATTGTTCAAACAGTTGCAGTAGATGGTAAAACAGCTTTAGACTTTACAATTCCAACAACTGATTGGGAAGTTTGTAAAAATGTAATGGTAAACTTTAAAGATGAAGTTGAAAATGTAGATTATAATGAAAAGATTTGTAAAGTTTCTATTGTTGGTGTTGGTATGAAATCCCATACTGGTGTTGCGTCAAAAGCATTTACAGCTCTTGCAAATGAAAATATCAACATTAGAATTATTTCAACAAGTGAAATAAAAATATCAATGATTGTTGAAGAAAAATATGCAGAATTAGCAGTTCGTGCTTTACATGATGCATATGACTTGGATAAATAGAAGTGCAAGAATTTTTAAACTGGACGGTTGATACGATAAGAGATGATAAGTTATTGTCTCCTTGGTTAGAAGAAAAAAAATATGAATGGACTCCTTTAGTCTCAAAATCAATAAGTAGTATTTTAGATAAGGGATGTTCTGTTATTATTATAAGTGATGACGAAAGAAATTGGTTTTTAGAGTATATACTTACAAATATCAATAAAAAAAGTTTAAATAGACCCTATTTACCTTTTTATGACTTTAAATCATTTTATAAACTACTAGATAATGTTCAAAGTGAAGATGATGTAAGTTATCTAAAAGATATGTTAAATATCTCTTTTCCAAATGGTTATTGTTTTTGGTATATAGGTAGAAGTCAAGATTCAAGAGCTTTTATTCCTAAAGTTTCTAAGTACTCATTTCTTTGGCTACTGGATGAAGAAAAACAAGATGCTTTTAACTTAAAAAGTAGCGATATAGCCCTTGATATGAAACTATTACAAATGTTTAGATTATATAATAAGACATTAAGTGCAGCACTTTTTGCAGAGATAAATGTTGAGAGTTAATCTTGATTGAGAATAATAGTTCAACAATACTTATTGTTAATAATATAGATGAAACGTTAAAAGACTTAATTCCAACTTTACCATTACATAGTTATAGAGTTGTAAGAAATGAAGAAAAAGATGATTTTTTAACTGCACAAGCTCAACAGACGATAAAAGAAGCTTATATTTCATCAAATGAAACAAAATATATAATTCTTTGTGGTAGTAGTTTTAGAATAGAGGCTCAAAACTCTTTATTAAAAGTTTTGGAAGAACCACCTAAAAATATTGTATTTATAATTGTCACAACTTCAAAATCAAATATCTTACCAACTATTCTTTCTCGTATGCCACATAAATATTTGAAAAAGAGAATTGAAAGAGTTGATGTAGATTTTGACTTTTTTAGAATGGATTTAAAAAGTTTGTATCAATTTTTAAAAGATAATCAAAAAATTGGAAAAAAAGAATCAAAAGCAATTATAGAGTCAATTTTATTTAAAATTAATTCTCAAAAAATAAAACTTACAAAAAAAGAGTTGGATGCATTTTCAAATGCTATAAAGCTCTTAGAGTTGAACTCAAGACCCATTCATATTTTAACTACCCTACTTTTAACTGTTATTCATAGAAAGCATAGATAAAACTTTATGAAAAACAATAAAACAAAAATTATGGGCATTATAAATGCCAATGAAGATTCATTTTTCAAAAATAGCAGATTCTATGGCTCAAGTGCAGTTTTAAAAATAGAACAAATGATTAATGATGGTGCAGATATTATAGACTTAGGGGGAGTTTCAAGTCGTCCTGGAAGCCTTGCTGTATCAGAAGAAGAAGAACTTAGTAGAGTTAAACCAATTATTGACTTAATATATGAAGAAAAGCTATATGAAAATGTAAGATTTTCTTTGGACTCTTATGCAGCAAAAGTCTTAGATTATGCTTTAAGTAAAGGTTTTAGTATAGTTAATGATATTACAGGCTTAGAAAATGATGCAGTTTGTAAAGTGGCTTCAAAGTATGATGCTCAAGTTGTGATTATGCATATGCAAAATAATCCACAAAATATGCAACAAAGCCCACAATATGAAAATGTAGTTTTTGATATTGATAAATTTTTTAAAGAAAGAGTAGAAAAAGCTAAAAGCTTTGGAATAAATGACATCATTTTAGACGTAGGCATTGGTTTTGGGAAAAATCTAGAGCATAATTTAACACTTATTAAAAACCTAGGTTATTTTAGTCATTTTGGGTTTGAACTATTAATAGCAGCAAGTAGAAAATCTATGATAAATAGTATTGTTGAATCTTCACCCCAAGAGAGACTTCCTGGGACTTTGGCAATTCATTTAGAGTCAATAAAAAATGGGGCTTCTATTGTAAGATGTCATGATGTAAAGGAACACTTTCAAGCTATTCAAGTACAAGAAGCTATAAATAGTGTTGAGATACTTTAAAGTATCTCATGCAAGCTATTTGCTTTTTTCATCCATTTATCTAGTTCTTCATACTCTTCATTTTCAACCATTTCTCTAACTTTTTTCATATGAACTTCAAATAAATCAATTGAGTCCAAAAGGTTTTCTCTATTTTGCTTAAAAATATCTATCCACATACTAGGGCTTGATTTTGCTATTCTACTCATATCTTTAAATCCCCCAGCAGCTAAGGCTATAATTGATCTTGGGTCTTCATGATTCATTACAGTATTTGCTAAAGAGTATGAAATAGCATGTGGTAAATGTGACATATAACATGCGTGAATATCATGTTCACTTGCTTTCATAAAAACAAGTCTCATTCCTATATCTTGAAATATTTTAATTGCTCTATTTTTATGAAGTTCCTCATTATCTTCTAAGTCACACAAAACAACAGTTTTCCCTTCATATAGTCCATCCATTGCAGACTTTGGACCAAATTTTTCTGTTCCAGTCATAGGATGAGCTGCTATAAAGTTTTTTCTAATTTCATTTGGTATATTTTTAACTATAAACTCTTTTGTTGAGCCTAAGTCCATAATAGTGGTATTTTGTGAAACATCTTTTAAATCATCAAACATTGAAATAATTGAATCAACAGGAATAGCTAAAATGATTACATCTGAGTTCTTCTTTAGTTCATCTAAACTCATAAGTTTATCAACTAAATTTAACTCTTCAATCTCTTTTGCTGTTTGTTCATTTCTTGCATATCCATATACATTCTTTGCAATTGCATATTTTTTGACAGCTTTAGCAATAGAACCACCCATAAGCCCTAATCCCACAATTCCTATATTCACTATTTCACCCTTTATTAAATAATATAAAAAAAGATTATATCTTAACCATCCTATAAACTTTATTTAGTTATATTAACTACTTTAATAAGAATAGCTATAAGGATTAACGTGAAAAAATCTGCTTTATATACCTCTTTAGTACTTGCTACATTTCTACATGCGCAAGAAATACAGTCTATAAAATATGTAAATTTATCAAAAATCTCTCAAGACATTGCTGATGAAACAACAGAACTTAGAGTTGGTGATGAAATTAATAATAAATCAATAAACAGTGCAATTAAAAAGTTTTATAAGTTTGGGTATTTTGATGATATCTCTGTTAATAACGAAGATGGAAATTTGGAATTTATATTTATAGAAAAACCTTCAATTGCAAATATAGAAATAAACAACTATAAAAGTAGAGATGAAGATAAAGAGGCCTTATCCTCAATGATGGGTATAAAAAAAGGAAATATGTACACAACCTCAAAAATTAAACAAGCAAAAGAAATTTTGTTGAAAAACTTAGAACGAGAAGGTTATGTTAATTCTGTTGTTGAAGTGGAAATAGAAAATTTAGGTCAAGATGCTGTTGCTGTTACTTTTAATGTTAATGTTGGTGATGAAATTATTATCAAAAAAGTAAATTATTATGGTTCAGACAATTTAGATGCAGGTGACTTTGAAGATGTAACTGTAAATAATGAAAAAGATTTCATTTCATGGTGGTTTGGACAAAACAGTGGAGAGGTTAACTTAGAGCAATTAGAAATTGATGGACCAAGAATAAGAGACCAATACTTTAAACAAGGTTATTTAGATTCTGTTATTAAAGATCCATTTTTAAAGATTAACTTTGCTTCTAATGATGCTGTATTAGACTTTTTTATATCAGAAGGTCAACAATACAAAACAAATGATATCAAAATTTATGTTGATGCTTCGATTATTGACCCAGAGAGTTTATATAGTGAACTAAAACTTTCAAAAGATGATATATTTAATATTGAAAAGCTTAGAGAAGATCAAGAGTTCTTAAAAACAAAAGTTGCAGATTTAGGCTATGCTTTTAATCAAGTTGTATATGATATAAAAAAAGATGAAGAAAACGGAACTGCTGATATTGTTTTTAATATAATTCCTGGTAAAAAAGTTTACATTAATGATGTGATTATATCTGGTAATCATAGAACATTAGATAGGGTTATTAGAAGAGATGTATATTTAGCACATGGTGATTTATTTAGTCTAACTGATTTTGAAGATTCAAGAAATAAATTAAAAAGAACTGGATACTTTGATGATGTAACAATTGAGCAAAAAAGAGTTTCAGAAGAGACTATGGATTTAATTGTAAAAGTTAAAGAAGCTCCAACAGGTACTATTAGCTTAGGAGGTGGATATGGTTCTTATGATGGTTTAATGATAAGTGCAGGAATTAATGAAAAAAATGTATTTGGTTCAGGTTTAGGAGTTGGAGTAAATATAGATTTTTCTGAAAAGAATCAAAACTATTCTTTATCATTAACAAATCCAGCAATTTATGATAGTAAATATAATGGAACTGTTGAAGTTCATAATAGAGAAGATGAAATTGACTACTCTGGAACAACTGATGGTGCGTATGAACTATCAAAAGTATCAAATGGTTTTTCAGTTTCAGCAGGAAGAGAGATTGTAAGAAATTTATATGCTGGTGCAAAATATAGATTTGATATGATTGAAGAAAATTATACAGACACGGATACAAGTACAAATACACCACTTCTTTCAACATACAATCAAGATTATATTACAAGTTCAATTACTCCCTATATTAATTTTAATAATACAGATGATTATATGTTACCAAGAAATGGTATAAAAGCAGGAACTTCGTTAGAGTATGCAGGTGTTGGTGGCGATTCTAAATATATGAAAAGTTTAACAAACTTTAAATATTTCCACTCATTAGAAGATTCTATTGATAGTGATTGGATTTTTAGATATAGAGCAAACTTAAACTTTTTAGTTGATAATGGAAAACTTACAAGGGGAGATTCTCTTTATATGGGTGGATCAAAATCTTTAAGAGGATATGAATCTTATGCCTTTGGTCCAGATGATAGTTTAAGAAATAAAACAGTATATAAACAAATGTTTACAAATAGTATAGAGTTGTCATTTCCCTTGGTACCCAAATCAAAAATGAGATGGGGAGTCTTTTATGACTATGGAATGATTGGAAAAGATTCTATGTCCGAAATTCAACGAAGTGGTACCGGTGCTTTATTAGAATGGGTTTCCCCATTTGGACCACTTCAATTTATTTTCTCTCAAGCATTAGATGATGAAGCAGGTGATAAAACATCGTCATTTGAATTTGCTTTAGGGTCATCTTTTTAAAAAATAAAAGAGTAAAAAATGGTTAAAAAAATGAGTATAACAAATAGACTTACTAAAGAAAAGGCATTGGATTTAATTCAAAGCGCCTCTTTAGTTGAGTTAGGGGAAATGGCTACAAAAAGAAAATCTGAGTTACACCCTGAAAAAATAACATCTTTTGTAGTGGATAGAAATATAAACTATACAAATGTTTGTTGGGTAGATTGTAAGTTCTGTGCTTTTTATAGACATGGAAGAGATGGTGATTCATACGTTTTATCACATGGTGAAATAGATGAAAAGATTGAAGAATTACTTGCTATTGGTGGTACTCAAATCCTTATGCAAGGAGGAGTTCATCCAAAGCTAAAAATTGATTATTATGAAGATTTGGTTGAGCATATTCATACAAAATTTCCTCAAATCACCTTGCACTCTTTTTCTGCTATTGAAATAGTATATATTGCAAAAGTATCAAAAATAACAATACTTGAAGTTTTAAAGAGGTTGCAAGCAAAGGGATTAAGTTCTATTCCTGGAGCTGGTGCTGAAATACTAAGTGATAGAGTAAGAGATATTATTGCCCCTAAAAAAATTGATGCAAGCCAATGGTTAGAAGTGCATAGACTTGCCCACTCAATTGGCATGAAAACAACTGCAACTATGATGTTTGGAACAGTTGAAACCAATGAAGAGATTATTGAACATTGGGATTTAATTAGACAGTTACAAGATGAGACTGGTGGATTTAGAGCATTTATTATGTGGTCTTTTCAAAGTGGAAATACAAAGCTTATAGAAGAGTTACCAGATATAAAACCACAGTCTTCAAATAGATATTTAAGACTTTTAGCAGTTTCAAGACTATTTTTAGATAATTTTAAAAATATTCAAAGCTCTTGGGTAACACAAGGAAGTTATATAGGTCAAATGGCACTTAAATTTGGAGCAAATGATCTTGGAAGCACAATGATGGAAGAAAATGTTGTAGCAGCTGCAGGTGCTACAAACTGCATGAATCAAGATGAAATGATTCAATTAATACGTGATGTTGGAGAGAATCCAGCAAAAAGAAATACTGCATATGAGATATTAGAAAGGTTTTAGTTCTAATATGAAAAATATATTATTAATCATAATTTTAATACAAGGATTTTTAATGGGTGCCCAAATTGAGCATATTAAAATAAAAGATACAAATATACCAGTAGTTATTGAAGAACAACACTCATTACCTACATTTAATTTACAATTAGTTTTTAAAAACAGTGGTTCAATAAAAGATAAAGATAAAAATGGACTAGCAACTTTATCTTCTAGGCTTTTAAATGAAGGTACACTAAAAGATGGAAGTACAAGATTTGCTCAAAAATTAGAAAATTTAGCGATTACTTTAAGTGTATCTCATGGTTTTGAGACTTTTGTTATTGAATTATCATCAATAAAAGATGTTTACAGTGATTCTTTAGAACTATTAGCCCAATTACTAAAATCACCTAATTATAAAGCTGAAACGTTAGAAAAAATAAAAACCATATTAACAGGTTCTTTAAAAAGAAAAGAAAATGATTATGACTATGTATCTAGAAATGAATTAAATAAAATACTTTTTAAAGATACTGTATTAGAAAAGCCATCAAATGGGACAATTGAATCTATATCAGAAATCTCATTAGATGATATTAAAGAGTTTATTGACTCAACTTTAGTTTTAGAAAACCTAATTATTGTAGTTGGTGGTGATATAAAATTAAAAGATATGAAAACTAAACTTGAACCTATTTTGACAATTTTACCAAAAGGAAAAGAGTCAAAAATTATAAATGTCGAAGCTTCAAATGAAAAGATAGTAAAAAAGTTAATAAAAGATACTCAACAGGCATATATCTATTTTGGAAGTCCTTTTAATACAAAAGTAAATGATGAGAATAATTATATTGCAAAGGTTGCTTCATTTGTGCTTGGCGGAAGTGGTTTTGGTTCTAGACTTATGGAAGAGATACGTGTAAAAAGAGGTTTAGCCTATAGTGCATATGGACAAATTTCAATTAATAAGTCTCACTCTTATTTTACAGGATATTTACAAACTAAAAATGAATCAGCTGATAGTGCTAAAGAGTTAGTTGTTAAAATAGTTAATGATTTTGTAAAAAATGGCATTACAAAAGATGAATTAAAAGCTGCAAAAAACTTTTTAACAGGAAGTGAGCCATTAAGAGTTGAAACACTAAGTCAAAGATTGAACCGTGCTTTTACCCTTTATTATAGAGGTTTAGAACAAGATTATTCAAAAAATGAGTTAGAAAAAATAGAAAAATTAACATTGAAAGAGATTAATGAGTATATTAAATCTCATAATGAAATAAAAAACTTATCATTTTCAATAGTAAGGAAATAGATTGTTAAGATTTGCACCAAGTCCAACAAAAGATATGGATATAGAAGATATTAGACTTGCTTTATTTAATTATATTGTTTCAAAACAATTAAATGAAGAACTTTTAATAAGAATAGATGATTCTGAAAAAGACAAAAATATTGAAGGAAAAGATAAAGAGATACTAGAACTCTTAACTTTATTTTCAATTGAATATAAAGCAGTTGTATATCAAAGTGAGAATTTAAAATATCATCAAAAAATGGCTATGCAACTTATGGGTCAAAAAAAAGCATTTGCATGTTTTTGTTCTGATGAAAAGTTAAAAGAAATAAAAGATAAAGCAAAAAAAGACGGCAAAGCATATGTCTATGATGGCTTTTGTGAAACTCTATCAGACGAGACTGTTATAAACTGTAATGCACCTTTTACTGTTAGAATTAAAAAACCAGAAGAAGTTATAAAGTTTGTAGATTTATTAAAGGGTGATTCTTCATATGAACCATGGGAAATAGATTCTTTTTTTATATTAAAACATGACAAAACACCTACAAGTAATTATGCTAGTGCGGTAGATGATATGCTTTATGATATATCAACAATCCTTCGTACCCAAGAAGATATTTTAAATACTCCAAAACAAATTCATGTAAGAAATACACTTAATTATACTAAAAACATAGACTATATACATGTTCCAGCAATTATAAGTGATTTGACTGAAGAAAAGAGTAGTATAAAGTGGCTTATTAATGAAGGGTTTTTACCAAGTGCTATTGCCAATTATTTAGTATTATTGGGAAATGAAACATCTAGTGAAATTTTTACTATAGAAGAAGCAATTGAGTGGTTTGATATTAAAAAGATATCAAATTCTACTAGTAAGTTTGATATAGATAAATTGAGATTTATTAATAAAAAACATTTAGAAGAGATTGAGGAAATGAGATTATCTAAAATATTAGGTTTTGCTGACAGTGACATTGGAAAGTTAGGAAAACTCTATTTAGAAGAAGCTAGTACAATAAAAGAGTTAAAAACAAAAATAGATATGATTTTTAGTTCAAAAACTTCTCCTAAGGAGTTTGAGAAAGAATATAAAAAAATAAAAGAGTGTTTAATAAGTGCACCTTTTATTGAAGACTTTGCTGAGTTTAAAATCTATATTTCAAACAATACGGGCTTAGAAGATGAAGCTTTATGTAAACCTTTAAGATATGTTTTAACTGGTGAGAATAAAGGTCCTGATTTATCAGATATTTACCCACTTATTAAAAATTATTTAGGAGAAATTGTAAAATGACAGATGCATTGATAGGCTCAATTGCCACAGTTGTTATGAGTGTTATATTTTTATATAAATGGGTTGTAATTATTTCTGCACTTATTTCTTGGGTTAGACCTGACCCTTATAATCCTATTGTTCAAATGTTATATAGACTAACAGAGCCAGCATATGCACTTATAAGAAGATATATCCCTACTGTTTTTGGTGGTATGGATTTAGCTCCTATGATTTTGATTTTAGTACTTATTTTCCTAGAAACATTTTTAGGAAGATTATTTATGGGTATGTAAGTAGATTAGGATGAGATTAAAGTTTTTAGTACTTTCTTTTCTTCTCACAACTTTTTTATTTTCCGATGAAAACTTATTAAAAAAAGATTTTGACTATTTTATTAAATTAGAAAATAGTCAAAAATCATATGAAAATACCATCTCAATATTAGAAAATATTTCTAATGTAAATAAAATTATTTTTGATGAATATGCAAAAAAGATTGACTATGATGAGACTTTAGCTGTCTTGCAATGTATGAATGCAAGTGCAAAGAGCTTAGTATCTACAAATAGTGATTGTATTGCAGCAGGACTTGATTTAAAAAAAGCATTAACATTAACTCCTTTGGAACTTAATTCAATTATATTAAAGCTTGAGGACAACTATCCTCTTTTAGCAAAAGAGCTAAAAATCATAAACTCCCCTATTCCCTTTACAAAACTTGTTTCATCATCAAAAGATATAATTTATGATTTATATTTAAATGCAACAAATAGTTTTTTATATGATAAGTTAAACTATAGACTACCTAATAAAACTATCCAAAAATTAGAAGATGACAAAAGATTTGAAAAGTTTTTGTCTTTAATTATTTCTAATCCAAAACTTAATTTTTTACAATCAAGTTTTTTAGACTATGATGATTCTAATTCTAATTACAATATTTCATTTAACTTGGCTTTAAATAGAGTTTTAAACAAAAAACTTGATGATCAAACGACAAAATACCTTCAAAATGCACTCTCAAAAGCAAGGGTACAATATGAAAAAGACAAAGTTAACTTTTGGCTTTATTTATTAAATAATGATTCTATTAGTTTGACCTCTTTAAAAGAATCTACAAATTCAAATATTTATACCTTATATATAAAACAACTCTCAAAAAAGGTTATTCAAATAGATGATAGTTTTAAGATCTTAAAATATGACTTTTTAGAAAAGTGTTCAAATGAGAAAAAAATACTCATTAACTCATATGCCAAAACCCTAAGTTTTTTTGATGAAAATAAAATCTCTTTAGAGTTTGATTTAGGTTTAATGCAAATAAATCTAAAAAAAGCTGATGTGATATCTATATTTAATAATCTTGATGCAAAAAGAGATGAACTGTTAATTCCAAGGATAAATATTCTTTATTATTCTTATATTTTAGATGAAGTAAAAGCAGAATTTCCTCATGCTTTAATGCAGTTTTATGCTTATATTTATGATGTAGATTATTTAAAGGATAGATTAAAATTTGACTTATTTAGGATTAAAAATAGATACGAACCTTACCTTAGTCTAGAGCTTTTTGGGAATGAAAGTGCAAAAGAGTTTATTTATAATTATATAATCTATACAAAAATAATTGACAAAAAAGAAATAAGTTTAGAAGAGTTTTTTAAAAACTTATTTCAGCTTTCAAATCTTGATTAAGTCTATATCTTAATAGAAAATTTTCTAAATCTTCACTTTTATCAAATTTGATTAAATAATATTTTGCCCATGGATTTTTAAGAGGTATAGATTCTATTAGTTTTGACTCTTTTTCTATCTCTTTCATCTCTATATAACTTTTTTCATAGTTTTTTTCATCTTCTAATTCTTCTTGCGTATAACTTTGTTTATCTATAGTTATGTTTGGTGTTTCACTTTTTTTATTATTTGCAACATAAACAGAAACTATAAAGTTTTCATAACTATCATCATACTTTTCTTCAACTTCATTTAAATAAGTTGCCGTAAATATCGCAGCTACTTCTTCATCTTTAACTATATCAGCTTTTTTTGTATATTGTAAAGCATTTAAATAAAAGTTATCTTTATCAAAATATTTAGTTATAGAGTAAGAGCTACAGCCACTCAATAAAAGTAAAAAAGTAAATAAAATAATTGATAAAAATTTGTTCATAGAATCTCCATATTTGTATAATAATTTGGTGATTTTACACTAAAGATACTTTAACCATCATTTAGATAAAATCCCCAAATGAAATTAAATACAAAAAAATATTTAGCTGTTGCATTTACAGGACCTTCAAATAGTGGAAAAACTACCTTAGTAGTAAAAGTATCTAGTATCCTACAAGATATGGGCTATAAAGTTTGTATTGTAAAGCATGACCCTAAAGATAAAGCTAGCTTTGATAGGGAAGGAAAAGATTCTTTTAAATTTTTTCAAACAGGAGCAGATGTAGCTGTAGTGGGACCCACAAGAACTACTATGTTTAAACAAGAAACATCTTCTATAGAAGAGATAATAGATATGTTTGGAGAGTTTGATTATCTCTTAGTAGAAGGTCTTAAGACCTTACCACTACCTAGAATTGCAGTCTTTAGAGATAGAATTGAAGAATCATATTTTGAACTAACTGACGTTATTGCAACAGATGAAAGTATAAGTGATATTCCAGAAGGAATGAAAAGATTAGATTTAAATAATCCAGAAGAGATAATCAAATGGATTGAAGAAAATGCGAAAAGAGTAAAATAATGAATGAAATATTTGATGCCATAAAAGAGTCAGCTGTAAAGATTAAACACTTAATAGAAACAGGTGATACTGGAAAAAGTGAACAAGAAAATTCAACTGGGGATACACAACTAAAACTTGATATACAAAGTGATGTGATTATTGAAGAGATATTTGCAAAAGTAAAATCAATAAAAGCAATAGTTAGTGAAGAACAAGAAAGCATTGTAAATCTTCATGATGATGGAAAGTATTTAATTGCTTATGATCCCTTAGATGGTTCTTCTTTAGTTGATGTAAACTTATCAGTTGGTTCTATTTTTGGTATTTATGAAAATGAATTCAATGCTGCTAATATTATAGCTTCTGTTTATGTAGTATTTGGACCTAGAGTTGAAATGGTAGTTACAACAGATGATGTAAAAATGTATAGATTACTAAATAATAAATTTAAATTTATTCAAGATATTAAATTAAATGAAAAAGGAAAATTAAATGCTCCTGGTTCTACTCAGAACTGTTGGGCACCTTTTCATAAACAGCTCATTGATGATATCTTCAATGATGGTTATAGATTAAGATACAGTGGTGGAATGGTTCCTGATCTTCATCAAATACTTCTTAAAGGTGGAGGTTTATTCTCATACCCAGGAACTACTGATAAACCTAAGGGAAAGTTAAGACAGCTTTTTGAAGTATTTCCTTTCGCACTTACTTACGAAAAAGCAGGTGGTGGAGCAGTTGATGGACTTCAGAGAGTTCTAGAAGTTCCTACTACTCATATACATGATACAACTCCTTGTTTCTTTGGTTCAAATGAAGAGATAAATAGAGTTTTAAAAGTTTATAGTGAAAATGGAAAATAATCAAAACAAAAGCCAATGGGATGATGCGTTAGAAGAACAAATCATTGGATTAAATGAGTGCCAAAAATCTTACAACTTGGATTCTTGTACTCCTTGTGAGAAGTTTTTTGATTGTGAAATAAGAAAAAAATATGTTATTGCCGTGTATGAATCTATGAACAAAGGTTCTACAGGTGGATTTGAATTTTAATTAAAGGTAAAAAATGAATTGTCATAAAAATGTTTATATTACTACTCCAATTTATTATGTGAATGATGTTGCGCATATAGGACATGCGTATACTACTATTATTGCAGATATGTTGGCTAGATACTCAAGATTAACTGGTAGAAAAACTTTTCTTCTTACTGGTACTGATGAACATGGACAAAAAATCGAAGAGAGTGCAAAAATTAGAGGTAAAACTTCTAAAGAGTACGCAGATGAAGTTTCTGGTAAGTTTAAAGCCTTATGGGATGATTTTGATATTACATATGATAAGTTTATAAGAACAACTGATGAAGAGCATAAAACTGGCGTTCAATTTGCTTTTGAAAAAATGTATAACAAAGGTGACATTTACAAGGGTGAATATGAAGGATATTATTGTGTATCATGTGAGACATTCTTTACTGAAAAACAACTAATTGAAAATGAGTTTTGCCCAGACTGTGGAAAACCTACAAATATAGTAAAAGAAGAGAGTTATTTCTTTAAATTATCTGCCTATGAAGATAAACTGCTAAAATGGTATGAAGAGAATCCTGACTGTATTTTACCTCGTTCTAAAAAGAATGAAATTATCAATTTTGTAAAAAGTGGATTAAGAGATTTATCTATTTCAAGAACATCATTTGATTGGGGTGTAAAATTGCCAGAATCATTAAATGAACCAAAACATGTAATGTATGTATGGTTAGATGCTCTTATGAATTATATTACTGCATTAGGATATGGAACAGATGATAAAAACATGGAGTTTTGGCCTGCAAATGTTCATTTGGTTGGAAAAGATATTTTAAGATTTCATGCCATTTATTGGCCAGCTTTTTTAATGTCTTTAGACTTACCATTGCCAAAACATATAGCAGCTCATGGTTGGTGGACAAGAGATGGCGATAAAATGTCTAAATCAAAAGGAAATGTAGTAAACCCTAAAGAAGTAGCGGATGCTTATGGTCTTGATGCTTTTAGGTATTTTATGCTTAGAGAAGTTCCATTTGGACAAGATGGAGATTTTTCTCAAAAAGCCTTAATGGATAGAATTAATTCTGATTTAGGAAATGATTTAGGAAACTTACTTAATAGAATCATTGGAATGAGTGGAAAATACTTTGAATACAAAGTTACTTCAAAAGATGTAGCAAAATTTCATAAAAAAGAGTTAGATGAAGTAAATGAGATTTTAGATGGTGTTGAAAACTATGTTTATAATATGCAGTTAAATAGATATCTTGAAGAGATTTGGAAAGTATTAACAATTGCAAATAAAGCCATTGGTGATTATGAGCCATGGACTAAAATGAAAGAAGAAAAAGTTGATGAAGCTATGGCTTTAGTAGCTTTAATCACAAATATTATGGCACGAGTTGCCCTACTTTTAGATTCTGTAATGCCAGAAAAGATTTCTAAAATTGCTCAATCAATTGGTTTAGAAATAAATAGTGAAAACTTTACAAATATAGTTATAAACAAAGAGTTACTTCCTGATGTTACTATTACAAAAATAGAACAACTATTTCCAAGAATTGAAGAGATTTTACTGGAACAAGCTTCACCAGCAACTGTAAGTACACAACCAGTAAAAAAAGAAGTTGAAAAAACTGAAGAGATAGTTGAAGAAGATAATTTAATTACAATTGACAAGTTTTTTGAAACAACTTTAAGAATTGGTACAATTGTAGAGGCCGAAGAAGTTCCAAAATCAAAAAAACTATTAAAACTTCAAGTTGATTTAGGAGAAGGAAGAAATAGACAAATACTAGCTGGTATAAAAGAGTCTTATTCTGCCCAAGAGCTTGTTGGAACACAAGCTTGTGTTGTGGCAAACCTAAAACCAGCGAAACTTATGGGAATGATTAGTGAAGGTATGCTTCTAGCTGCTCGTGATGAAAATGGTTTAAATCTTGTTCGTCCTGAAAAACCAAAAGTTTCTGGAACGAAAATCTCTTAAGAAATATTGTGAATATTTCTTCTGTCATTGATATTATAGATGGGAAGTTACAAAACTCTCCATCTGTCTCTTTTATATATAATATTAAAACTGATGCAAAAAAAGTCATAGAAGGTGATTTATATTTAGCTAAAAATATAAAAGATACTCAAACTGCCATAAAAAATGGAGCCTTTGCAATAGTTCATGACTTTGAAATAGAGGTTTTAGATAATGAAATAGCATGGATAAGGGTTAATTCACTTGAAGAAACTCTTATTAAGTTATTTAGATTTAAGTTTTCAACTTTTAATTTAGAAGTTTATTATTGTGATAAAGTTACTTTTGATTTGATAAATATATACAAGGCTCTGAATAAAAAAATAAAAATGATTTTTTCAAACTTAGAGTCTTGCGTAAAAATTATTGAAAATATAAATGAAGATGAGATATTTATTTGTTCAAATGAAGAGCTTATTAAGAGTATATACCCAAACTATAAACCTTTTTCTAAACAAACGTACAAAATAAACAACCTAATAGAACACTCTTTATTTGAAACTTCATTTTCATATAAAGAAATATTTTTTCATAAATTAAAGCTATCATCTTTATATATAAATCAATTTTTAGATGTTTATAACTTTTTTAATTTAGAATTAGATTTACAAAAACTTATGAAGCTTAACCATTTTAAGCCAATATTTGTAGATAAGTATTTAAATATTATTGATTTTGGAAGAAGTAATAAAGTTATAATCTGTCAAAAAAACTTAGAATTAATATTAGACGAAATAAAATATTTAGAAGAGAAATATAAATATGGCAAAACTATATTTATAACTCCTTTATTTATAGAAAACTTCAATCAACAACAAATTATATTAGAAGATATAGGGAACTTGAAGAAGGTTCTAAAAAACGAATATTTCAATGCACTTTATATTATAGGTTATGATAAATCTAAAATTGAAGATACATTAAAACTATCATCAAATGAAACTTCGGAGCTCTTTTAAAACACCATTCCAAAAGAGCCTACAACTTTTCCTAAAACTTGGAGTTCATCACTAGCCATAACTTGTACAGGATAATCTTTATTATCTGAAATAATATCAAGTTTTCCATCAACTCTTTTTTGCATTCTCTTTACAAAAAGTCCATGATTTGTAGTAAAGGCATATATCCCATCTCTAAATCCATTTTTTATTGATTTATCCACAAATATAATATTATTTGAGTTTAAGGTAGGCTCCATAGAATCACCTATTACATTAATAGCTTCAATATTTTTTAGATTTTGTTCACCGCCTAACATATTAATAAAATAAGGTGGTACTTCTAGTTTCTCATAGTTATCTTCACTATCATAAGCACCCCCACCTGCACTAACAGAAATTTCAGGAAAATATTTAATCCAATACTTATCTGTCGAGTCAACTAGTGAACCAGGATTTTGATTATATAAAAGCCAATTTATAGAGATTTTCTTAATGGCACAAAAATCTAATATATTTGAAAAAGGTATTTTACTTCTATTTTTCATAGTTGCAAAGTTTGCTTGAGTTAGACTTAAAGCATCAGCAACATCTTTATCAAAAATCTTGCCTTTGATACCATCAGTACTTAAAACATCTTTCAGGCGCTCAATTATCTCATTTACAAGTAACATTTTATCTCCTTTTTTGTAATTATATTACAAAATGAAATATTTTTCAATACTTTTTCAAAAAAATACTAAAATTTGAAATATTATTTAGGAGAAGACCATGCAAACAATCATTATAGATACAAAATCATCAATATCAAGAGCTATTAAAAAAATAGACTATTTATTATACAAATATGGTAATAAAATATTGTAAATATGTACAAAAAATGTAAATTTCAAAATTTTATAAAAAATATTAGTAAAATTAATTTTAACAAAGGAAAATTACTATAAAATTGAGTTTGAATTCGGTGTTTTGACGGAGAAATATATGGAAACAAACTTAGTCATGGAAGCATTTAAATTTATGGTTTTGGGTATGGGAATCGTTTTCTCTTTCCTTATTATCATGGTTTTTGCTCTAAAAGCTCAAGCAGCGCTTATTGGGAAATTTTTTCCTGAAAAAGACAATATTAAGACTGCAAAAAAAGTTCAACCTAGTGTTGCAACATCTGATACTGCTAAAAAGATTGCTGCAATTTCTGCAGTTATTCAACATCACAATAATCAAAAAGGTTAATTTTAATGTCAAAAAAATATATTGATATAATGGATACCACTTTTAGGGATGGTTTCCAATCAGTTTTTGGTGGACGTGTTTTAATGAATGACTTTTTTCCAGCTGTTGAAGCTGCAAAAGAGGCAGGTATAAATCACTTTGAGTTTGGTGGAGGAGCTAGATTTCAATCTTTATTCTTCTATTTACAAGAAAATGCATTTGATATGATGGACAAGTTTAGAGAAATTGTTGGTCCTGATGCAAACTTACAAACTCTAGCCCGTGGTATTAATACTGTTATGTTAGATACAGGTTCAAGAGATCTTATTGATTTACATGCAAAAATGTTTGCAAAACATGGAACTACGACAATTAGAAACTTTGATGCTTTAAATGATGTTCAAAATCTTGAATATTCTGCTGAATGTATTAAAAAATATGGTTTAAATCATGAAGTTGTTGTTACACTTATGGATTTACCTCCAGGCTGTACAGGAGCACATGATGTACCTTTTTATGAAAAAACACTAAGACAAATCTTAGATAGTGGAGTTCCTTATGATTCAATCTGTTTTAAAGATGCTTCAGGAACTTCTTCTCCACAAAAAATATTTGATACTATTAAAATGGCAAGAAAACTTGTAGGAAATGATACACATATTAGACTTCATACTCATGAAACTGCTGGGGTTAGTATTGCTTGTTATTTAGCCGCACTTGATGCAGGTGCTGATGGTATTGATTTAGCAGCAAGTCCAGTATCCGGTGGTACTAGTCAACCTGATATTCTAACTATGATGCATGCTGTTAAGGGAATGAATTATGACCTTGGTGGTTTAGAAATAGATAAAATCTTAAAATACGAAGAAGTTTTAAATGATTGTTTAAAAGACTATTTCATGCCACCTGAAGCTACACAAGTTTCACCTTTAATTCCTTTCTCACCAATGCCAGGTGGTGCATTGACTGCAAATACTCAAATGATGAGAGACAATGGCACTTTACATAAGTTCCCAGAAGTTATAAAAGCTATGAGAGAAGTTGTGGAAAAAGGTGGATACGGTACATCAGTAACTCCTGTTTCTCAATTTTATTGGCAACAAGCATATGCAAATGTTATGTTTGGACCATGGAAACAAATAGCTCCAGGTTATGGGAAAATGGTACTTGGATACTTTGGTAAAACTCCAGTTGAACCTGACTCTGAAATTGTTGCCCTTGCTTCTGAGAAGTTAAAATTAGAGCCAACTAAAGAAAACCCTTTAGATATTTCAGATAGAGATGAAAAGAAAACTATGAAATACTGGGAAAACAGATTAACAGAAGAAGGTGTTGAAATAAGTGATGAAAATATCTTTATAGCAGCAGCTTGTGATGAAAAAGGTATTTCATTTTTAAAAGGAAATAGTCCTTTAAGTGTTAGAAAAACTAATACAGATATTTGTGAAGATGATAAAGATTGTAAATTAGGAGAAGATAAAGTTATGAGTAATGCAACTGGAAACTATACAGTAGTGGTAGATGGGCAAAAATTTAATGTAACAGTAGCTGAAGGAAATGCAGATATTCAAGTTACACCAGTGCAAACATCAGCAGAACCTGCAGCACCAGTAAGTGGTGAAGGTGTTGAAGTTGGAGCAACGGTTAGTGGAAATGTTTGGAAAATAACTAAAAATGTTGGTGATAAAGTTGCAAAAGGTGAAGTTATTGCTATTTTAGAAGCTATGAAAATGGAAATTGATGTTGAAGCACCAGCTGATGGTACTATTAAGTCTTTCCTAGTTAAGCAAAGTGAAGCAGTTGAAGAAGGGCAAGTAATTGCCGTAATTGGTTAATAGTTAAATTGGAGAAATTTATGAATAAAAAATTAATCGCTTCTTTGCTAATTTCATTTTTATGTATGTTTAGCATTAATGCTTTTGCTTCTAGTACTACTCATGAAAATGTAAAAGTTGAAGAAGTAAAACATGAATATAAAGCAAAAACTTTAAATGAGTTGGTTGAGTCATTTTATAGAACGACAGGAATTAACTCTTTTTTAAATCCAAGTGATGATGTAATGACTTCAGAAGCTCATGCTGAAGATGCTAGACCGATGACAACATTTGAACAAACCTTTGGTAGATTGATTATGTTTACTGTATGTTTTGTTCTATTTTATTTAGCAATAGCAAAAGGTTTTGAGCCATTGCTTTTACTTCCAATTGCATTTGGTGGATTATTAGCAAATATTCCACTTGCTGGTATTGGTGGAGAAAATGGGATGCTTGGGATTATTTATAATATGGGAATTGCAAATGGATTCTTCCCTTTACTTATTTTTATGGGTGTAGGTGCAATGACAGACTTTACTCCCCTTTTAGCTAATCCAAAAGCAGCTCTTCTTGGTGGTGCAGCACAATTTGGAATCTTTGGTTCTCTTGTTGGTGCTGTTGCTATTGGTTTTGATTTACAAAGTGCTTCTGCTATTTCTATTATTGGTGGTGCAGATGGTCCAACATCAATCTTTATTGCTAATAGACTTGCTCCTGAATTACTAGGGGCAATTGCTGTTGCAGCTTATTCATATATGGCACTTGTGCCAGTAATTCAACCTCCTATTATGAAAGCTTTAACATCAGAAGCAGAGAGAAGAATTAAAATGCCTAAATTAAGAAAAGTACATAAACTAGAAAAACTTTTCTTACCAATACTTATTTTAATGATGGCTATTATATTATTACCAGAGTCAACTCCTCTTATTGGAGCCTTTGCATTTGGGAATTTCTTAAAACAATCAGGAGTTGTTGAGAGACTTTCTGATACAATGCAAAATTCTTTAATCAATATTGTAACTATCTTCTTAGGTTTAGGAGTTGGTTCAAAATTAGCAGCGGATAAATTCCTTGTATTAGATACATTAGGAATTATGGTTATTGGATTATTAGCATTTTCTGCAGGTACTGCAGCAGGTGTTATTATGGCTAAAGTTATGAATAAAGTTAGCTCAGAAGATAATCAAATTAATCCGTTGATTGGAGCTGCAGGTGTAAGTGCTGTGCCAATGGCAGCTAGAGTTGTTAGTAAAGTTGGTCAAGAATATGACAAATCAAATGTATTGTTAATGCATGCGATGGGTCCAAATGTTGCTGGTGTTATTGGGTCCGCAGTGGCCGCCGGTGTACTATTATCAATATTTTAATTTATTAGGAAAAAAAGAATAATGTCTGATATTAAGAGCCAATTAGGTTTAGAAAACGTTCAAACTGTATACAGAAATAGTGATGTAGATTTATTAATTGATCATGCAGTAAAAAATGAAGGTGCAAAAATATCTTCAACTGGTGCTTTAATGATAGATACTGGTATTTTTACTGGTAGAAGTCCAAAAGATAAATTTTTTGTAAATCAAGATCCTTCAAACAAATATATAGCTTGGGGTGATATAAATAGAGCAGTAACAAGAGATGTTTATGATGACTTGTTAAAAACAGCTAAAAAACAATTGAGTAATAAAGATTTATTTGTTACTGATGTATATTGTGGAGCATCTGCTGACTCAAGAAGATCAGCAAGATTCATTACAGAAATTGCATGGCAAGCAAACTTTATTCAAAATATGTTTATTATGCCTGAAGAGTCAGAATTAAATGAATTTACTCCTCAATTTACTGTGTATAATGCTTGTAAAACAATAGATAAATCTTATGTAAGCCATGAACTTCATTCTGAAGTTTTTGTGGTTTTTAATGTAGAGGAAAATATCGCTATTATTGGTGGTACTTGGTATGCTGGTGAGATGAAAAAAGGTCTTTTTTCTATGATGAATTATTGGCTTCCATTAGAGAAAAAACTTCCAATGCATTGTTCTGCAAATATTGGTGAAGATGGGGATACAGCATTATTCTTTGGTTTAAGTGGAACAGGAAAAACAACACTTTCAACTGACCCTAAAAGAGCTTTAATCGGTGATGATGAACATGGTTGGGATGATAGTGGAGTTTTCAACTTTGAAGGTGGATGTTATGCTAAAGTAATCAATTTATCAGCAGAACATGAGCCAGAAATTTACGGTGCTATTAAAAAAGGTGCAATATTAGAAAATGTTGTATATGATGATAACGGTGTAGTAGATTTTGAAGATGGAAGTAAAACTGAAAATACAAGAGTTTCTTATCCTTTGAGTCATATTGAAAATCATACACCTGATATGAAAGGTGGACATCCAAAGAATATTATTTTCTTATGTGCAGATGCGTTTGGAGTTTTACCTCCAGTTGCAAAACTTACTAAACAACAAGCAATGTACTACTTTTTGAGCGGATATACAGCAAAGGTTGCAGGTACTGAAAGAGGTATTACAGAGCCTGTTGCAACATTTAGTTCATGTTTTGGTGAAGCATTTCTACCATTAAATCCAACTATTTATGCTGCACTTCTAGGAGATAAAATCGATGAACATCAAGTAAATGTTTATCTAGTAAATACAGGATGGACTGGTGGTCCTTATGGTATTGGTACTAGAATGAGTATTAAAAATACTAGAGCTTGTATTAATGGTATTTTAGATGGCTCAATTAATAACAGTGAATTTGAAACTCTTCCAATATTTAACTTATCTATTCCAAAAACACTTGATGGTGTAGAAACAAAAGTATTAAATCCAAGAAATACTTGGGAAGATACAGAAGCATATGATGAAACAACAAAAAAACTTGCTTCTATGTATGTTAAAAACTTTAAAAAATATTTGACATTAGAGAGTGACTATGACTTTACAGGTGCTGGTCCGCAACTTTACTAAGTGATAATTGGTATTATAAAAAAGGGGTGAATTTATTCACCCCTTTTTTTATTTAAGGGAAGTTATGAAAATACAAGAGTTTTTAAAAAATATTGAAAACAGTTGTTCAAAAATAGCATATTTTTGTGTTATTCATATGTTTGAAAAAGAATTTGATATTGAAAAAGATAGTTTAGATAAAGAAATAATAAAAGAGTTTCTTATAGACTATAATAATTATGATAAGTTTTTGAATGATTATGCTGGAGTTATTTATAAAAAATTTGAATCATCAAATGATGAAGTTTATAATGAAATTTGCAAGTTTTTAGATGTAAATCCTGATAATAAGTATCTTTTTTCTCATAGATTAAAAAGAATATCAAATCAAAATCCAATGAAATACTTAAATATAGAAGATGAAGATCTTCGTAAAGCTGCAATTTCTAGACTTGAAGATAAAATAAATACTATAGAATCATCTTTATATTATAAAGAAAATAAAGAAGTGGCTTTTAAAGAGATTGAAAAAATTAAAAAATCAATTGATATAGTCAAAATAGCAACGGGAGTAAGATAAGCTAACTCCCCTACTTTTATCCCTCTATTTGAATCTCTTCTATTATTTCAAGTCCAAAACCTGTCAATCCAACAAAAGAGTGTTTTCCTCCACTTGTTAAAAGTTTTATTTTCTTTATATCAAATAGATTTAGTATCTGTGCTCCAATACCATAATCTTTCCTTGACTCTAAATGCTTCATATTTTCATCAAGAAAAATCAAAATACCATTTTTTGCTTGTAGGAAATTAATTGATTTTAACATTGAGTTTATCTTATTGTCATTTAGAAATAGTTTTATATCAGGTATTACTGTATGGAACTTTACATGAGTAGTCTCTTCAAAGTCGCCAAATATAATAGCTGTATGAATATTGTCCAAATGATCTTTAAACTCTTTTTTTATGACACTTTTTCCAAAGAACTCTATATTTGATGAAGATACTTCTTCTACTAATATCTCATGTGATAGTCTATACTCTACTAAATCGGATATATATATTTGTTTCATATCATATTTTTGAGCAAAAATGTCTAAATCATCACGTCTAGCCATTGTTCCATCTTCTTTCATTATTTCACAAATGACTGCTTCACCATTGAATCCTGCTAATTTACATAAGTCAATAGAACCTTCTGTATGTCCAGTTCTAACTAATACTCCTCCATCTTTTGCAATAAGTGGGAAAATATGCCCAGGTTTAACTAACTCTTTTGTATTACTTACTGGATTTGCTAAGATTCTAATAGTATCATCTCTTTCCCCTGCACTAATTCCAGTACTTGCACTTGCAGCATCAACTGAAATTGTAAATGCTGTTTCATATGATGATGTATTTGAAGCAACCATAGGGTTTAGTTCTAATCTATTTGCAGTATTTTTTGTAACTGATACACAAATTAGTCCTTTTGCATGGCTTGCCATGAAATTAACTTTTTGGGAAGTTGATAGGGCTGCAGCATAAACTAAATCACCCTCATTTTCTCTATCCTCGTCATCTAACATGATTACCATGTTACCTTTTCTTATCTCTTCTATAGCTTCTTGTACTCTTTTAATTGCTGACATTATAAATCTCTTTTAACTGTTTTAATATTTAAATTTATTATATCAAAATATACAAAATTAAATATAAAGTATCTTGACAGAAAATGATTTTTTTACTATAATTCGACGATTAAACATTGGGGTATCGCCAAGCGGTAAGGCCTCGGCTTTTGGTGCCGATATTCGCAGGTTCGAATCCTGCTACCCCATCCATCTAATAATCGCGGAATAGAGCAGTTCGGTAGCTCGTCGGGCTCATAACCCGAAGGTCGTAGGTTCAAATCCTGCTTCCGCAA